>JBKOZS010000245.1:0-23086 GCA_046726015.1 Acidobacteriota bacterium
ACACGTAGGCGACCAACGCGCCTGTCACCAGGCCCAGCGCCGCCGCCACAGTCCATTTGCGCGAAACGGCGTTCACGGCACTAGCGCTCCCGCCATCGCACTTCAAACTGCTGGACGCGCACGCCTTCGGGAAACGCGCTCCGAGCCCGCGCCAGTTGCGCGGCCGATACTGTCGGAGAGAACCGCGGCAGATGGTTGATCACGACCAGGTTTATGCCCCGGTCGTGCCACAACTGGTCCACGGCACGATCGCTGAGTGGATAGAAGAAGTCAAAGTTCGATGGCGTCGGATTCTGACGCCCCGTCAGGAAGTACATTTCGGGGCAATCCGGAAATGCATGGATGAACTGACTCCTCCCATGCTCCTGCACGAGGCGCACAACGGTCGAGTACGTCACGGCGTCGTCGGCGCCGACCAACAGGTGCGCGCGGGGAATGTTCAGCGGATGATCGAAGCGTCTGACCTCCGGCATGGCGCCGATGGTATCCCCATAACCGCGATTGGCGGACAAGATGGCGAACGCCGCAATCGAGGCGAACAGCGGGACCGAGTGAATCGGACGAAATCGATCCTGGAGTTGCACAGCACCGAAGAGAGCCAAAAGGATGAGTGGTGCCGCGTAACAGAAATAAATCGGCGCTGCGAACGGATACTGGAAGAGCGCCATCGACGCACCCATGACCGCGACTGAAAAGAGATCCGCCCGCCGTGGATGGACCTGGCCGTTGACGCGCTCATCCGACTGGTTGGCCGCCGCGGAATCCGTCGTACTGGCGTGCGCTCCCGTGAGCGCTATGAGGACCAGCGGGACAATTGCCAGGAGACTGTATCGAACCGCGTTCCAGGTCAGGTAGTAGCCCAGCATCGAACGGCAACCCAAGGCCGCCGCCACGGGCAGCAGCCAGGCGGCGATGAGTTCGGGGATCGCCGGGCAACGCCTCGAGGCCAAGCGAAAGACGACCGCCAGATAAGGGACCAGGCCAATCGCGACAATTGGCGGCTGAAGAGGAAAGCCGGCGTGATCGACTCGTAACTGTGGCAGAACGAACGTGCCATAGAAAAATGGCCCGAGCTCTCCGTCAAGCGCATACGGCGCGACCAGCAAGGCCAGCGGGATCGCAATGCCGGCCGCGAACGTCGCGGTCCACCGCAGCAGGCGCCACTCGGAACGTTCCGGTTTCGCGCGACCCCCGTACCGCCACTCCTCGACAACCACGAAGAGCGCGAGCGTCGCAATCGGAAGGACAAGCACAACCCAGACATCCGCGCGGACGTGGAATCCGATTAGCACAACGAGGGCCAGCAGAATCATGGAGACGCCGCCGATTCTGAGGGCGAGGCCGCTCGCCGACCGCGGTCCCGTGGTTGTTCCGGCCGAGCGTTCCAGTCCCTCGTAGTACGACACGGAGAGCCACGCCGCTGCGACCGCGTACACCGCCGGCTGCTTGAACGCACAGGCGAGCCCCAGCATGAGGCCCGCTGAGAACAACCAGCGCATGCGCCCCGTGTGATGAAAGCGCATCAACCCGAGCACGGCCAGCGACGCGAAGAGCAACACCCACCAGGACGGCAGGCCGGCGAAGTAGTTCGGGAACGACCAGACGAGCGCCACCAGGGCGGCCGCCGCGGCTGGGAGGGGCCGGGCGAAGTGGGACGCGATGCAGTACCAAGCGGACGTCGATAGAAGTGCCCCTGCAAAGAGCGCCCCGCGAATGATCACGAGGTCGACACCGAATACCCGAAACAATGCGGCATAGAACCAGGTCATCCCGCCGATGTAAGGATCCTGAAAGCCGACGTGCGGCAGCTCACCCTGCAGCAGGCGCACTGCATCGCCGGCTATCGTTCCCTCATCGTGCGGAATCCAGCCCCGGTCGATGAACGGCCAGAGATACGCGGCAGCGCAGATCACGACAGCGGCGGCCAGGACATGGGGACTTGCTCGTGCCAACGGCCCATCGATAGGATGCTTCCATCCAATGACCCGCCGCCGTGTTCGGCTCGTGTGTCTCATCGTCCTTGCGGTCAGTCTCTCCATTCACGTATGGGATCTCAGTGGGCCCGGCCTGGTTGACCGAACGGGCCGTCTGAAGGTCCCGGACTTCCTGCAGTTCTACACGTACGGTTCACTGATCCGCGAAGGCCGACCGTCTGATCTCTACGACGCAGGCGCTCACGCCCAAGTGGCCACCAGCCGCGTCGATGGGCGTCTCGGGCTCACCGGATTTCACCCGAACTATAGTCCTGTAATCGCTCTCCTCATGTCGCCGCTCGCAGCGCTGACATTTCTTCAAGCAGCCGCAGCATGGTCCGCCATGTCGTGCCTACTCTACGGTATCGCGGTCGCGTTCTTGATGCGGACGACCGCAATCCTGCGAGCCGATCCGCTAACGATGGCGCTGCTCGCGGCGTCGTGGCCCGCGGTGTTCGTAGTGCTTCGGTATGGGCAGATCAGCACTCTCTCGCTCGTGCTCCTGGCACTCGCGGTCTGGCTCCACAAGGGCGGCTACCCGCTGGCCTCCGGCGTAGCGCTGGGAGCGCTCGCTTACAAGCCCAACCTGCTGATCGCGCCGGTCCTCATCGTGCTGCTCGCACGCGAGTGGCGGCTTTTTCTCGGGCTAGCTCTGGGAGCGGGCCTCGAGCTCGCCGTCAGCTTGGCAGTCGTTGGAAAGTCGACGTTCGTTCGCTACGCGGACATTCTGATCGCGATCGCGACGAAACCGGAGCTCGTCCAGATGTACTCCACGGAGTCCCATTCGTTCAGAGGACTCGTACGGCTTGCGACCACGAACTCTGCAATTCTGTTAGTAGCCGTCCTCGCCGGCATCGTGTTCGCGACGTGGGCGGCATGGCATAGCTGGCGCGTAACCGACGACCTGCGGCTGAAGTGGAGTGCCCTGACGCTCGCAATGCTCTTTTCGAGCCCTCACCTGCTGACGTACGACCTGCTGTTGCTCGCAATACCGCTGGTGCTCCTCGCGGACTGGCGGCTGGGCGGCGAGCCGACGGAGCATCAGACCGCCTGGCGCGTCGCAATCGTTCTTCTCTACATCGGGGCGTGGCCCGGCACGCTGCTCGCGCGGATGTACGGCGTGCAGCCGTCCACGATCGGGATGGGACTCGCCTTGTGGCTGCTCGCGACCTACCTGCGCCGCTCTGAGGCGCCAAGGGGAACGGTCACGTCGTCCTCCATGAGCCCGATCATCACCTCGTAAGCCGCCAGGCCGAGCACCGTGTAATCAATCAACCCGCCGCGCGCCCAGAAATCCCACATCGCCGCCGTCGTCAGGAGGGCGCTCGTCAGCGCCCACGGAAGCAGCGCGTGCGCCGGCTTCCAGGCTCGCGCCAGCAGCGCGCCGAGACTGAAGATTCCATGAGACATCGACGAGCGGGCAGCAGCAATTGTAATGCCGATGGCAAATTCGTCATCCAGCAGAAAGCTCGCGAATCAAAATGCACCGGGCGATGACAATTCTGCCTAGCGGGAGAGTGACGACCCGGAACGTCGTGCCCCAAGCCGACCTTGAGCAGGCACGCGAGGAACGAACCATGAGCGACCGCCGCACTATCATATCGCCAAGGTATGAAGGCGCCGCCCGCACTTCGTCTCATCTCGCCGATCCCGACCCTTGCGTTCCTTGCGCTTGGCGTCGTCGCGTGCCTGATGCCCGTGCACAACGATACGTGGTGGCACTTACGGACCGGCTACGAGACGCTGCGGGACCACGAGCCGCTACTCACCGATCGCTTCTCGTACACCGCCTACGGCCATTTCTTCTGGAATCATTCCTGGGTCTCTCAAAGTCTGTTCTACCTTCTCTTCTCGATCGGCGGACTTCCCATTCTCACCGCCTTCTGTGCGGCCCTCATCCTCGCCGCATGGGCGCTCGTCTGGCGACAGATGCAGGGACCGGTCGATATGCGTATTGTCTTGTTCGCACTGGCTTCCGCCGGTGCGACGACCATCTGGTCCGTCCGTCCTCAGGTCTTCAGCATCGTGATGCTGCCGCTCATCGCGATCCTTGTCGCGCGTGATCGGTGGTGGCTGATCCCGCCCGCGATCGCGTTCTGGGCGAACCTCCACGCGGGCGTCGCGATGGGGCTTGTCGTTGTTGGAGCGTCCGTGGCAGCGGCGTTCTGGGACCACGATCGGCTGCTGCCTCGCACCGCTTGCTTCGTTGCCTCCGTTGTGGCCACGCTCGTCACACCATTGGGGGCTCGGAGCTGGACAGAGCTCGTTGCCTCGATCGCCCGCTCGAGCGCCAACCGAATCGAGGAATGGCAGCCAACCGCGCTGCCGCCAGAGCACATGCTGTTCTGGGGTCTCGCCGCTTTTTTCCTTTGGCAACTTGCGCGCCATTGGCGGAGGTTGCCAAACCACGAAGACCGAGCGCTTGCGGCGGCGGCGATGCTGGCGCTGCCGCTTGCCGTACGCACCCTGCGAAATGTGCCCGCTTTCATGATGCTGGCCGCGCCAGCGCTGACACGATTGACATACCCGACGGCCGGCAAGCCAACGAGCGTCGCCCACGAAGTTCCGACGCTTCCATCGCGTCGGGTCACGCACGTCGGGATCCCACTCGTGGCATCGCTGGTGGCCTTGATTGTCATCTGGAGGGCGTGGAGTGCACCGTGGGCCATGCTGGGCTGGACCCCCATCTCGCCCTCAGCGGCCGCCGCCGTTCGCGGCTGTCGGCCACCGCTCTATAACACGTATGCCGACGGCGGGCCGCTCATCTGGTTCGTGCCCGAACAGCGGGTCTTCATCGACAGTCGCCAGGATCAGTATCCGATTCCTTTCATCCAGGCTGCGAGCCGGGTGGAGGAAACGGGCGACTACAAAGTCCTTTTCGCACAATGGGGCATCAGCTGCGCCGCGCTGCCACCGCACTCTCCCACGGTCGCCTCACTCACTCGGGACGGGTGGCATGAGACGTTTCGTGACCCGTCGTGGGTAGTCCTGGAACGCCCGTGAAAGGTTCCGCAACTCGTATCGTGGGCGACACGCAGCACGCGCTACCCGTGACAGAAGGTATCCTCCGCCCGTATTGACTACGGGAGTTCGCGATAGTCTATCTAAAGATGGAGGGCCAAACAGCGATGCGAACGTCAGGAGCCTCCTCGGAAACGAGCATGACGGTAGTCGTGGTCGTCATTGCGATCACGCTGCTCGTGTTCTTCGCCGGCGGGCCCCGGGAATTCCTGCTCGCTCTGCAGAGGACTGTCGCAACGGTCGGAGGATTCCTCTTTACGACCTATCAACAGCTCAGGGGCTGACGCTCCGCCCCACCGACGCGGATTCGGCGTCGAGGCGTGATCGGTACAGTACTGGTTGTGGAAGCCTCGGCCGGAACGCCTCGAGTGCGGCTCGCAGCCTCGCGGCATCCGCCGCCGTCGGCGCAAAGAACCCCACGGTGTCTTCCGAGGCTCCTCCGACGTTCTGCACAATCTGCCACTCCCCCACGAGCTGCCAGCTGCGCGGGATGACCGAAGCGAACACGCCCTCGTACATCGCAATGGCCTTCACATTCCTGTTCGAGATCACGGCCGCGAGCGTATCACGGTTGAACTGACCTCTGCGCTTCAGTTCAGCGATCTCCGAGGTCGCGAGCCCCATCACGTCGACAATCGGGGACGAGCCCATCCAGCTGACCGCGCCGATGTCATTCAGCGCGATGGCGTCGCGAGGATAGGCCTCGCGGAAGAAAAGCGCTATCTGGTATTGCTGCTCGTAGACGTTCCGCATCGCGCCCGACGTGACCGCGAGCGCCGACAGCGCACGCACGGCGAGGGGAGCCGCCAGCAGGATGACGAGGGCCGTTGCCGCCGCGTTCAGCCGCTTGCGGCCACCCGACCGGAGCGCAATGGTCAATGGTTTTGCGACAAGCCCGAACGCAAGCAGTCCCATTGCGATTAAGTACGCCTCGTACCTGAAGAACCAGTCCATCTTTACGAGGCAAGCGTGCAGCAATGACGCCGCGACGAACAGAAGCGCCATAGCACGCGACCGGCGGCTCGCGTCGCTGTCGATCTCCCACGTCAATGCGAGGGCCAGGAGCACCGCGAGCGTGAGCACTGATTCTGCCGGTCGGTTGAACAGTTGAACGACGGACAGCCAGTCGTTGAGGACGGCGGCCACACCCGAGCCAAGGGTGGCGAACCGGGCAGGCCCGGATTTCATCAGCACCGAGCTGGGAAGTATGGTTCCGCCGTGCGCCACGGAATACGCGGCGTACGCGACGACGGGTAGGCTGGCGGCCATGGCAACGAGCACGGCCATGGCCCGGCGGCCCCTTAACAGAAGCAGCCCCGCCGACGCGGCGATCAGAAATAATCCCTCGTACCGGGTGGCGACAAGTGCAGCGGCGAGGATGCCCGTGGCGAGCGAGGATTCAGCTCCGCCGTACGACGCGTGGATGGCGATTCGCCAGCAAAACGCAACCGCCAAAACGATGAAGAGCGTGTGTTCCAGGCCAATGAGCGCGAGCGTCGGCAGCGGCGTCACGAGCACCATCGCGAGGAGCAGGGGGAGTTGCAGACGGTGCAGTCCCTCTCGTTCGACAATTTTCGACACGACGAGCAGCAGGCCTATGCCCGATAGCAGGTTGAGCACCAGGGGCCAGAGGACCCAGGGCCCACCGGCGCGCTGCAGCCCCGCCAACAGCACCGTCCATAGAGGCGACGACGAGGCGCCCGCGAACGCGCCTGGCCTGATGCCCCAAACGCCAGACTCGGCGAGCGTCCGCGCCAGGGTCAGGTGAATATACGGATCATCCTGGGCATATACGAACGTGCCGGCGGTCTGTCGCATTCCGAGCCAGGCCAGCACCGCTGTCAGAAACAGGTAAACGCCAATCGCCGCCAGCGCAGGCCAGCGTGTGCGCACATCGGCTGGCTGTGACGCCGAATTGCTAGCCATCCGCCGCCAGTCCCTTATGGCTGAGAGCGATCCAGAGCAGGACAACGCCCCAGAAGTACACCGAGGTCAGCGTGAGCGTCGCGATCGAGTTGGGTTGCAGCCAAGACGCCATCTCCTGCGGCACGAACAGGCAGGCGCAGGCGATGTAAACAGCAACCGCACGGGCGCGGGTAGCGCCGACGTCAGCACGCCAGGAGCGGAGCCACCCCAACATCGGACCGTACGCCAGCGGCAAATAGTACACCCAGCCAAGTGGCGAGGCGAGAATCGCCCCCAGAAACACGACGAGAAGCGAGCGGTCGCGCCGATGAGCGCCTGCTTCCGACCGGGCCGATGTGAGGCTGGCGAGCGCGAAAAAAACGGACCCGGCAAACGCGACGGGCTTTACGAGCGATGGTATGTGGACCACGGGGGCGATCGTTTCGCTGCCTTCGAAAGCGCGGCTCACCACGCCGTGCCATGAAGCATTCATGGGGATCCACCACCAGCCGACGCGGCCGAGGGTTGCCGCCCACTGCAGGTAGGCCCCCGTGCCGAACAAGGCGACCCCAAGAGCAGTCAGGACACCCGCGGTTCCCACGAAGGCAGCCAGCGCCTTCCAGCGTCGATGCCAGATGAGCAACGGCACGAAGAGCAGGAGAAACAGCTTGGCGCTGGCGCAGGCGCCCAGGCAGGCGCCTGCCGCCGTCCACTGCCCACGACGCCAGGCCCGCCATGCCAACGTAAACGGCACCATGAGAACAAAGGTGAGCTCGCATGTCACCGCGACCGTCGTGAACGCCGCGCACGAGAGTGTCAATGCACCCCAAAGCCAGAAACGCTGCCATGACCACGGAATCGCTAGTTCTCGTGCAACCAGCCACAGCGACCATGCCAGGCAGACGGCGTTGACACCAACGAAGCAGGCCAACGCATCGCGGTAACTCAGGTATCCGAGCGGCAGCAAAAGCAGCTGGACGTGCGGCGGGTTCAGGTTACCGAGGTGATCCGCCGCCCACTCGATTCCATAGCGGGCAGGCGACACGCCGTACATCGGCAAGCCATCGGCAACCATCCGCGACGTGTAATAGAAGATGGTGAAATCGCTGTGAGTCGGGTCGCTGATGGTGAGCCCAATCATCCGGGCGTACACCTGCGCGAATGCCACCCAGACGACCAACACGAGCCCCCAACCCAGGGCGCGGATGACGTCACCCAGCAGAGCGACAGTCCCGGCTGGCAGGACCCGCCTCAGGGTCTCGTCGGACAGCATCAGGCGTGTCGACTACTTCGCCGGCGCGAAGTAGCCGCCGCGGCTGGCGACTACGACGCCGGTGCGCCGGCTGCGGATATCGACCTGACGCCAGGCGCCATCACGTGCCGTATTGGTCGATGTGTAGCTGATAACGTATCGGCGGCGCAGCGTCTCCAGGATCCGATCGAAGTCGTGACCCAGCGTCGAAACATCCTCGGGAAAGTAGGCCTCGCCGCCGGAATCGCGGGCCAGCTGCTCGAGCACCGGCCGGTCGATCTGCGGACCAAGGCCGACGGGGAACACCACGGCATCGACGCTCTTGAGGCGCTCGAGCACCTGCTCGAACGTGTGCACGCTGCCAGGGCCCGTGCCGGCGTTGTTCTCGTCGCGCCCGTCTGTCATCACTACGATGACGCGCCGTCCCTCGATCCCTTTCAGCCGCGAAAGCGAATCGTAGACGGCGTCGTAGAGCGCCGTGCCGCCCTTTGGCGTGTACTTGTCGATGGCCTCGAGGCTCCAGTCACGCCGGGTCGTGAGATCGTGGGCGAACTCCGATCGGTCGGAGAAGAGCACGAGCGCAAGGCTGTCCTCGGCCCTGACCTGTTCGATGAAGCTCTTCGCCGCCACCTTTAATGGCTCGGTCGCCTTCTTCATGCTGCCGCTCTGATCGACCGTGAACACGATCGAGACCGGGGTCGTCGCTTCCTGAAACGCTTCCAGCGACTGCGGCACACCGTCCTCGACGACCTCGAGATCGTCCATGCTCATATCCACCGAGCTTTGACTCGTGTCGGTGAGCGTGAACTCGATGGAAGGCCGAATCGGCGGCGGTTTCGGGGCAAAGTAGCCGGTACGGGCGCGGACCTTGAGCGCGGGATCGACCGTCTTCACCGTGATGCGCCGCCACGAGCCATCCACCTTCTGATTGTTCGGCATGTAGGTGAGCACATACCGCAGCGTCACCTCCGACGCGACCAGCTCGTGGATCGGCCGGAGCTCGATCTCGCTGGACGGGAAGAAGGCCCGACCGCCCGTGTCCGAGGCGAGTTGCTTGAGAAAGCGCTCGCCCTTGAGCGAGATGCCGGCGACGCCGCCGATTCCGACGACGTACATCGAGGCGCCGGTCTGCTGGACCATGCTGATGGCATCGGTCAGCGTCGCGGAGCTGTGCTCGTCGTACCCGTCGGTCAGCAGGATGATCGCGTGTCTCCCTTCGACGTGCGAAATGAGTTTGGCCGCCTCTTCCACGGAATCGAGAATCGCCGTGCCGCCGCCCGGTCGAATTGCGGCGATGGCATCGGACACGGTTGCGCGATCGTCTGTCGGGCCGGTGATCGTCTGGAGCTTCTTGGCAAACGGCGCGACGATGATGCGGTCTTCTTCGCGCAGATAGCTGGCGAGGCGGGCAGCCGCATCGCGCACGAAGTCGATGCGCCGGGCCATGCTCTGGCTGGTGTCGAGGAGGATAGTGAACGTAGCCGGCAGCTGCTCCGGGCGCACCACGTCCAGCGTCTGCGGCACGTCGTCCTCGAACAACTGAAAGCCCGATGGCCCGATCCCAGTAACGAAGCGGCCGGTCTTGTCCTGGACAGACGTCTCGACGTAGACGCTCGACACCTGCGCGTGCTCGATCAGCTCGAGCGGCTTCAACAGCACGCTGTCGTTGGCCGTGTGGCCGTTGGCATCCACCGCCTCGGCGCGGATCTCGCGGGACTCGAAGGGATTCTCGTCGGTCCAGTCGATGCCCCACGGTGGCCCCTTGCGCGCCTCGCCGAGGAGCACGTTGTCGACGAAGAACCGAACCGCGGCAATTGGCGCGTCCGAGGCCGGGTTGACCTGGGCGACGATGCGGATTGCCCCGGTTGTACCGGTGCGGCCGAGCGGCGACGTGATGCGGATGGCGAGCGGCGACGATTCGGCGTGGACAGCTGGGGACAGTCCCCATTCCGTCGCGCTAAAGGGGACTGTCCCCAGTACAGCCAGGGCGGCCGCCGCGCCGAACCATCCACGTACCGGATTCGTCATGCATGCGGCTGGAGCGTGGACATCTCCTCGGTCGTTTCGTCCACGAAGTAGCTGTCGCACGCGGCCCTGACCAACTCGCCGGTGAGTTCCTGCGGCTGACCCAGGTACTCGGCCAAGGACAGCGATTGATCGATTAGATCGCGCGGATGGCACCCGCGCAGCGACAGGTGGCGCGGCTTGTAGTAATTCTCGAGCAGGTCCTCGACTAGATCGCGATCGAAGGGCACGCCCTTCGACATGCAGTAGTTCTGGAAGATCAGGAGGTAGTCGTCGTGGGTCGGGCTCTCGCACAGCACCTTGTAGTGAATGCGGCGCAGGAACGCTTCGTCGACGAGCTCCTGCGGCCGGATGTTCGTGGCGAACGACACCAGCGTCATGAACGGCAGCTCGAACTTCTGTCCCGAGGTGAGCGTCAGGTAATCTACGCGGCTTTCGAGTGGCACGATCCAGCGGTTCAACAAATCGCGCGGCGCGACGCGCTGGCGGCCGAAGTCGTCGATCACGAGCACGCCGCCGTTTGCGACAGCCTGGACCGGCGCTTTGTAGAAGCCAGCGACCGGGTTGTAGCTCAACTCGAGCGACTCGAGCGTCAACTCGCCGCCGACCATCACCATCGGACGCCGGCATCGGACCCACCGGTTGTCGACGTCGGCGCCCTTGTCGAGGCCCCACGCCTGCCCTTCCGGCGCAATCGTCTCGTGGTTCACCGGATCGTAGAGGCGGATAATTGCGCCCTCGACCTCGAGCGCATGCGGGACGTGGATGTCGCCGTCGAGCAGCTTCTGGATCGCCTGCGAGATGACCGTCTTGCCGTTGCCAGGAGGTCCGTAAACGAACATCGAGTGCCCCGCGTTGATCGCGGGACCGAGCTGATCCATCACACGCTCGCTGATCACGAGGTGCGAAAACGCCTGGCGCACACGCTCGCGCGTCGCGCTGCTCGGCGCCTTCTTCTTGAACTCGAGCATGTAGCGGCGATATTGCGCCAACGGGACTGGCGCCGCGCCGACATAGTGGTTGGTCTCGAGAAACAGCTGCGCTCGCGTGCGGCCGGCGTCGGTAATCCGATAGCGGTACGAGGGGCCGCCGATCATGGCGCCGCCCGAAATCTCGACCTGATGCTGCGACTTGATCAGCGTGAGCGCAGGCTCGATGACGCTGAACCGCAGGCCCATCCGCGCAGCCAGCTCGACGCCGCTCAGTTCGCCAACGAAATGAAGCGTCTTGAGCGTGAGCTGGACGATCAGGTCCAACGAGAGACCAGCCTCCTCCAGCGTCGCAGGCGCGGGCGGGTGCGGCAGGATGGATGGGACGTCGGGTTTGCTTGCCAACATGTCGAAGAATCCTCTATCGGCCGGAGCGTTGGGATGGTTTGAGCGCTCGCGGCCCGCAGTCGTTGCCTACCGTGTCGAGCCTGGCCAGGTTCTGCCGGGCCCAGGCGGCGTGATTGTCAAGCGCGATCGCATCGCGATAGGTGATTCTCGCGGCGTCGCACTGGCCGGCGCGTTCGAGAATCGTGCCGAGGGTGTTCAGCACCTCGGCTCGATGCGGCGCGAAATACCGCGCCCGATGCACATCCGCCAGCGCCGGCGCAATAAACCCCCAGTCGCGCCACACCCTCGCGCGCCCGTCCCACGCGGCGACATTTCGCGGATCGAGGGCAATGGCCTGGGAGAACTGATCGAACGCGGCGTCGAGAACCCCGACGCGCTGATACGCGACGCCCACGTTCACGTGGGCCTGGCCCGACGGAGCGCGTTGGAGCGACGAGAGCGCCCGCCGCAGCCCCGGGTCCTGCTGCTCGATCGAGGGGCTCACGCGTGGCGCCTTCCCGGCGCGTGCGGCAATCGCCTCACGCTCGGCGCGCGCGACCGCCTCGCGGCTGATCATCTTCACCGCCGGCGACTCGATCTCGATCGGCCCGTGACCCTTGCGGATGATGAACGAGCTCGAGGCCGTGCGGGTGGCGCACCCGGCGGCCACGGACGCGGCGAGCCAGACCAGCCACGCGCTTCGCGCGCCGAAGCGAAGCGCCGGGCTCACCGGGCTCAGTCCTCGCTCTTCAAGCGCGACCGGCGCTTCAAGAGGTACATGACGAGGCACACACCAGCCAGGAGGATCAGAATCGTGTTCATTGACATCGCTTCGTTCTCCGTTTGTTAAGGGCAGTTACTGATGCATTAACGAATGCATGATCTTGATCACCGCAGGTCCGAGCACAACCACGTACAGCGCCGGAAAGAGGCAGAACACCAGTGGAAAGACGAGCTTTACGCCGAGCTTGGCAGCACGCTCTTCGGCACGCTGCCGCCGCTTTGTTCGAGAAACTTCCGCATGGGTTCGAAGCGCCTGCGCGATGCTCGTTCCGAACCGGTCGGTTTGAATCATCATGGCAACAAGTGAGCGGACGTCATCGACACCAGTGCGCAGCGCAAAATTCTTGAAGGCTTCGAGCCGCGGCTTGCCGGCGCGAGTCTCGGTGGTGATGAGTTGGAGCTCCTCCGCGAGTGCAGGATACGACAGAGCGAGCTCTTCCGAGGCCTTGACGATGGCCGCGTCGAGGCCGGATCCAGCCTCAACGCAGACAATCAGGAGGTCCAGCGCATCCGGCAGCCCGTTCTGAATCTGTTTCTGACGCTTTCCGGTCTTCCATGAAAGCCACACGCCGGGCAGGGCATAACCGACCCCAGCGGCGAGCAAGGCGAACGCGCCGCCGCGGGTCATACCGAGCGAGGCTAATGTCGCAAGCGCGAGAACGATTGGAAATATGACTTCGGCGGCGGCGTAGTAGACGGCCGCGCCCGGAGTCTTGATCCCGGCCCGTACCATCCGTTTCTGTAGCCGGTTCATCTCCTTCGGCGATTTCGGAACGAAACTGGAGACGCGTTTTGCCACGCCCTCCGGCGGGTCCATCAGCTTCAGGCTGCCGATGCCGATAATGCTGCCCCCAGCCGTCGCCACGAGTTCACGGAATCGCCGGCGCTCGGCCGACGTGCGAGTGAGCAGCATCGATGCTGCCAGGCCGGAAAGCACGGCGACGCCGAGGAAGAGGATAGCGATACCGATGGCCAGCTGATCCACGGTTCAGTACTCCACGTCTACGAGCTTGCGGATGATCAGGGTGCCAACCACCTGCAGAACAATCGCCACGACGGTCATCTTGATGCCGATTGGATCGGTCCAGAGGAGCGCCATGTGGGATGGCGACAGCAAAGTGAGTATCGCGCCGAGGGATGGCGGCAAGAGGGCGAGCACCCAGCCTGTGATGCGCGCGTGCGCGGTCACGACACGGACCTGGCGCTTCACCTTGAACCTGTCCCGAATGACGGATGCGAGGTTGTCCAGCACCTCCGCCAGGTTGCCACCCGCCTCTCGCTGCGTGAGCACGGCGGTGACAAAGAATCTGGCATCCAGCAGCGGCACTCGCTCGCCGAGCGACTTCAGCGCCTCGGGGAGCGGCATCCCGAAGTTCTGGCGGTCGTACGCCAGACGGAACTCGGTGCCCACCGGTTCTGGCGTTTCCTCTGCTACCAGGGACAGACCCGTCGTGAACGCATGGCCGGCCCGCAGAGATCGTGCGAGCAGGTCAATGGCCTCCGGGAACTGCTCCTCGAACTTGGCCACGCGTCGTCTGGCCATGAAGTTCACGAACCAGATCGGGATGAAAAGACACAGCGCCCCGAACACGATCGCCGCCAGCGTAAGTCTGCTGACCGTCAGCACGACTAGATAGGCGGCAACACCCGCGCACAGGCACATCAGCAGCAGCGCCCCGACGGTCAGATTCAGCCCCGAACTGTTGATCCGCTTTTGCAGCGGCTGGCTGAGATTGGAGACCGCGGCGAGCAGAGTGTCGACGACAGGAATGGTGCTCAGCGGCGAGTCCTGACGTTGCAGGCTCATGCGCTTGATTGCACCCGGCGTGCTGGTCTTCAGGCGCTTGCGCAGGGCGGACTGCTCTTCCTCCTCGGGCCTGAGGACAAGGAGGTAGTACGTCGCCGCGATGATTCCGAAGACGAGAGCGAAGGTAATAACGACGGGCAGTGGAAGCATTTCTCGCCCCTGCTACGCCACCATCTGGACGTGTTCGAACATGTCCATAGGCAGGGGGTTGCCCGACTGAGCCACCCGATCGTTGCACTTCGGACGAATGCCAGTGGCACGGAACCGGCCTGTCACCTTCCCTGTGGGCCCAACGCCGGTCTTCTCGAACAGGAAGATGTCCTGCATCGTGATGACTTCGCCTTCCATGCCCGTGATTTCAGAAATCGCGGTCAATTTGCGGGTGCCGTCCGCCTGCCGCGACACCTGCACCACGAGATCAACAGCGGACGCCACCTGCTGCCGCACGGCCTTATCGGGAATATTGAGATTCGCCATCGCGATCATCGTGTCAAGGCGATACAACGCGTCGCGCGGGGTGTTCGCGTGGATCGTGGTGAGCGATCCGTCGTGGCCGGTGTTCATGGCTTGCAACATGTCGAGCGCCTCGGCGCCGCGGACCTCGCCAACCACGATGCGATCTGGCCGCATACGGAGGGCGTTGATGACGAGTTCGCGCGCTTTGACGGCGCCCTTGCCTTCGATGTTGGACGGACGCGTTTCCAGCCGCACCACGTGCCGCTGTCGCAGCATGAGCTCGGCCGCGTCCTCGATCGTGACGATGCGCTCCTTGTCGGAGATGAAACCCGAAAGGATGTTGAGCAGCGTCGTCTTGCCGGCGCCGGTGCCGCCCGACACGATGATGTTCAAGCGGCTTTGCACTGCTGCCTTGAGGAAGTCGAGCATCGGCTGCGTCATCGACTGACGGTCGACGAGGTCGGGCGCCGCGAGACGGTCGGTGCGGAACCGGCGGATCGACATCGCCGGACCGTCGAGCGCGAGCGGCGGGATGATCGCGTTGACACGCGATCCATCCTGGAGGCGCGCGTCCACCATCGGGCTCGACTCGTCGATGCGGCGGCCCACCGAGCTGACGATGCGCTCGATGATCTGCAACAGGTGACGGTCGTCCTTGAACACGATGCCGGTTTCCTCGAGCACGCCGTTCCGCTCGATGTAGACCTGGTCGTGCCGGTTGACGAGAATATCCGAGATGTCGCGATCCTTGAGCAGGTTTTCGAGCGGTCCCAGCCCGAACAGCTCGTCGAGCACGTCGACGATCAGGTTCTCGCGCTCGAACAGGCTGAGAGGCGTCGTCTGCGCCTCGGCCTCGATCATGTGGTTGATCAGCTCGCGGATCTCGGGCTCGGCTTCGCGCCTGCTGACGCGCGTGAGGCGCTCGAGATTCAGCCGGTTCAACAGCTCCTGGTGAACCTTGGCCTTCAGCTCCTGATAATGCGGGCTTCTCGTGTCGCCCGCCGCCGCCGAAATCGCTTGATAAGCCATACTGGAGAGACTCCCTACACCGTCGTGCCTCCCGAGCCTGAGCTCGGGCCTACGTACTATACCTATTGCCCAAGTTAAAGCTTGGGCCTGCTTACTTTCGCCGCAGTCCGAACAGGCCGCCGCCCTTCTGTGCGACGGCCTTCTCGACGTGAATGCCGGCCAGGTCGAAGGCAATCGTCTGGAAGGCCGGCGCCAGCTTGTTGTCCTTGTCGAGCGCGATCGGCCTTCCCTTGTTGAGGCCGTTCAGGGCAGCCCGATAGTCGCTGGGCACCGTGAACTTCACCGGCGAGCCGACGACGCGCTGGACGTCGTCGATTCCGATCTCGGCCTGCTTGTCGTAGCGGCTGATCACGACCTTGACCCGTTCCTTGCCGTAACGCTGGCGGAGCGTCGCCGCGATACGCCCGGCGTTGCGCACCGTCGCCAGCTCCTGGTTCGCGACGATCAGAATCGTCGCCGCGCCCTCGAGCGAATCGAGCACCGCCGCTTCCGAGCGCGGCACGTCGAGCAGCGTGTAGCGATAGTGCGTCGCGGCAAACTGCAGGAGCATCGCGATGCGCCGCAAGTCGACCGGCCCCACTGCGCGCTCGGCCGACGCCAGAAGGTGCGCATGCGTCGACTTGCTCTGGACCACGAGGCTCTCGAAAAACGCCTCGTCCAGGCGATGCGTGTTCTCCATTGCGTCGGCAACGGAAAACCGCGGCTCGGCGCCCATGAAGACCGCCGCGTCGCCATATGACAGGTGGAAGTCCATGAGGAGCGTGCGCTCGTCGTCGACGGCCTGCGCCAGGGCAGTCGCGACGTTGACCGCGATGGTCGTTGTCCCGACGCCGCCCTTGGCGCCGATGAATGCGAAGATCTGTCCCTGCACGCTCGACGGCCGCGAAGCGCTGACGCGCTCGACGGCCGCGTTCAGCTCGAGAGCGCTGAGCGGGTCGGAGATCCACTCGGTGACGCCCGCGCGCATCGCCTCGAGCATCAGCGTCGGATCCATGCGAGCTGCGACGATGATGACGCCTGTCGTCGGATGCTGGCGCTTCAGCGTGGCGAGCGTCGGCGGCAGTGCACCGCTCTCACGCAGATCGAGGATGACTACATCGGGCTGCGAGGCGGACGGCTGTGCCAATGCCAGCAGCTCCGCGACGGGCATCGTCTTGAGGCGCGTGGTCGGTGCGCGCAGAAGCTCCTCGAGCTGCCGATCTGCCGTCCCGACGAGTGTGATACTCAGGCCCACCTTCGTACGTCCTTCCGTGCGTTTACCGAATCAAAATGATCTGCGTGATGAAATTCGACGACGTATCAACGGTGCCGCCGCCGACATATTGCCCGGGCACGTTGATCAGACGCCCGACGGTTACGGTATGTCCAGCTCCTGGCCCGACGGTGTCCTGTCGCTCGACGAAGAAGCCTAGGATGTTGCGGATGGTAATCGTAGAACGTCCGCTCGGATCGGTGACAAAGTACTCGTCCGGATCAACTACTGGCATGGGCACGATACGTGGACTGTTGTTAACACCGTATACATCGGAAACAACGGCTCCCTTTCCCGCTCCGAAATAGTCCGGCTCCCAGCGTGCGGTGGGATCCTTCGAATAGAGAGAGTCGTCGTCCGTAAATAAGCATGCGTCCGTCGGGCCTACCATGTTGCCGCCTTCGGTGTCGACCGTTTGCCCGATCATGTTCGTCACGCCGCTACACTCTTTAATGTTCGCGCAATAATCGCTGGCACCGTTATCGCCGACCTTCAGCCGAATGGGTTGAAAGAATCCGGCAGACGTCTGATCCTGCGAGCCAGTGTGAATTTCAATCTCACGACCGTAGTCGAGGGGATTGCCATCCAGGTCGAAGGGACGGAACCCGGTCCCCGGATCACACGTTGGTGATGGCGGGTCACAGATCGCCGGCGGCACATAGAGATCGGGCTCGATCGGAGGATCTGAAGGGTTCCTCGGGTACTTATCAAATGTCGAGGTGCGCCAGTTCCAGTCGGGGTCGAGGCTTCCAATCGGGGTACGACTTTGATATTCGGTGCCCGGGCTCGCCTCGTTCCACTCATCCCACTTGTCGAGTATGGCAAACGGCCGCATGCACTTAGTGGCATTGCCGTGGAGGACTTTTGCAGTAGCGGTCGCGCTCACGTCCTGTGTGGTAATCCCCATCAGGCGTGCGAAGAATGCCGGCAATGGGTTGCCTCTCATGACAGTACGATAGACGTCCACTTTCACGCACAAATCGTCAGACCCATCCGGGCACTCGCCATTCGGCCCGCCTTCGTACAAGATCGTAACGTCAGTCGTCACGTTGTTATCGGGCGGCTCGCCGAAGACCCTGTTGGCCAGGACGGCGGCGTGCGCCGACTGCTTCGCGGCGCCGCTGTCGGTGAAATCCGTTGGATCGTCGTACGACAGCGCAATCGCCCCCGCAAGCGCGCCCGCATCGGCCGAATTCTGCGCCTGCCGGCGCGACATCCAGAACACGCCATAATCGATCACCAGGGAGCTAAAGCCGAGTAAACCCACCATCGCGATGGCGACGTGGACCAGCACGGCCCCACGCTGTCGTTCGAGTGCTGTCATCATCAGCCGCTTCATGGCATCCGCTCCCCAGTTGGAACGATCACGGACTACGTTCAAGGTCGTTGCGCCGGCGGCGCATCGCTCGGCGCGCCCTGTGCCGGTGGCGGAGGCGCCTGATTGGGCTCCGGAGCCGGCAGGAAATCGCCCGGCGACGTCGGCAGCGGTGGTACCTCGTCCGGGTCGAGCGCGCGCACCAGGCGAGGTGTGATCAGCACCATCAACTCGGTGCGCTCCGCACGTTCCGCCTTCGATTTGAACAGGTTGCCGATGATTGGCAGCGCGCTCAGAATCGGAATTTCCTGTCCGTTGATCTGCGAGATGTTGTTCAACAGGCCGGCAATCGCAAACGACTGGCCGTCGCGCAGCTCGACGTCGGTCTCAGCACGGCGCGTCGTCAGTGCCGGGATGCGGAATCCCGAGATCGTCACGCCGTTGTTGAAGTCGAGCGAGCTGACTTCGGGCTTCACGTGCAGGCGAATGACGTCGCCGGCAATCGTCGGCTTGAAGTTCAGACGGATGCCGAACTCCTTGAAGACCACCGATACCGTCCCTGCCGACCCGGACACGAATGGCACGGGGAACTCGCCGCCCGCCAGGAAGCTGGCTTCCTGGCCGTTATAGGCAATCAGGTTCGGCTCGGCAAGGCTCTGGAAGTACCCCTTGTTCCTCAACGCCTGGATGACCCCGCCGATGCCTTCGCGCTTCGAGAAGAAGAAGATGTTCAGAAAATCGCTGAATGTCGTGACGTTATCTTCGATCGTCGGCGCCGGGAACTGCCCGGTCGTGACCCGGCCGGCCCAGTCGACGCGGTTGGCGACGAAATTGATGCCTAGTTCCTTCAGCGCCGAGCGGTTCACTTCGGCGAACCGGACCTGCAGCATCACCTGCTGGCTCTCGTTGCCGCCAGGGAGCTGGAGCATGTTGATCACTTTCAGCTTGCCCGAGCTCGCGGCGCCGATCTCGGCGGCGCGGAGCATGATGGCGTTGCTCGAGACACTGCCCGAGAGGATCAGCGCCTCGTCGTTGACCGAGACGCGGATGTCTTCGCCGGGAAACAACGTCTTCAGCTGCTGCTCGAGGATGAGGACGCCGGTGTCGACAACGACGTCGTACTGCACGCGCGTGCCGGCGCCCCAGAGAATCATGCTGACCGTGCCGGCGGCCTTGCCGTCGATGAGCACTTCGCGTGGCGTCACCACGACGGCATCCGCCACCGCGGGGTTGGTGATCGCCAGTCGTGTGATGTCGAAGTCCGTCGAGAGTACCCTGGAACGCCCGGCCGTGAGGACGACCTTGGGATATTCCGCTGCGGGCGAAACGGACGGCTCCTGTGAGCCCTGTGGCGGCGAAGGCTGCTGCGCGAACGGCGCAGCGCCGGCGAGCATGAGCGCCACCACGCTCAGGCCGAGCAGTCGAATTACCCGGGTCTTCAACGTACTTCCTCCTCAGAGCGCTTTGCAGCGCGAATCGTCTCCACGGTGTAGGTTCTTGGCGCCACTGCCGCCGGCGGCGGAGACGCGGCCTTGACGAACGTCCGGCCCTCAACCACTTTCTTGACGGGCGGCGGGCTGGCCTCGCCCAGAAGGGCCGCCATCCGAGCGCCCGACGTCTGAGTAGGCGCAATGTCGAGCGGATTGCGAAGTGCCAGCATGACCCGGCCCTCTTCCGCCGCCAGCGTCATCTTTTCTGCGTCGCTCGGTGTCAGGAGGAGCGTCACGACACTCGTCGGAATCGGCTTGCCTTCCTGGGTGGCCCGTTCCTGGTCGTACCGCGTGCCCGCAGTCAGCACCGTGACATTACTCAGCACCACGCGAGTCTGGATCTTGTCGTCGATACCCTTCACCGTGACCATGACGTCAACGCGGGTGCCCGGAATCACGAAGCCGGCCACGCCGATGACCTCGTTCACCTTGACGGAAATCGCGCGCATCCCCTCCGGGATGGTCGGCGGCAGACCGGCACCGGAGCCGACGGGCGCGAGCTTCGATTCGGTCAGCGGTTCATTTTCAGAGGTCGCGGAGATCACCCCTCGATTGACGACTTTTTCGACCTCAGTGAAGGAACCTGGTACCTGATTCGCCGCTGGCCAGGGGACCAGCTTTACGTCGTCTTTCGTGACGAGTGTCCCGACCGTTAGAGGCCGTGCCGCCACAACCGCCTGCGCCCGGGCAATCTCGACCTCGCGGACAGGCATGCTCCGGACCGCCAGGTAAACGCCGAAACTCGCCAGACCGGCCATCAGCACCGCCACCGCGACGACGATCAATGTTCGTGTATTTCTATTCATCAACTCCGCCCTTGCCGTTCAATCCAAACTAGCTGCCCGCGCCCGCCTGGGACTCGAGGCGCATCTGAGAACTCGACGTCAACGTGATGGCGCCACCCCAGCTGCCGTTGATCAGACTGAGCAGCGGTCCCAGGAGCATGAAGTTATGCTGATAGTTGACGGTGACGGTCGCCGTATCGATGTTCTCGTCCGGACCAACAGGCATCGGCACCGGGAATGTGTCGTGGGCGACCGTGACCGAACTGAGCGGCATCACGCTATCGAGGGCGCTCGTGCTCAGGCTGAGGCCATTTTGCACATAGGACCGCACCCGGGCCTTCACCAGGGCATCGTCCGTGTACTCGGGAAGACTTGCGAGCCTTGCCCCTTCCCTGGCCGCGTTCGTAATCACTTCGTAGCGCTGAAATACGAACCCGAAGTCGACGATGCCCGCGATGACCACTAGCAGCAACGGTAGCGCCAGCGCGAATTCCACGAGCGATGCGCCACGTTCGCCGACGCCCGTACTTCTTATCGGTCTCAGCCGCCGGGCCCCATAGCGCCTGATATCGGGAATCGGGAACGGCACGGCTTTAGCTTCCGCCAACCTGCGCACGCATCAAGGAAGATGCGTGCAGGGTGATGCTCTGGCCCCACGACTTGTTGATCAGGCCAAGCACTGGGCGCATTAGCATGAACTGGTGGTGGTAGAACACGTCGACTCGCGTTGACGGGAGCGCCGCCGTTCCTCCGCCCGCCAGGGGCATTGTGATGGTCGGGTTCGAGATGCCTACCGAAGTGCCCGATGGCATGAGTGCACCAAGCGCCATGTCGTCGAGATTCAGTCCTTGCTTGACGTATCCGCGTACGCGCGCGGTCACGGCGGCGGCATCATACCCGGGCTCGGTCGCCAGGCGGGCCCCCTCGCGAGCCGCGTTGGCAATCACCTCATAACGCTGCAGTGCGAAGCCGAAATCGACGATCCCGGCGGTGACCACAAGGAGCAGCGGCAGGATCACCGCGAGCTCCACAAGTGCAGCGCCTCGATCGCCTCTCGACGTGTTTCGAACGGTTATCGGAGCCATAGGACGGCCAATGCCCCTGCGGTAATCGGCAACGCGTACGGAAGGCGCGGTCCTTTACCCGTTCGAAGCGTAAGCTCCGGGTGGGGTTGAATTCCGGCGACTCGCCAGAACAGTATGAGCCCCCAAAGATTTCGAAACATCGCAACCAGGTAGCCGCACCCCAGCGAAAGCACGATGGCGAATACGCCCCCGGCCACGCCCGCGTAAAGCGCCATCCAGACCGCCGCCGACGGACCGGCCCAGGAACCAAGCGCCGCCAGCAGCTTCACGTCGCCGGCGCCCATGCCACCGAGCAGGAACCAGGGCAGGAACGCCGCGCAGCCGACTGCCCACCCTGCGAGGCTCCAGCCCAGGCCGGCCAGACCGCCGGTGACCGCTCCAAAGACAACGGCCGCGACAGCAGCACCAAACGTCAGGACGTTTGGGATCCGGCGCGATCTCAGGTCTGTCACGCATGCAACGGCCCCAATCACGAGTACCGCTGCTTCCGGAGTAGTCAGATTTGGCATCCTAAGGCTCGGGAGAGGCCCAGAGACCCTGGACGTTGGTGTTGTACTCCGAGTAGCGCTCGCCGAGCAGCGTCACGACGTTTGCCCAGACCGCGGCACCCGCCAGTCCAACAAAGGCGCCCAACAGGGCGTACTCCACCAGATCCTGGGCGTCCTCGTCCCGAACAAATTGCCGAAGTAGTTCGCGCATGGCTGGCGGACCGCTCTTCCACTCGCGCAGCGGATAGCGCGCGGGCCGGACGGCATACGCCGACCAGCCCGCAAATGCCAACAACTAGCTGACCGCGCCCGTGAGGCTGCTCGAGATGCTGTTGTAGGTGGTGTTGATCGCGCCACCCAGGTTCTGCAGCCCGATGATGCACGCCAGCGCGATGAACGCGATGAGCAGTGCGTACTCGACCAGGTCCTGGCCCTCGTCCTCACGCACGAACCGATTGATGAAGTTCTTCATGTCCAATCCTCTTCCTTGACGTTGATTGCTCGCTTGCTCGCAGAAGCCCATCTTCCGCGATGTTCCGCACGGCTGCTCGCCCCCTGCCAACCGGCCGTGCGCATCCGCGGCTGGCAAACTGGCTCCCCTGTTCGGGGAACGCCCATCTCTTACTGCATAGACCATCTCTTACTGCATAGAGTTGACGAGCGACGATGACACCGTGTTATAGGTGTCATTCACCGCAGTTCCCAGCTGTTGAAGCCCGAGGATGCAGAGCGCGGCGATGAACGCCAGTAGAAACGCGTACTCCGCCAAATCCTGCCCATCGTCCTCGCGCAGGCTCCGCCAGAAAAACTGATGCACGCTTGCTCGCCTTCCGCCCCTAATTAGGACGGTGTGACCCGAACTCGATCGTCACCGCGTGCTGCGCAACTTCGCGCTGCAAGCGACTCGCTACCCGGCGCAGTGACCAGCTGCCCGGATAGGTGGTCCACAGAAACTCCGCCCCGACGTGCCATGTCGCGCTCGAGCCGTGAACCCTCTGCAGGCGCGCAACCCGAATGTCGTCCGCGTACTGTTCGCCGTCGATCTCCACTTTCAACACGCCGGTCGTGCCTGGCTCGACCTGCGCGCTCGTTTCCACGAGGCAC
>JBKOZS010000246.1:0-13056 GCA_046726015.1 Acidobacteriota bacterium
GGCTCTATCGTGCCTTCCAGGGCGGACTGCGCCTGATGGTGATGCTCGCGGTCAACAACGAGCTGCTATGCCAGGCGGCTCACGGCGCGCGCGCGGATTGCAAGGATTGGGCGAGCATTCCGAAGCAACTTCAGGCGGCCAGAGAAATGGAGGTCTACGTCAGAGCGCATGCGGGCGGCTGGTACCATATCGTGTCCTCTCCTGAGGAAGCGCGCGCAACGATCAACCGCGGCCAGCTTGCGGTCGTGCTCGGCATCGAGGCGGATGATGTGTTTCAATGCGCCGAGCCGAAGGCATGCACCCAGGCCGAGATCCGGACGGATCTGCAGCGTTACTACGCACTCGGCGTCCGCCACTTCTTTCCGATACATCTTGCCGACAATCAGTTTGGAGGGATGGCGATCTTCCCGCCAGGCGCGAGCTGGAATTTCGCGAACAAGTTCATGAACGGAAAATGGCTGAATGTCGAGGGGTGCTCTGAAGCAGGAATCGAATTCGACGCCAATCGAAACCGGGACGGCCTCCGTGTGAACGTATTCGCCCTGACGCACCATCTTGGTTATCTGGGCAATCCTCCAAAGTACGACGTACCGCCCGGACACTGCAATAGAGAAGGTTTGACTCCGCGAGGGAGATTTCTCATCGACGAATTGTTCGCTCAGCACTTCATCGTGGATGTCGATCACATGTCGAGGAAAGCCGCTGATGAAGCGCTGACGATCGCTGAACGGTGGCATTCGCCGGTGGTTGCCGGGCACACGACCGTGTTGGGCGCACTGCGGGGACAGCGAAGGTCCGAGTACGCGAAAACCGACGAGCAGCTGAGACGAATTTCCGCGCTTGGCGGTCTCGTGAGTATCGGGCTCGCCGAAGTCGGCCGGGCAAGCGAATTGAATCAGCCCGGCGAGGTGCCAAGGAACAACTGCAGTAGTTCGTCGGCAGCCTGGGCGCAACCGTACGTTCATGCGGTGTCTCAGTTAGGTGGGCCAGACACCGCCGCGGTTGGTGTTTCCACGGATCAATCGTTCGTCAGTCTGATTGGTCCCCGCTTCGGCCCGGATGCCTGTCAAGGCGGAAGTCGCGATGAGCGGCAGGCGCAAAGCGCGGCGTCGCGGGTGACCTACCCGATCCCCATCCTTTCACCAAGGCAGCCGTTGCACCTGCCCGCGAGTTTGGAGGGTAAAAGGACATTTGATTTCAACGTCGACGGAATGGCACACATTGGTATGTATCCAGACTTCTTCGCCGATCTTCTGCAGATTGGCTTGCGACCAGCCGACCTGCAACCGATCTTTCGTTCTGCGGAGCAGTACATCGCGCTATGGGAAAGAGTCCAACGCCAATGACTTCGATGCCTATGTCGGAGCCGGAAACGCCCGCGCGCCGGCTAATTCACGAGACTACTGGTACCGCGCTCCTCGTTAACTGAAAGGCCGAGGCGGCCTCCCGAACAAGTTCCTTTACCATCGCGACCATTTCCAGTGCATGAACGCAACAGCGGCCAGCAATGCGCGATCTACCGCACCGCACGCTGAATCCACGCGACGATGCGATCGGGCAGCGCATCGCGCGTGGCCGGCGTGACGGTCCAGATCTCGACGTCGGACCGGCGCCTCACCTCCTCGATGAACCCACCACCGCGCTGCGCGATGGTTGCGATGAGGAGTAGGCCGCTGTCGAGGAGACCTTTCATCGCTGCGACGAAGGCCGCAGACAGGCATTCCATCTTCCCGATTTCGTCGATCAGGTGCACCGCAGAGCGGTCGCCGGACCTTCCCAGGGCAGCGGCGAACCGGTCGATGGCCGCTACATCGACGCCGTACTTGCTGACGCGAGGAGGCGGCAGGTCGACGTGCGCGATGATTGCCTGCTCGCCCGCGAAGGTGACGAGGCGGAACCCTTGTCGCTCGCGGCCCGCGCGGATCTCCTCGGTGTAGAATCCGGTCAGACGAAAATCGTCCAGTTTCCTGGCCGCGGCGCGCAGCGCGGTCGTCTTGCTGACGCCCGGCGGTCCCGTCAGCAGCAGCGCCACGGCCAAGCATATCGCGCGGTTGTTGGCAGATTTGACGCCGCAGGCCGAGGTCCGTATGAAAGATGCGAAGGCGTATCCGATCGAGCTGGAAACGGAAAAGATGCAGTTCCTCGAAGCGATGGCTGCGACGTACGGGCTCCCTGACGCCGGCAAGGCGGTTCGCTGCTTGATTAACTACGCGCGCGAGAACCCCGACAAGCACGCGGACATGTTCGAGGAAGTGCGGTGCCTCGATTGTTAGCGCGCTTACTCGGTCGATCCTTTCGGTAAGAATGGAAACAGCTTCCTGATCATCGCCTCGTCGGGGCGCGTGCCGTATTCACAGATCTCGAACGCCTCCGCGTTCCGTACGGCGTTCCCCCTGTCAGCGCCATACCATTTGACGAGCGCCCCCTTCACTGCCGCCGTCGGGGCGCCCGCGCGCGTCTCGCGAAGCCAGCGTCGGCGTGCCGGTGCGTCCCCCGGCACCTTGTCAAGCGCGTTCGCCACCCATGGCAGCCACTCGTACATCTGCGACACGTGCGCGTCGAGCATGTCGATCTTCTTTTCAATCACATCGTCAATCGAGACGGCCACGTCGGGCCTGAAGGGGGCGGGCTTCTGAAAGCCGTCTTCGAAATACATGAACACCGGATTCTTCCGGAGCGCGGGCGTGTCGGATGCGATGTTCGGGACGACGACCATGTAGGCCGCGTCCTGGACGAGAACGCCCGTATAGCGATGATCGGGGTGATAGTCGTTCGGCCGCGGCGCGAGCACGAGATCCGCCTTCCACTGGCGGATCTGACGGATGATCTGCTCCCGCACGTCGACCGTCGGCGTGAGCTGCCCGTCGTGATTGTCCAGCACCACATACTCGATCCCGATGCGGCGTCCGGCCTCGCGCGCTTCCACACGCCGCCGTGCGGCGAGCGCCCCTCCGCCTTCCGTCTGGTGTCCCGCATCGCCATTCGTGACCGATACGAAGCGGACCCGGTGACCGAGCGCCGCGTACTTCGCGGCCACACCTCCGGCACGCTGATCGCAGTCATCCGGGTGGGCGCCGAACGCAATCACATTGAGCTTGCCGTCCGTGCTCGGGGCCTGGGTGCGTTCGGGTGACGGCTGCTGTGCGACGGCGCCGCCGCCCAGCACCGGCAGCGCGGCCATGAGAAAGGCGGCGATCGCGGGACCTCTCTTGATACAGCTCATAACCCCTCCATCTCGCGGTGGCATCAGAGCCCATGCGGCTGCGGCTCGTTGCGGGTAAAGCCCTCTAACTCGCCACCTCGAGCGCCTTCGTCACAATGGCCTTCGCTTCTGACACGATCGCATCGAGGTGCGATTGATCCTTGAAGCTCTCCGCGTACACCTTATAGATGTTTTCGGTTCCGGATGGGCGTGCCGCAAACCAGCCGCTCGCAGCCACGACCTTCAAGCCGCCAATCGGAGCGTTGTTGCCTGGCGCGCGCGTCAGTTTCGCGATGATGGGTTCGCCTGCCAGGCTTGAATCACGAACAGCCCCCGGCGACAGCTTTCCGAGCGCGGCTTTCTGCTGTGGAGTCGCCGGCGCATCGATGCGCGTGTAGTAGGCGGCGCCGAACTGTCGCGTCAACTCCTGGTAGTGCTCTCCCGGATCCTTCGTCGTGCGCGCGGTAATCTCCGCCGCCAGTAGATCCATGATCAACCCGTCCTTGTCGGTCGCCCATGCCGTGCCGTCGTGACGAAGGAAGCTCGCGCCGGCGCTTTCTTCACCGCCGAAGCAGCACGATCCATCCAGCAGACCCGGGACGAACCATTTGAACCCCACGGGGACTTCAGAAAGCGTGCGACCGAGGTCTTTGACCACCTTGTCAATCATGGTGCTGCTGACGAGCGTCTTCCCAACTGCGGCATCAGCCCGCCACTTCGGGCGGTGCCTCAATAGATAGCGGACCGCCACCGCAAGGTAATGATTCGGATTCATCAACCCGGAGGACGGCGTCACGATGCCATGCCGGTCTGAGTCGGGATCGTTCGCGAATGCCACGCGGTACTTGTCCTTGAGCCCAACGAGTCCCGCCATCGCATAAGGGCTCGAGCAATCCATGCGGATCACGCCGTCGTGATCGACCCTCATGAACGAAAACGTGGGATCGATCACCGGATTGACGACGGCGATGTCGAGTCCATACGTGGCGTTGATTGGTTCCCAGTAGGATCTGGCCGCCCCGCCAAGCGGGTCGACGCCGAGCTCGAGGCCCGCGGATCGAATGGCATCCATGTCCACGACGTTTTTGAGGTCGCCAACGTACGGCAGCACGAAATCCTCTTCGTGCGTGGTCGATGACTTCATCGCCGCGGCAAAGGACATGCGCTTGACGCCCGCGTTGTTGCCGCGCAGCAGCTCGTTCGCGCGATCCTCGACCCAGCGCGTCACCTCGGTGTCGGCAGGGCCGCCGTTCGGAGGGTTGTACTTGAAGCCGCCGTCCTCCGGCGGGTTGTGCGACGGCGTGATCACGATCCCATCGGCGACGTGTTCCGTGCGGTCGCGGTTGTAAACGAGAATCGCGCGCGAAATCACAGGCGTCGGCGTCGCGCCATCGTCACGCTGGATGACAGTCTCGACCGCATTCGCCGCGAGCACCTCGAGCGCGGTGCGCTGAGCTGGCGCTGATAAGGCGTGCGTGTCCTTGCCCATGTAGAGCGGACCGTCGGTGCCCGCCTGGCGGCGGTAGTCGCAAATCGCCTGGGTGATGGCAAGGATGTGCGCCTCGGTAAAGGTGCCCCGCAGTGGTGACCCTCGATGCCCGCTGGTCCCGAAGCTGACCATCTGATTGCGATCGCCAATGTCCGGCCGGCGCTCGAAGTATTCGCGCTCGAGGCTGGCCACGTCGACCAGCATCTCCTTTGGGGCGGGCCGCCCCGCCAGCGGTGAGATCCCCGACTGAGTGTCTACGGAACCGGGCATGATTCACCTCCCAGTGCCTTCCGGCGATCGTGCGATCAGAGCCTCGTAGTATATGACCAGGCGACGCATTGCGCCCGGGCGGCTGTCGGCTGGCGCGATGGGTCGACAGGACGGCGCACTGAGGTGACGCGACATGGAACGATTGTTCTGGATCTGTCTTGCCGGGGCAGCTGGCACCGCGACCCGTTACCTGATTGCGCTCTGGGCTGCGCAACGATTCGGCAGCGCCTTTCCTTATGGCACGCTCATCGTCAACCTTGTCGGCTGCTTCGCAATCGCAGCCGTGATGCACGCTGCGCTCGCGCTGTCCTGGCCGGCGACTGTCCGCTCGGCGATTACCATCGGCTTCATTGGCGGCATGACGACGTACTCGAGCTTCAATTACGAAACCAGCCGTCTGATTGAAGAAGGTGCGATCGGCAGCGCGGTTCTAAACGCAACGGTCACCATTCTCGGCGCCTTCGTTGCCGGCTGGCTCGGCACCGTTTGCACCAAGCAACTTCTCGGTCAGTGAGGAGGCTCTGAATGCGAGTCCTCGATGGCGATCAGTGCCTGGTCAGGATTTTCCTGGGCGAGTCCGACAAATTCCATCACACACCACTTGCGAGAGCGCTCCTCGAGCGCTTACGCCGCGAAGGCTTCGCCGGCGCCACCGTGATCCATGGTGTCGCAGGATTTGGCGCAAGCAGTGTGATTCACACCGCCAGTCTCGTCGAGCTGTCAGGCGACTTGCCAGTGTTGATCGAAGTGGTTGATGACGAAGCCCACGTCGAGCAGTTGCTGCCGATTCTTGACGAGATGGTGACCGGTGGCGCACTCGTTACAGTAGAACGCGTACGCGTCGTCAAGTACGCCGCCGGCGGAGATCGATCGGCGACGCCAACCCGAACCAAGAACGCACGGCGCAGTTGAGGCGTGATCGGAGGTCCGCTGAGTTCGATATACGGAAACACACGGATCGGATTTTCAGTGTCCTTCCGTGTGCTTCCGTGGTCGCGCTACTGCGCTTTCTTCGCGTGCAATGAGAATGCGGCCCCCTGTGGATCCTTCGCATTCAACACCCAGTCACCGCCGGGAACTTCCATCGGCCCATTCAGGATTGTGCCGCCGTTCTTCTTGATGCGGTCGGCCGCCGCGTTGATGTCAGGTACGCGGAAATAGATCATCCAATGAGGAGGGACCTGCGCCATCTCGGGTGGCTTGTTCATCATGCCGCCGATCATGCCGTGAGGCCGATTGAACATCTGGTACGTGCCGAGCGGCCCCATATCCATCGCTTCGCTTGGCTGCCAGTCAAAGATCTGGTTGTAGAACTTCATCGCCGCCGGAGCGTCGGTGGTCATCAGCTCGTGCCATGATGCCTCGCCCACTTCCGGCGCCGTCTCAGGACGCTCCTCGGTTGACGATGGCTGGATGATGTAGAAGGCTGCGCCTTGCGGGTCCTTCATCATCTGCAGGCGGCCCACCGTCGGCACTTCAATCACCCCCGACAGTTCGCTGCCGCCAAGTCGCTTGATTTGGCCGACAGCGTCCTCGAGTTTTGGCACGGCGACATACATTGCCCAGAATGGTGGCATGTTCATGCCCTGCGGTCTCGGCATCAGGCCAGCGACCTGCACCTGACCACTGCGGTTGAATATGGTGTAGGGGTCAGGCGAGCCTTTAAACGGCGCAGACGTCCAGCCCACCACATTCTTGTAAAAGGTCTCAGCGGCCGCCGTGTCTGTCGTCATCAATTCGTACCAGACCGGCCGTCCGAGCAAACGTGAAGCGGTCGTAGCCATCGCAATCCTCCTGAGTTGCAACAGATGGGATTCACGAACAATCGCGAAGGGGCAACGATCTCCCAGTTTGTCACAGCGGCTCGCGGAGCGGGCATCACATTCTCGCAACAAATCGGGCGCCGATTCCGGCCGGAGATTTCGCGTAGTCAGCCGACGCGGGTGACTTTCAGGGTCCGATATCGGATATATGGCATCGGTCGCGCCTCAGGAGTATGCTGGCAACCCTGCGATTTAACTGGGGTCGACCGAGAGAAGCGCGATGCGAGCGACTCTCCACACGCGACGCGCCGGACATCCTTGTCTGCCACTCGCTCAGGGCTGTGCGAGCGCGCTCCTGTGTCTGCTGATGGCGGCAACGCCCGCCTTCTGTCAGACAGCCGTTGCCGGCCGCATCAAAAGTGCCTCGGGCACGGCGTTCATTGTCCGGCAGGGCGACGTGATTCCGGTGAAGCAGGCGGGCGGCGTTGTGTTCGAGGGCGACGGGCTCAGGACTGGAGCTGACGGTCGTCTCGCCGTCACGCTGAAAGACGATACGCGAGTGTCGCTCGACCCTGACACGGAGCTGCATCTGAACCGCTTCTCGTACGCTCCTGCCGAGGGACAGCTCGGACTTGTCCTAAAGGTGGCGCGCGGTGTCGTCGCATTCGTGTCCGGGCGAATTGCCAAGCTCTCTCCCAACGCCGTCCGCCTCGAAACGCCCAACGCCATCGTCGGTATTCGAGGGACGCACCTGGTCATTCGGGCTGGAACCAGATGACGATGAAGCCTGCGCTGACGCCGCTCGTGTTATCCACTTTGCTGACTGGTGGCCTCGTGGTCGCGTGCGCCAAGCGACCCGTCGCGCAGCCGTCGTCACCTGCGGACCTGATCGTGGTGCTGCCCGAGGCCCCTTCGACGGGCTCAGGGCAGGCGGACGACAGCGCGGTTGGACCGGTGAGCGTATCGAACACACAGGGGGCCGTAGATTTGCGCGGCGCGTGGCAGAGCACGCAGGTGAGCGCCAAAGGAGCACCCACGCCCGCCACGACGCTGGAGAAGGCCGACGTGGAACGGATGTTCCGCGACGTGCTGGCAGGGCTGCCGCCTCCGCCGCAGCACTTCACGCTCTACTTCCAGTTCGGATCGGACGAACTGACCAGCGAGTCGCGCGCGTTGACATCGCAGATCCTGCAGATCGTCAAGACGCGCCCGTATCCAGACGTCATCGTGGTCGGGCACACGGACACCACCGGCGCTGCCAGGAACAACGACGAACTCGGCCGCAAACGCGCGCTGATCGTTCGGAATCTTCTGGTCGCGGCGGGACTCGAGGCCTCCTTCGTGGAGGTCACCTCGCATGGCGAACGGGATCTGCTGATCAAGACACCCGACGAGACATATGAGGCTCGCAATCGCCGCGTCGAAGTCGACATTCAATGACGTGATCGTGAAGAGATTTCACAGCTTACCCGTGGCCGGCCGCAAGCTGGTTCTTCTGTGCGGCCTCGTGATCGCCGTCATGACGGCGGTGGTCGCTGTATACCGTCCTGCTCTGCTCGCACGGCTCGACTATCGCGTTTACGACGCGATGGTGAGTCGGGCCGGAACCGACAGCCCCACCGGCCAGGTCGTCATCGTCGACGTGGACGAGCGGAGCCTTGCCGACGTGGGTCAATGGCCCTGGCGACGGGACGTGCTCGGCCGGCTCATCGCGGGGGTCCTCGAATCGGGTGCAGCGGTGGTCGCGCTTGACATCGTGCTCGCGGAATCGGACAGGAGCGAACGATCGAGGGACGCGCGCGAAGCGGCTTTGCGTCATTCGCCGCACGTCGAGACCGGACCCGCGAGTCCGGACGCCGCGCTCGCCGACACGCTTCGTTCGCGCCGTGTGGTCATGGGCTACGCATTTACGTTTGAAGGCCCACGCAACCAAACGAGTCCTTGCGTGCTGCACCCGCTCGGGATTGCCGTCGTGCGGCCAGCGGGCGAGACCGCGGCGTCTCCGCTCTTTCGCGCCTCCGACGCCATCTGCTCTCTGCCAGCACTCGCCACGGCCGCAGGCGCATCGGGATTCCTGAACGCGGTTCCCGACGTCGACGGCATTCTCAGACGAGTCCCGGTGTTGATCGAGTTCAACGATCGTGTCTATCCGTCGCTCATGCTCGCAGCCGTGATGCTCCAGGCCGCCACGCGCGAGACTGTTCTACGAGTCGGCGATACGGATGCGGCCTCGCTGTCGGTCGGTGGCCGGGTGGTGCCGCTCGATGGCAAAGCCAACCTGCTGCTGAATTACCGGGGCACCAAGAAAACCTTTCCCTACGTCTCGGCGGCGGACGTTATGAGCGGCCGGTTGGCCCCAAACGTCTTCAAGGACAAGCTCGTCCTGATTGGTGCGACGGCGTTGGGAACACGCGACACCGTTACCACTCCTCTCGACACGCTGTTCACCGGCGTCGAGGTGCAGGCAACCGTGGCCGACAACCTGCTGCGGCAGGACTTCATCTCGCGCCCGGGGCTCGCTTCGATCGTGGAGTCGCTGGTTGCGCTCGCCCTCGGCATCGGGCTGGCCTTCTTTATCGCAAGGCTTGGCCCGACCTGGGGCAGCCTCGGCACGATCGTCTGCCTCGCAGCGTTGTGGGCCGGCGCTGAATGGATGCTTGCGGCGAAGCGCGTGTTTCTGTCGCCACTCATTCCGACCATCGGCTGCATCGTGCAGCTTGGCGTCATGATGCTCGCCAGCTTCACTCGCGAGCGCGGACGAGCCGACCAGGCCTCGCTCGACCGTGCAGTGGCGCAGCAGCTGATGATCCAGTCGCTACTGTCGCTCGCGGAGATCAGGGACGGGGATACCGGCCGCCATTCGCGACGAACGCAGCTTTACGCGAGAAGGCTGGCTGAGCAACTCGCGCGGCATCCGAGATTCCGCGATTACCTGACGCCGGAGAGAATCGACCTGCTCGCGAGCCTTGCTCCGCTCCACGACATCGGCAAGGTTGGCATTCCCGATCAGTTGCTCAACAAGCGCGGCGAACTCACGCAGGACGAGATCTCGGAGATGAGGAAGCACCCCGCGTACGGCCGCGACGTGATCGAGAAGGCGGAGCAACAGGTGGGCGTGCATCACGACGACGTGCTGGCGATGGCCAAGGACATCGTGTACACGCATCATGAGTGGTGGGACGGGCACGGATACCCGCGGGGTATAGAGGGCGAACAGATCCCGATCCCGGGCAGGGTCGTGATGCTCGTGGATGTGTACGATGCCCTCACGAGCAAACGGGTCTATCGCGAGCCCATGTTGCACGACTCCGCCGTCCATCTGATCGTCGACGGCCGAGGCACGCATTTCGATCCCGCCGTAGTCGACGCATTCATGCAAGTCGCGTCCGATTTCCAGGGGATCGCCGTCGCGAACATCGTCGGCGACGTCCGTTCTGCCACCCTGTGGGACCGGCAATCGTTTCGATGAGCGCTCAGCATCAAGGATTCCTGCAAGCCGCCGCGACGTCTGCACTCGCTGTCCCGGTGTTGCTGTGGATTGGTGTCATGCCGCCGGCCGGGCATCAATCCGACGCCGCGCTCGCGGCGCGAGCGCGTGCGCTCCACGCCTCCGCGCTTGTTCTCGACGCGCATATCGATACCACGCTGAGACTGACGAGAGCCGACTGGGACTTCACGCGTGAGCACCAAACGGTGCCGCCAGGCACATCGTCGACTCCCGAATCGCAATCGCAGCAAGGGCACGCCGATTTGCCTCGAATCCGGAGAGGAGGCCTCGACGCACTGTTCTTCGGCGTCGTGGTGCGCCATCCGACCGACAGCCTTCAACGTGGACCGATCACAGGTCCGAAAGCGGTCCGCGACGCGCTCGTCCAGGTTGCTGCCGTGCACAAGCTGGCGGACGACCTGCCGAACGACGTCGTGTTCTGCACGACGGCCGAAGACGTCCGAAAGGCGCACCAGCAAGGCAAGATCGGCGCCCTCGTCGGCCTCGAGGGCGGTCACATGATCGACAACAGCCTGCCGATCCTGAGAGTCTTCGGGCGATTGGGCGTCCGTTACATGACGCTCACCCATTTCTTCCACACCGACTGGGCCGATTCCTCAGGCGAGCCCCCCCGCCACAACGGTCTCACGGATTTCGGGCGGCAGGTCGTGCGCGAGATGAACCGGCTCGGCATGCTCGTCGACATCTCCCATGTGTCTGACGAGACGTTTCAGGACGCCCTCGACGTGAGCGAGGCACCCATGATCGCTTCGCATTCCTCGTCCCGCGCGATCGCCGGCCACGTCCGGAACATGACCGACGACATGATCAAGAGACTCGCCGCAAAGGGTGGCGTCGTGGCGATCAACTTTCACGTTCCGTATTTGGATCAGGCGCGCAACGACTACCAGGCGAGGATTCAGACGCTGGTGAATCGGCTCGTCGGGCAGTATCCCGGGGAAGAGAACGAACCGAGGCGCCAGCAGGAAGTCGAACGGCAGTTTGGTCCGGCGCCGGCCGTCTCGTGGGAGAAAATCCTGGACCACATCGATCGTGTGGTGCGGGTCGCCGGCGCGGATCATGTTGCGCTCGGATCGGACTTCGACGGAGCCGCGATGCCGGAGGGACTGGAAGACGTGAGCCGGCTCCCTCGCATCACGGAGGGTCTGCTGCGAAGGGGCTACAGCGAATCGGACATCAGAAAGGTTCTGGGGGAGAACCTGTTGCGGGTCCTGGGCGAGGCGGAACGGATTGCCGCTCGACGTGGTCGCGTTCAGTGAGCTCCGCAAAGTCGAACAGGTCCGCGAGAAATTCACGCGTACCGGCAGGGCCGGTCAGGTCGAGCGTAATGAGTGCCTCGTCCGGTTCGACCACAATGGTGAACTGGAGAAATCGGCAGCAGTGCCGCTCGGCATCGACGGTGCGAACAATGTCCAGCAGGATTTCCCCCTCCGGGGCAAAGCGGAGCCGGTAGCCGTTCGGCAGCTCGCGGCGTTCCTGCGCGCGACGCACCAGCGTATTGAGAAGGTTCTGGCGGCGCGCTTTGAGCGCGGCCGGGCTCAACGTGCACGCGACGGGAAGATCAGCCATAACAGCATTATTAGATCGGCCAACTGGCGAAACCGATCCGAAACCGAATCAGTTTGCGACCGCCGTGAACTGGCGGTAATCTGATCAGGGCATATGCGTTCCCTGCGCCGGCACCTTCGGGTCTGGGCGGCGGCCTGGATCGTCTTCCAAGCCACCTCGCTTTCAGCGCTTGTACCGCTCGACGCGTGTGCTACCAGCCTCTCCGCCGCAGCCCAACAGGCATCCTCGACAACGACCGGGCAGAAGAACTGCCTCACGAACGCAGCGCCTGCGCCCTGCCCCATGCGGGCTAACAGTGGTGTTCCCTGTCCGATGCATCGTGGAACGCACCACGATATGGATCAGAGTTCCCGTGACGCGTGTTCGATGCGCGGGACCTGCGATCCGCCGGTCGCCGCATTGCTGGCGCTGCTCTCGAACCACGGCGTTCTGACCCCTTCGTTGGTGTCATCGCCCGATCTCTCGCGTAGCTCGTTTGCCCCATCGGCGGCTGAGGATCCGGCCAGCCGCCTCGCGCCTCCCGCTTCCCCGCCTCCTCGCGCGTAACGCACCAGTCGGTGGCTCGAAGGGACCCGTGTGCCCCGGGCTGTGTGGTGTCGGTATGCGTGGAGGAGTTTATGTATTGCGTGAGAGTCGTCGCGCTCGCGGGCGTCGTGCTAACGTGCGCCCATCCACTGGTCGCTCAGCAGTCCGTTGATTACGCGAGCATCAGCGGGCGGGTGACGGACCCGACTGGCGCGGTCGTGCCGGACGCGCAGGTCGTGGTCCGCCAGACCGAGACGAATGTCACGGCCACAACGGTGACCGATCGCGAGGGCCGATTTCGATTTCCCTATCTGAGGATCGGGCCGTACCAGATCGCCTTCGGTAAGCAGGGCTTCAAGGATGTGACGCGCGAGCTGACGCTGAGCGCGGGGTCCGCGTTCGAGTTGCCCGTGATGTTGAGCGTCGGCGTGGTGGACACGAGTGTCACCGTTACAGGCGAAGCCAGCGTGCTCGAAGCGGCGCGCAGCCAGATCGCATCGACCGTCTCGGAAGCCGAGGCACGAAGCCTTCCCTTGAACGGCCGCAACGCGCTGGAGCTGGCGCTGCTCATCCCGGGTGTATCACCAACCAACGTCGGCAGCACACAGCTCTTTCCCGAGACATCGGCGGTCCCGGGCATCACGCTGTCGGTCGCGAGCCAGCGCAACCTCTCCAACAATTTCATTGTCGATGGATTGTCGGCCAACGACGATGCCGCGGCGCTGAGCGG
>JBKOZS010000247.1:0-10369 GCA_046726015.1 Acidobacteriota bacterium
ACCACCCCCCACCCCCGACACCTACACCGGACAGTGATCGTCGGCAGCGTCAGATGTGTATAAGAGACAGGCCCTCACGATCGCCATTGTCGTCCAGGAGCGCGTGCTCGGTCTGCATCAGCCCTTCGCGCTTATACGAGGCGGCCACCTGCTGCCGGGCGTACTCGAACGCCTCGAGGACAGTGACGCGGCCGTTTCGATCCGCGTCAGCAGCCTCGGTCGAGAACGCCTCGACGAACGGGCCACCAAACAAGGTCGCGAACTGCTCGGCTCCGGTGCGGGTCGCCGTCACAATCACGCGCCCCGGGGCAGAAAGTGCGTCGACGAACGGTCCGCTGCCGCTCGCGGTATCGACGAAGACGACCCGCTTCGACTGGAGCCGCTTCAAGAGCGCGCTAAAGTCGTCGGGCGTCATGTCCGGCCCCTTGAGGTTGAACTTCGCGACCTTGTTCGCGAACGTGCCGTGGCCGAACAGCACGATCATCACCGTGTCGTCTTCGCCCGCCGCGGTCGCCAGCGCGCCAAACGCCTTCGTGACCTCTTCGCGTGTCGCACGTTCGGCGGACAACAGCGTGACGTTTTCTTTAGACACCCCAAGTTTCGCGGTTGCCGTCTCGGCGAGCGTCGTCCCCCACTTCTGAAAAAGCTCGCCGTGCTCCGGGTCACCCGCAAGGCCCACCACAATGAGCAGGTGCGTCGACTCTGCGGCTGCCGCCGCGGGCAGCGTCGCTATTGCGACGATGAACGCAACAATTGTTTTCAGCATTCGGCATTCAGCAGCGCCGCCCAGGGTCTTCGCTGCCACGCACGATTTCACGCGGAGGACGCAGAGCACGCGGAGCGCCGATAACACACGTTCGCATTTCGAAATGAATCTCTGCGAGCTCTGCGAGCTCTGCGTGAGTACGTGCGTGGCAGGGCGCAGGCACCTCACGCCAGCCTCCAGTGCCGCCTCAGACCCCATTCCGTGCAAATGACCGTCAGCAGCGCGAGCAGCAGGATCGGCATGTGCCACAATTCGCGTTCTTCAACTGTCGTGACGCCGCGTCCTGAGTACTTCAGGTCCTCCGGGAGCGACTGCAGAGCCTCGCTCGTGTAGAAGTGCCCGCCCGTCTCTTCAGCAATCCTCTTCAGCAGCGGCGCGTGCATCGCCGCATCGAAATACTCCGCATCGTCCGGCACAGCGCGGACGTGGGTCGTGGACGTGCCGACCGGCTTGCCGGCGCGCGTGGCCTCGACCTTCGCCTGGTACCATCCCTGCTCGGCGGTGTCGAACGACGCTCGATACTGGCCGCTTCGTTCTCCCGTCCACTGCAACGGCACATCCATGGTTTTGCCCGAGGGTGACGATACGTGGGCGATCACCTGCGCATCGTTCAACTCGACGAAGCGCGGATCGACGACGTCCGCCGTGAGCGTGACGGGCTGGCCGGGCTCGATGCGATCGGTCAGCGTGCGCGATTCAACCGCGTCCGGCACACCATCGACGAGCCATCGCAGCAACTGCCGCCAGAAGCTCTCATGCGTTTGATCCTCGACGGCGATCGACGCGTGCATTTGCCAGAGCCACGAGTCGTGCACGGGGAATGCGATCGATTTCCCGCGGCCGTAGCGCTGGAAGGCAAGCACCACGCGATCGCGACGACGCTCGTCGGTCCCGGAGAGCAGCACGGTCGCGCCCGGCTTGATCGCCTGGATCATGTTCAGTGCCGTCAGCGGCGGCATCGACTTCCACCGCTCGGCGGACGCTTCTTCCGTGTCGCCGAGTTGCGTGACGGCGTGTGCCTGGCCCGCGCGCGTCGGCCGCACCTTGAGATGTGCGGGAGCGGGAGCACCACTTCCCCGCTCGAGCACCACCGGCATCACCTCCGCCACTGGCGTGCCCGCATAGCCGCCTTCGGCAAACGCGTGTGGACCGCCAAGGAACAGCAGGCCGCCGCCGCGCACGTCGACGAAATCAGACAGCATGCGGAGTTGATCGGCGGTGAACGCGCTCGCCTCGATGCTGCCGAGCACGATCGCGCGATATGCGAAAAGCTCCTCGCGGGTCTTTGGAAAGCCGGCGGCGAGTTCGACCCCGCTTGGATCCACGTCGAACCGGTAGTACTTGTTCTCGGCGGTGCGCTGCAGCGTCACGAGCTGCAGGTTCGGATCCTCGGCAATCGCGAGCCGCATGAACTTCATCTCGAAACGCGGCTCCCCCTCGAAGTACAGGATCCGCTCGCGCCGATCGCGGACGTCGATCTGCACATCGCGCTGGTTATTCTGCGTGACGACCTCGCCAGGTTGCGGCGTGATCTTGAGCGTGAACACGCGCGGGCCCGCTTCAGTCGCCGTGAACCGCACGCGGACAGCCGCCGGATCGCCGTCAGCGGGAAGACGAATCGGCTGCGAGCCGACAATGCGCCCGCCATCCTCCACGTCGAGCGTGACCGTCTGGCCGGCGTACCCGGTCTGCGTGACGATCGCGTCCACGAGCAGCGACGTTCCCTTCAACGCGGTGCGCGGCGTGGACACGCGGCCGATTTGAATGTCGTGCGATAGCGTTTCCTGTCCGACACCAACGGTGAACACTGGCAGCGAATCAGCCTTGGACGCAAGCAGTGCATCGGCGACCGATGCGTCGGTCGTGTCGGCGCCATCCGTCACGAGAACCAGCCCTGATACAGGAAGCCCCGCGAGTTCCTGCCGTGCGCTGTCGATGGCGCCTGCCAATCGCGTTTGCGTGCCCGCGAACGTGAGGTCGGTGGGCGACGCAATGCGCGCGCTTGCGGACGAAAACCGGAACGTCCGAATGAGGAAACGTTCCGAGAGCGACCGCATCAACGCGCTGTCGGGACTTGCAAATGTCTGTCGCGCGAACTCCCCGCGCGTCCCGTTCGCGTCCGCGATCTGCATGCTGCGCGAGTCGTCAATCAGGATCCCCAGCACGTTCTGCTGAGACACAGCCGCCTTGACGACGAGGACCGGCCGGAAAATGCAGAACAGCAGCAGCGCGAGCGCCGTCAGCCGCAGCGCTGCAAGCACGGCCCGTTCGCGCCAGCGGACCCGGGACTGCAGCACGCGATAGCTGATGAACGCAACCGCGACCCCGGCGATGACAATAGCCGCGGCGAGCGGCGCCCCTGCCGGCGGAGAAAACCGGAAGTCTCCCTGCCGGAAGACGATGGGGCGGTACTCGAAGAGGAATTGAAATAGCGACTCGAACACGAGGGCTCCGCGGCGCCGGGGTCGATTGTACAACCCTAAGACGCCGCAGATGGGCGATCAGCTTACCCGCCTCCGCCGCGCCGTCCCTTAACGCGGCTTCCGCCTCCGCGCTTCGCGCTTCGGCGGACAAGTCGGCGAGGCAGGCAGGCGGGATTACGCCTTTCGCAGCCGGATCGGCAGGGCTGTCTCAACTGTTCCAAAAGCGCGCACTGCCGCGCCGATTGCGGGGGCCACGCACACCATCGGGGACTCGCCCGCGCCGGCGGATGGCAGGTCCGGACGATCCACGAGCACGACGTCAATCGGCGGAATGTCGCTGAACCGCGGCACGCGGTACTGCGCCATCGTGCCGTTCTGGAGCCGCCCGTTGCTGAACTCGACCGCTTCGAACAGCGCGCCGCCGAGGCCCTGCACGATCGATCCCTCGACCTGGTTGTGGAGGCCGTCCGGGTTCACGATCGCGCCGCACTCGAAGGCAATGACGATGCGTTCCACTTTAAAGCCGTCGCCATTTTTCGAGACTTCGGCCGCGGTGCCGACGAAGCCCCCTTTTTCCGTCCCACAGGCAATCCCAAGCGCGTGATTGCCGGATGACGGTTTTGGCCATCCCGCCTTCTCGGCGGCCGTGCGCAGCACCGCGCGGATGCGCTCGTCCTTCAAGTGCCGCATGCGGAACTCGACGGCATCGACGCCAAGCGCCCGCGCCATCGTGTCCATGTGCATCTCGCGCGCGTAGTGATTGGCCGTCGACGCGAGCGCGCGATACGAACCCTGTCGCAGCGGCGAGTTCACTTCGTGAAAGACGCTGCTCTTCGTCGGGATGTCGTACGGCGCCTGGATCCCCGCGCCGCCCGAGTTCCAGTTGTCGAACGCCCATGCCACGATCCGCCCATGTGCGTCGACGCCGCTCTTGATATCGATCACGCCTGCGGGCCTGAAGTATCCCCATGCGAACTCTTCGGCGCGGGTCCACACGAGTTTCACCGGGCGGCTGACGGCGCGTGCGAGGCGGGCCGCTTCAATCGCCATCTCGCCCGTGTGCTTGCCACCGTATGCCGACCCCGTGTCGGGCACGATCACGCGGACGCGATCCTCTGCAACGCGAAAGGCCTCGGCCAATTCGCCACGCACGCCCCACGGACGCTGCGTGCCCGTCCACACCGTCAGCTTGCCGTCGGCGCCCCATTCCGCGACCGCCGCGCGCGGCTCCAGCGGCACGTGCGCGATGTACGGAATCCGATAGCTCGCTTCGAAGGTTCGCACGACGCCTGCAGGCATCTCTGCCGCTACCGCGGGCGGCGTCACGCGCCCCCCGGGGTGCGTCTTCAAATACTCGAACAACGTCGCGGACGAAGGTTGCCCCTCGGGAACACGCCAGGTGGGTTTGATCGCGGCCGCGGCACGAGCCGCTGCGCGCTCGCCTGGTGCAACGACGCCGATGAAATCGCCGTCGCGGACCACCGTGACGCCGGACATCGCTCGCGCGCGGGCATCGTCGACTGCCGTCAGCGTCGCGCCGTAAGCCTCGGGACGGACAATGCGACCGAACTGCATGCCGGGACGCACGATATCCGGCGTGTACTGGTGCCGCCCCGCCACAAAAGAGGCGCCGTCAACTTTCTTCGGCGCCGTGCCGCGAATCGTCCAGCGATCGCGCGCATCGATCGAACGATCGGAGGCAATCATCCCGGTCAGCGCCTGACCTTTCGTCAGGTCGCCATAGGAAATCGCACGACCGCCGGAGTCCTCGATACGCCCGTCACGTGCGGTGAGCGTCTGCCGATCGACCTGCCATCGCGCAGCTGCCTGGTCGATCAGCATGTCGCGTGCGGCCGATGCCGCCCGCGCGAGTTGCGGCGCCATCGTCGGGGTCGTCCGCGAACCGAACGTGCCCATGTCGAACGGCGTCTTGTCCGTGTCGCCCATGATCATCGTGATTGACGAGAACGGCACTCGCAGTTCGTCGGCAACTGCCTGCGCGAGCGACGTGCGGATGTTCTGGCCGAGTTCGACCTTGCCGGTGCACGCGGTGACGCGGCCTGCCTCGTCGATGTGCAGCCACGCGGAAAGTTCGGGCGTCGCGGCGCGCGACCGCTGGCCTGCCGCGCGTCCGGACTCCTGCGAGCGAACATCAGACGCCGCGACGACGACGAGCAGGCCGCCGCCGAACAGGCGAATGAAGTCTCGCCGATCCACTTCGAAAAGATAGCGTCGCGCCTCGGACAACTCGTAGCGTTCGGGCTCGATGTCGTAGTGTTCGAGGCTCATCGCGATGCTCCCGTGCTGGTGCTCGTCCGCATCCGTTCGGCCGCGAGACGCACGGCCTTGACGATCCGCGGGTACGTGCCGCAACGGCACACGCTGCGGTCCATCAGGCGAGCGACATCCTGGTCGGAAGGATTCGGGTTCGTGCGAAGAAGGCCGACGGTCGCCATCACCATCCCGGACGTGCAGTAACCGCACTGGAACGCTTCGGCATCGAGGAACGCCTGCTGCACGGGATGTAGACGATCACCGTTCGCAAGGGACTCGATGGTCGTGATGGCTTTCCTGCCGACACTTTCGATCCTGGTCACGCAGGAGCGCGCAGCGGCGCCGTCGAGCAAGACGGTGCAGGCACCGCACTGCCCTTCTCCGCAGCCGTACTTGCTGCCCGTCAATCGAAAGTCGTAGCGCAGGATGGAGAGGAGGTTATCGTCCGGCTCAGCATCGATCTCGCGATCCCGGCCGTTCACGCGCAGAACATATCGAGCCATCCGGCGATCCTAGCAGGTTCACGTGTTCACGGTTCAGGGTTCCCGGACCTCGAACCTCGACCTCGGACCTCGAACCTCGGACTTCGGACCTCGGCTCGGATATCATCATCGTTCGGAGGATTCGGAATGAGAGCAGTTGGACCCTGGGCGATCGCGGCCGTGACGCTGGCAATTGGAGGAAGCGGCCTGATCGTCCGGGCCGGACACACGACCGCGCAGACGGCGGTCGAGGATTCGCTGACCAGGACAGCCCGCCGCATCCACGAGCGCGTGATGACGCTCGATACCCACGACGACATCAACACCGAGAATTTCACTGCCGAACGCAACTACACCCAGGACCTTGGCAACCAGGTCAACCTGCCCAGGATGATCAAAGGCGGCCTCGACGCCTCATTCTTCATTGTCTACGTCGGACAGGATCGGAGCGAAGACGCGTTCACGCCGGCGGGATACGACCGCGCTTACAAACAGGCGATCGCGAAGTTCGATGCGATTCATCGACTGTGCGAAGAGATCGCCCCGGACAAGATCGGCCTGGCGCTGACGTCGGCCGACGCGCGCAAGATCTACGCGTCCGGACGGAAGGTCGCGTTCATCGGCGTCGAGAACGGGTATCCGCTTGGCGAGGATCTCGGGCGCATCAAGGAGTTTCATGATCGCGGCGCGCGGTACCTGTCGCTCGCGCACAACGGCCACAGCCAGCTCTCCGACTCGAATACTGGTGAAGTCGAGGGCTGGAAGTGGAACGGCCTGTCACCGCTCGGCAAGCAGGCGATCGTCGAGTTGAACAAGCAGGGAATCATGATCGACGTCTCGCATCCGTCGAAACAGTCGATGATGCAGGCGCTCGAGATCACGAAAGCGCCGATCATCGCGTCGCACTCCGCAATCCGGAAGCTCGCCGACGTCAGCCGCAACCTGGACGATGAGCAGCTGCTCGCGCTCAAGAAAAACGGCGGCGTCGTACAGGTCGTTGCGTTCAGCTCGTACGTGAAGAGCGATTCGCCAGAACGAAAGCAGGCGCTCGAAGCGCTTCGCAAGGAATTCAACCTTCCGCCCGGCACTCCGCTCGGAGGGCGACGCGGCGGGCGCGGTGCGCGTGGCGGCGCGGGCGCATCTGCCACAACCGGCCGACAAGGCGCCGGTCGAGCGAGCGCGCTTGCCGGGTTGAGCGATGAAAAGCGCGCGGCGCTTCAGCAAAAGCTGTCCGAGCTTGATGCACGGCTGCCACCCCCGCCGCGTGCCACCGTGAAGGACTTCGTGGATCACATCGACTACGCCGTGAAGCTGATCGGCATCGATCACGTCGGCATCTCGTCGGATTTCGACGGCGGCGGCGGTGTCGAAGGCTGGAACGGCGCGGACGAGACGTTTAACGTGACGCTCGAACTGGTGCGCCGCGGCTACACCGAAGCGCAGATTGCCAGGCTGTGGAGCGGCAACCTGCTTCGGGTGCTGGACGAGGTTCAGGCGGTCGCGAAGAAGATGAACTAGGCCGCGCGAGGCGCGGAACTCGGACCTCGGTTTGCGCGTATTTCTCCTACATTGCAGTCATGGCCGACCAGATCTATCTTGGCGAGCTCGAACAGATCGTCCTCCTCGCTGTCCTCCGGCTGAAGGATGAGGCGTATGCCATCCCCATCCTCGAACAGATCGAGGCGCAGACTGGACGAAAACTCGCGCGCGGGGCGCTGTATACGGCACTGGATCGGCTGGAAGCGAAGGGGTGCCTGCGGTCGCGCCTCGGCGAGCCGCTTCCCGAGCGGGGCGGACGGGCCCGCCGGTATTTCACCGTCACGCCGGCCGCGGTGCGGGCGCTGAAACAGTCACGTGCGTCGCTGCTGCGGCTGTGGCATGGACTCGAATCGCTTCTCGAAAGCTGACATGGGTCGTGAGACGCCACCGCGGATTGCGGAACGACTCATCGCGCTCGCGGTCCGCCGCACCGAGGAGCGCGACATGGTCCTTGGCGATCTCCACGAGGAATACGCCAGGCGTTCGACGCCGCGGCCGGCGGATGCTTGGTACTGGCGCCAGGCAATCTCGATCGCAGCGCACACACTCGTGCGGCCCGACCCCTCGCCCGCCTCATCACCTCGCTCAGGGGACTTCTTCATGCGAATATTCCTGAAGGACGTGAGATACGCCTGGCGCTCGCTGCTGAAGCGGCCGCTGCTGACCGCCACGGTCGCGGCGACGCTGGCCCTGGGACTCGGCGCCAACGCGGCCATCTTCAACCTGATCGATCGCATGATCGTGCGACCGTATCCCCTCGCCGATCCCGACCACACGGTGCTGATATCGGAGACGGGCCCGCGGCTGGACTACGGCAACAAGGAGGCGGTCTCACCCGCGAACTTCCTGGATTGGCGGACGAGCGCCGACACGGTCACGCACCTGTCCGCTCTCGACTGGTGGGACGCCAACCTGGTCGAGCGGAACGACCCGGAGCGCCTGCAGGGCTATCACGTGTCGTCGGGATTCTTCGACGCGCTCGGTATTCGTCCGCCTCTGGGCAGGGGCTTCGTGCGCGACGATGAAACCTTCGGACGTCATCGTGTCGTGATTCTCAGCGACGCGCTCTGGCATCGGCGCTTCGGCGGCAGCCCGGAGGTCGTCGGCAGCAGCCTGATCATTGACGGCGATCCGTACCAAGTCATCGGCGTCGCCCCGCCGCGGTTCTCGTTCCCCGACGGCTCGGAGGTCTGGGCGCCGCTCGCCTTCGATCCCAAACAGACGCCGAGGCGCGACGCGCGGTACCTCACGGTGATTGGCCGCCTGCAAACCGGCAAGACGCTGGAGGACGCGCAGGCGCAGATGGCGGTGGTCGGCGAGCGTCTCGCCCGGGAATACCCGGACGCGAACCGCGATCACGGCGTCAGCGTGTTCACGCTCACGCAAGGCATGCTGGATCAGGGGACCGGTCCGATTCTGTCCCTGTGGCAGGCGTCGGCGCTCGTCGTCTTGTTGATCGCCTGCGCCAACATCGCGAACCTCATGCTCGCGCGATCCGCGGAGCGCCGTCGCGAGATTGCCGTCCGTCTGGCGCTCGGCGCAAGCCGCGGCCGCGTCGTCCGCGAGCTGCTGACCGAGAGCGCGTTGCTGGCGCTGATTGCCGTTCCCCCGGCGCTGGGCTTTGCGGGGATCGCCCTGCACCTGATTCGCATCAGCATGCCGCCGCGGATCCTGCGGTTCGTGCCCGGTTTCGAGTCGCTCGGTCCCGATCTGCGCCTGCTGACGTTCACCATCGGCCTGGCACTGCTCACGGCGTTCATCTTCGGCGTGTTGCCGGCGCTGCATGCGTCGCGAGCGAGAGTGTCCGAAGCGCTCAAGGACGGCGGACGCACGGCGACCGGGCGCCAGCTGCTCCGCCGCGCCATCGTCGTGGCGGAAATGTCGATCGCGCTCCCGCTGCTGGTCGCCGCGGCACTCGGCGTCATCGGCACCAATCGATTTCTGAACGGGCCGCAGGGTTACGACCCCGACGGCGTGCTCACGATGAAACTGGTGCTTCCCGAGCGTACTTACCCTGATCAAGGATCGAGGCGCCGGTTCATCGATCGCGCGATGGAGGCGCTAGCCGCAATTCCAGGCATCGAGTCGGCCGCCGCAACGAACAATCTCCCTGCCGGCGGGTCGAACTCCTCGAGCCGTATCGAGATCGACGGCCATCCCTCGGTCGATCCGAAGGATCCGCCGGTCGTCGACAATCGCCTGACCACCCCGGATTACTTTGCCGTGATGCGAATACCGGTGCAACACGGACGCGCGTTCAGCGCAGCCGATCGCGAAGGCGCGGCGCCGGTCGCGATCGTCAGCGAGTCGATGGCGAAGAAATACTGGCAGGGAGACGATCCGGTCGGACGCCGCCTTCGAATCGGCGACGGGCCGTGGATCACGGTCGTGGGCGTCTGCGGTGACGTGATCCAGGACTGGTTCAACCGGCGCAACGTTCCGACCATGTATCGGCCCCTCGCGCAGGTTCCGTCCGGTTACCTCGGCATCGCCGTGCGCGCCGCCGGCGATCCGGCGGCCGTGGCGACGCCGGTGCGGCAGGCGCTGCTCCGCATTGATGCGACGCAGCCGGTCTTCGAGATGATGACGATGCGGCGGCAGTTGAAGGAGCGGACGATCGGGCTCCAGTACCTCGCCGCGATCATGACGGTGTTCGGCGGCCTCGCGCTGGTGCTCGCCGTCGTCGGCCTCTACGCCGTCATGGCGTACATGGTTGCGCAGCGGCGCCACGAGATTGGCGTGCGCATGGCGCTTGGCGCGTCGCCGCGCGACGTGACACGCCTTACCGTCGGCCAGGCGGCCCGCCTCACGACGGTCGGCGCCGCGATCGGCCTTGCGCTGTCGCTCGCGCTCGGCCGCCTGATGCAGGCGGGGCTGCTCGGGAT
>JBKOZS010000248.1:0-12565 GCA_046726015.1 Acidobacteriota bacterium
GTGCTGATGGGTGCGTTCATTTCCACCGCCATCTCAGTGATGGCCTGACAGACGTCGCCATAGTCGTGCACGACCTGTGACACGGTGAACCCTTGAAGCCGCAGCTCATGGCCGTGCTGACCCGCCGTCCTCGCGATGTCCGGACTCGAGATCAGGTGGCGGCGAAGCGCGTCCGCGAGTTGATCCAGAAACACCGGGACGCCGTGATCGATCTCCGCTTGCGAGGGCGATGGAATCGATCGTGTGGCGACCTGCACCCTGCACCGCCGGATGATCTCTTCGCGGTTCGTGGCAATGAATTCGTGGAGCATTGAATACGACCGATCGCGGGCATCATATGCTCGAGCTGAGCGGCGGCGATGTTCAAAACGGCACACCCCGGGGCAGTTCCGCCTGCTACACCAGGCAGAGCACGGACGGCCTCAACCCGCCGCTCCTCAGGAGGTTAGCGCCACAAGCCCTCGACGGGCGCGCCGGCTGTGTCGTGAGAAGCCGCGATCACGACGGCCAAGGTCTCTGTGTGCGCTACGCGACAGCGCCGGCGCTGCCGTCCGCGCTAGCCTGACGTAATCGCCTCGCTCCGTCGGCGGACTCCAGTTCCGGATGCCCGCCGTACACCGCAGGCGAACCCTCAGGTGATCCCCATGCCGACAGCACTCATACATCCAGTCAGTCTCGACAGCCCGTTCACGTCAAGCGTGCTACGCAGCGACGGGACCGTCAGCGACCCATCGCGGAGACCGCCACGCCCACCCGGTATGAAGTCGGGGGATGTGCTTGTCTCCCGGCCGACCGCTCGAGCCGACGTGTATGACATCAGCGTGGTCCCGGACGTTGCTCGCATGAGCGACCTCCGCTACGAGGATGGGAAGGAGACGGTTCGCCAACTCGCACGTCGACTGGCGGTGGATGGCTGGTTCACCTGCGATCACACCCATTTTTTGCGTATCGCGACATACCAAATGTCGAACCTTTTGTCGATGTGTGCGGGGGCGGCCATCTAGAGCTCACCCGGTGGAGGAGCCGCCACACTCAACGCCGATTACGTCTCGGCGCGCAACCATCTTCCTCCCGTGAGCCGGGTTGTGTCTGTCCAGGGCGCCACCGGCGCCCGGCCGTCGGGACAAAATTGGGGACAGGCACGGATGGCGTAGGTCGCAACGTCGTATATACTTAGGTTTCTTGCCGCGGTGAGGTGGCCGAGAGGCTGAAGGCGGCGGTTTGCTAAACCGTTGTAGGGTCTTTAAAACCCTACCCAGGGTTCGAATCCCTGCCTCACCGCCATTCGACTCGTCTCCGCACTGCCTCGCGCCTGCCGAAGGCTCGCTCATGGCAAGCCAGTGTCAGGGAGAATGCCCTGAGCGATCCAGCGACGCCAGCAAGTTCGAAGGGCCAAATTCCCCCCCAATTTAGGCGTGGACGATGGGCATCGTCGTCCTATGGGTTCATGTACATTTTGCGGTGCGCGGACGACTCGCTTCACGTCGGTGAGACCAACGATGTCGCGAATCGCCTAACCAGGCACAACGAAGGAGTCGCGGCAGCTCACACGGCAAAGCGTCGGCCGGTTCCCCTAAGGACGCCTTTGATTTCGGAACCGGCAGCAGCCTGATTGCGTCCGGCATCCGGTCGACCGCTTCCCATTCCAACGGCTTCCCTTCCGTAGCAGGTTCAGCATCTCCCGAGATGCGCAACTCACCTGTGAGCTTACGTCGTGAGGCTCAGCCGCAGTTATGTCACGTTTCCGTCAGAACTCGCTCAACGGTTGCTCGTCTACATCAATAAAGGCACCGGTTGTGACAGAAAGTGAGGTCGTTATGAAAGAGCATCTGACCTTCCGGAGGGTGATGGCGATGGTACTGGCCGTTATCGGCGTGGCGATCGCGAGTCCGGCGCGCGCCCAAGAACGACTTACGGCGAACGTGCCGTTCGATTTCGTTGTGGGACAAACCCGATTCGGCGCAGGCAACTACATCATCTCGAAGACATCCACGCCTGCGGTGTTATCCATCCAGAGCGCTGACCGGCGGCATCATGCATTGTTTCTAACGAACGCCGATGGAGGCAAGGCCCCGGCGCAGCCGGAGCTGGTGTTCAGACGGTACGAAGGGCAGCATTTCCTGGCCCGAATCACCGACGGCTATGCAATCCAGCGTGAAGTGACGCTCACGCCGTCCATCATGAACCGGGCGCGTCAAGTCGCCGTCGCGACGGTACGCGTTCCTTTGACAGCTCAGTGATTCAGCCCAACGCCGGGCCCTGATATCGCGGAGGTGCGCGAACGGGATGCGCGGCGTCACCAATCGGTCGCGATGTTTGCACGGGAACGGACGTTCAATCGCGAAGCCTGCGGGCGAAAGGACGTCCCTCCACGCGAGGTGAGCGTTTGGTACGTCAACAAACACGGCGCGATTGAGGTGTGAACGTCAGTTAAGTTCTTCTGATCGTTGATTTTTCCGGCCGGAAACGGCTCCCCTCTCCCAGCCCCAACTGAGATCTGATCTCTCGTCGAATCGCGCGTCCCACCGCTTCCGGGTCCGTCCAGGTAAGACGCGCAGTGACGTCGAGCGAAAGGGCGGATCGAGCAATTTGCTGTTTGCCTCCAAAATGGAGGCATAATGGAGGAACCGCGATGGCGACGCTGAACGTCAAGAATCTGCCCGGCGTCTTGTATCGGAAGCTGCAGGCTCGTGCCAAGCGCCACCGCCGATCGGTCGCACAGGAAGTTACCCAGATTCTCAGTGACGCGCTCGAAGTCCCAGAACCGCTGTCGATTCTGGAACTGCGGGGGCTGGGGAAAGAACACTGGACGGATGTGGATGCGGCGAATCACGTCGAGCGTGAGCGCGCGGCGTGGGACTGATCGAGGATCTCGGTCGCGGCCCCGTCGCCATCGACACCCCCATCTTCATTTACCTGATCGAGGAAGACCCGCGGTTCCTCTCTGCAGTACTTCCCGTTTTTGAGGAGGCGGACGCAGGAAAGCGGCAGTTAGTGACGTCGGCGATTACCCTGCTCGAAGTTCTCATGGTTCCTTACCGCGCCGGAGACGTGCGGCTTGCGGAACGGTACGAACGCCTTCTGACACAGAGCCGTGGAATTCGACTGACGGATATCACTCGCGATCAACTCCGCGCGACTGCGCAACTACGGGCGCGGATCGCACTGAAGACCCCGGACGCACTTCAGGTGGCATCAGCCCTGGCCGCCGGGTGTCGAACGTTGCTGACGAATGATCGGCGATTGCCGCCAGTCCCCGGGCTGCGAATCGTCCAGCTTTCTTCCTACGTTTAGACGCACCCGGGTATTCTTTGCATCGTGTGCGATTGCGTTCGGCCGGGGAATCCCACGCGTGACCACAGGCGCCACCTTGGCTGACGCCGCCCGCGGCTCGTCGTCCGAGTCGTCCCTTCGCCGCTCCATCGGCACCTTCGGCCTCACCGCCAGCATCGTCAACCTCACGATTGGCGGCGGCATCTTCCGGCTGCCGGCGGACATGGCGGCCACGCTCGGCGCGACGGCGCCGATCGCGTACGTCCTCTGTGCGATCGCGATGGGCCTCATCGTGCTGTGCCTGGCGGAGGCCGGGAGCCGCGTCTCAATGACGGGCGGACCGTATGCGTACGTCGAGGTCGCGTTCGGTCCTTTCGTGGGTTTCCTCGCAGGCTTCCTGCTCTGGATGCTGCTGACATTCGCGATGGCCGCGGTGGCGACGGTGCTGGTGGCGAATGTCGGAGCGCTGGTGCCGCCACTGGCGTCGCGCGGAGCGTCAGCCGCCGTGCTCGTGGCGATCTACGCGGTATTCGCGACCGTGAACATCATGGGCGTCGAGCGCGGCGCGCGTGTGAACAGCGCGCTGACGGTCGCGAAGATCCTGCCGCTGCTCCTCCTCATCGTCGGCGGCCTGTTCGCGATCGATACCGTCAACCTTGCAATTGAAAATCCGCCTGACGCGCCGACCCTGGCCCGAAGCAGCATCCTGCTGATCTTCGCGTTTGCAGGCATTGAAGCGGCGCTCGTCCCAAGCGGAGAGGTACAGGATCCCGCGCGCACGGTCCCGCGTGCGATCTTCCTCGCGATGACGGCGGTCACTGTGCTCTACGCGGGCCTGCAGTTCGTCGCCCAGGGCGTGCTCGGCTCGGCGCTCGCGACTTCGAAAGCTGCGCCGCTCGCTGAAGCTGCCGGCGTGGCACTTGGTGGATGGGCAAGAACGCTGCTCATCGTCGGCGCCGTGATCTCGATGCTTGGTCACGCCGGCGCGATGGTTTTGGCAGCGCCGCGCATGCTGTTCGCGTTCGCGCGGGACGGGTTCCTCCCGCCGGTGCTCACGCGTGTCCATCCAGCGTATCGCTCCCCGTTCGTGGCGATCCTTCTGCAGTGTGCGATCGTGCTCGTGCTCGCGATCAGCAGCACGTTCGAGCGTCTGGCGGTTCTCGCGAACCTGTCGATACTCGTGCTGTATGGAACGTGCTGCATCGCAACATGGCAGCTTCGCCGCCGCGACGTTCGAGCCGGTGGGGTGCCCTTCAGAGTCCCGATGCCGACGCTGGTTATCGTGCTGGCGTGCCTCATCATCGGCTGGATGCTGACCAGCGTCACCGTCGTTGAATGGGCGGCGTTCGGGATCGCGCTCGGAGTCGCGTCGGCGATCTTCGTGTTCCGACGCCGTCCGTCAGTTCAACGCGATCAATAAGCACCGCCGGCAAGACTCAATCGTGCCGGCCCCCTTCCTTCGCCGCTTCCACCAGCTTGAGGTCGAACGCTCCATTGCTCTCGACGAAGAACAGGCATTCGGACGCTTTGTCGCAGGATGTGGTGTGCCGGTAGTTTCCACCGGGTTGCATAAAGTACGAGCCGGGGCCGAGACGGAACTCCGGCTTCCCCTCCGGCGCCTGAATGTACGTGCCGGACACGAACACGGCCTTGATGTCGTGGGTATGTGTGTGGAGGGGAACGGAGAATCCTGCCGGAAGTTTGAAGAATGCGCCGAATGCCCCCTTCGCATGATCGCCCCACAAATCCGCCACTTTGACGCCGGGAGCTCCCTTGGGATCGAGATCGGTCCATTTCAGATCGGCCGCCGGCTTGACGACGAGCCGGCTTGCGTCGGATCGTGGCGCTTTCTTCGCCTTTGCCCCTCTTGATTCCTGAGCCACTGCCGCCGACACCAGCATCAACGACGCCGCAATTGCCAAAACGCTTCTTGCCCGCATAGCGCCTCCCTGGTCATCATGACCTGGCAGCGGACAATAGGCCGGATTGGCTGCGCGGTTCAACCCGCACGCATCCCTGCTCCGATGCATGGCCCGAATGCGCCTCGGCTACTCGTGTCGGAGCGCGTTCATCGGATCAATTGAAGCGGCGCGCCGTGCCGGGGCAACACAGGCCACAACCGCAACGGCAAGCAGCAGGACGGTGACGCCACCAAGGATCACCGGATCGCGCGAGCTCTCCGTAACCCACAGCGACGCGATTCTGTCGAACGCCAGGCACAGCAGCACGCCCGCGAACAATCCAACCGCGACATTCCAGGATGTCCCCGACAGCACCATGCGGACGACATCGCGTGCTTTCGCGCCGAGCGCCATGCGGATGCCGAACTCGTTGGTACGCGTGGCGACGCCGTAGGACACGACGCTGTAGAGTCCTACCGCTGAAAGTGCCAGCGCCAGCAACGAGAAGACCGCGAATAGCCGCGCGACCAGCTTCTGCTGCGCGTACTCGGGAAGATTCGTGATCCAACCCTGCAGATCCCGCACGCGCATGACCTGCTGTTCGCGATCGACGCGAACGAGCTCGGCGCGAACATCGCGCAAGATCGACAGTGGCGGCACACGCGTCCGCACCAGTATCTGCGTGAACATGCGCATCTTCAGCGTGTACGGCACATAGAACGCTGGCTTGATCGGATTGCGCAGGCCATCGTTGCGCGCGTCGGCAACGACCCCAATGATTTGAAGCCATCCGTCAGCGCCAGCAGCCGCGGGCGAATACGGTGGTTCGTCCTTCAGGTTCGCGAACCGGAACTGACGGCCGATGGCATCGCCGTTCGGCCAGTACTGCTTCGCCATCGTCTGGTTGATCACCGCAAGGGTGGCGCCTCGCTTGATCTCGTCAGCACTCCAGATGCGGCCCTCTCTTACGGGAATGCGGAGAAGCGGAAAATATTCGGAGCCGATGAAGTTGGCCCGTGCGATGGGCTTCTCGAGTGCGCTGCTGCCGAGAATCTCCAGCGTGTTGTCGCCGCCATTCGCCGGCGGCGTCGCGTTCGTCGAGATCCCCGCCGACACAACCTGCGGCATGGCCGCGACTGTTGCGCGGAGGCGCTCGAAGTACTCGGAACGCTCCTTCCATGTCTGGTAGGTCCCGTCGTGGATCGGAATCGGCAGCGACATCGTGTTCTGAGGGTCGTATCCGAGATCGGCGGTCGCCAGCCGCATGAATCCTTTTGCCGCCGCACCAGCGGCGGTCAACATCAGAAGCGTCAACGCGACCTGCACCGCGATCATCACGCGATGAACTCGCCGGCCTTGCGCACTGCCGATCACCCGTCGAGCGGTGGCCTGCGCCACGCGCCCCAGGTCCGGGCGCGAAAGCTGGAGCGCCGGCCAGGCGCCAAACACGATGGCTGTCGCGATGGCGAGACCGACGCTGAACAGCAGCACCGGCACATTCATCTCGATCACCGATTCGGCGGCGAACGAGTTCGTCGGGATCCAGGCAACAATCAACGCCAGGCCCTTCCACGCGATCAACACACCCAGCGCCGCACCGACGACGGCGATCGCCAGCGCTTCTGTCAGCAACTGCTGCACGATGCGGACGCGTGACGCGCCGAGTGCCGATCGGACGGCAAGCTCCTGCTGGCGGTGCGCGCCGCGCACGAGCAACAGGATCGACACATTGGCGCAGCCAATCAGCAGCAGCGATGTCACCGCGCCGAGCAGCAGAAACAGCCTGGGTCCCATCGGTCGCGCGTACATTTCAATGATGCTGCGCAGGTTGACTCGAAACGCGTCCGGATAGCGCCCTGGTGTCTGCGCAGCAAACTGCTGCAAAATCGGCTGCAGCTCGGCATTCGCTTCCGCTGTGGATACGCCCGGCCGGACCTTCAGATTGACACCATAGTAGATGTTGGGCTCGGGCCTGACTTTGAGCGGCATGTAAATGTCCGCTTCGCGCCAACGAAACCGTGGCGGCATCACGCCGACGATTTGATAGTCCTTGCGAACGAGTTGAAGGGTGCGGCCGACGACCGCGGGATCGCCGGAGTAGTAGCGCTGCCAGAACTGGTAGCCAAGCACGACGACGCGTGCGGGATCCTGACCGGGAGGAGCATCAGCGGGAATGAGCCAGCGTCCCATCAGGGCCGGAACACCCCAATGATTCGGCGCGTTCGGTGTGATGTACGACGCGACGACATCCTCCGGGATATCGCCGTCGGTCGTCGTGAGGTTCCATCCATCTTCCCCGACGACGCTCTCAATCGACCGTGCCTGGCGAAGCTGCTCTAGCTGAGCGCCAGTCATCCCCGCATACCGGAAACGGCCGGCGTTGTCCTTGAGAGCGAGCTGCATCATTCGCTCGGCGCCCACGTAGGGGAAGGGATTGATCAGGACGCCGTAGACGACACTGAACACCGCGGTCGTCGCCCCTACCCCAAGTGCGAGCGACAGGACGGCGGTGAGCGCAAACCCTGGACGGCGTCGTAATTCCCGCGCCGCGTAGCGAAGATCGCCGATAGCCGAGTTCATATACCCGGCTTGGACGTGTAAAGGCGGGAGAGGGTTGGCTGGGCCGGGCTATTTCTGAGCCCGGTACGAAGCGAAGTCCTGCCAGATCTGCTGAAGCACCTTCTGATCGACAGTCACGGTGTCCTCTTTGTCGGGCTCCTTCTCTGAATACAGGACGAGCTTGACGCGCCCGCACTCCGGCCCGATGGCGCCAGGGTCAAAGGCGTACAGACCTTCGTAGACCGCATCGCGATCGGCGACGCGCCGTTCGATCTTGAACGGGTGGATTGGCGCCACGGCGATGTCGCCGCAGAATGCCTGCATCCGCGCAAACCCGGACTTGAGGCGCTTGATGGCAGGCACCGAAATCCCCTGTGTCTGCGCGGCACCCCGCGCAACCTTCGTCCAGAAGCTCTCGACGAGCTTCGGCGTTACGCGGACCAGCAGCGTCGCCGGAAAGTCCATCACGTACTCCGACCAGTTGCCAAAATCCATGAGGAGCTGCATGGATGCTTGTTCGACGTCGGACACACCTCCAGTCCGGCCACGCGACTGATGCCGGGCGCGGTAAACCAGGACGGGCGTGATGAAGGTGATGTCGAAGTCGGAGGAACGCACCTGGTATGCGCTCACACTGCCCTGCGACGAAGCGACGTCCTTGATCGCATCTACGGGAAACGGTTTTAGCGGTTCCACAGACAGGTGCGTTCCGCTCGGTGGCGCGGCATCTTTCATCTTCGCCTCGGCAGACACGAGGACTTCGCACACGTCCTCGGTGCGGACGGTTCGTGAGTCTTCACGTCCGTGCTCGTTGTTCTCGTCCGCCACTGAGGTCAGTCCAACCACGGCGCCGCCGGTCGTGAAGACCGGCCCACCCTCACTTCCAGAGGGAAGAATGAAGTCGGACACAATGGAATGGGCGTCTACGCGGCTCACGGTTCCAGACGTCACGCCCACTTCCTCACGGAGCGGAGTGCCGAGCGTGACGATGTCCTGTCCGGCCGCGACCGACGGCTTCACGCCCGCCGCGCATTCGAGCGGCACCGGCCGCAGCGGCCCGACGACCTTCGGATCGACCCAGAGCACAGCGACATCACGCGCAGCATCTGCGACGAGGACGTTCGCGGCCACCTTGACGGCCGGCGTGAGCTGCACTTCCACTGACGTCGCTGGCCCGATCAGCCGCTGGTTCGTGGCAATGAGCCCGCGCGCGTCGACCACGAAACCTGTCGCGTGGGTTAACGCTGTCCAGAGCGCCACGACACTCTGCTGCCATTGCGTCAGGAGAAACGAACGGTCGCCCTCCAATGGTTTCGCGGATGCCGTCGTGCTGGACGTGCCCGACTCCCCTTCCGCGTTCTCGACGGTGAGATCGAGGACCAGGTCTCGGCCGGCGGAGATCTCGATCATCTGCGTCCATTGATAGGCTCTGCCTTCGAACGACACCGGCTGGTCCGATTCCACCGTGTAGTGCCCCGGGCTGAGTTTCACATCAGCGCTACCATCGATCTTCGTCACGACCCGCCGGGGCAACGCCGTTGCAGGATTGTCGCTGATGAGGAGCGCATGATTCGGCACCGGCGTGGGCTTCCGCTCGGCGTCCAGCAGTACGACCTTGATGTGCAGGATACTCGTCGGCTGGACAGCGGTGATCGGCGTGGTCACCGAAAGAAGCGCGGCAAGGATCAACCCGCAGAACATGAGCCATCCTCGCACCGTGGCGGATGAATCGCAATGCTCGCGGGACTAGCTCTCGTTCAGCGGAACGACCTGTACGGCGGCATCGGGAACCGCGCCGAGAAACCTGTCGAGCGTCGATCCGCGCCACAGGAGTTCCCACCGCGACCGTGCACTCTGCCCGAAGATGACATGTGTCACGCCTTCCCGCTGCGCGAATGCGATGAGACCGTCAGACGGCCGCTCGGCTTTCACTCGCACGACCGTCGCGCCAAGGCGCTCGGCCAGCCTGATGTTCTCCTGCAACGCGCCGGCATCGTGCGGGTTGATGCGACCGGGTTTCTCGGCCGGCGTTTCCACGTAGACGGCGTACCACCGCGCGCCAAGGCGTCCCGCGATGCGTGAACCTGTCCGGATCACGCGCGGCGCCAGCGTATTGGAACTCATGCACACCATTACACGCTCCGGAATCAGCGCGGGTTCCAGACCTTCACGGGCGCGGTAGCTCGCCGCCTTCTCGCTCACCTCGTCCGCCACGGCACGAAGCGCAAGCTCGCGCAGTGTCGAGAGGTTGCCTTTGCGAAAGAAGTTGGAGAGCGCCTGCTCGACCTTCTCCGGCCGATAAATCTTTCCTTCGCGAAGCCGATTCCGAAGTTCCTCGACGGTGACGTCGACGTTGATGACCTCGTCGGCGCGATCGAGGAACGTATCCGGCACCGTCTCCCGTACACGCACACCGGTCGCACGCGCGACCGCATCGTTAAGCGTCTCGAGATGCTGGATGTTGACGGCAGTAATGACGTGGATTCCCCCATCGAGAATCTCGAGCACGTCTTCGTATCGTTTCGCGTGGCGGCTGCCCGGCACGTTGGTGTGCGCCAGTTCGTCGACGATGCAGACCTGCGGCTTGCGCCGGATAATCGCCTCGACGTCCATATCCTCCAGCGTCACCCCGCGATACTCGATCCGGCGTCGCGGGACCATTTCGATGTCTTTCAACTGCGCATCCGTATCCCGCCGCCCGTACGTCTCGACGAAGCCAATGACGACGTCGATACCGCGAGCGCGCAGCGCCTGCGCTTCCAGGAGCATTTCGTACGTTTTTCCGACACCAGGCGCGGCTCCGATATAGATTCGAAGGCGGGCCAGTTCCGTCTCCTGGATGCGTGCGAGCAGTGCGTCGGCGGATGGACGAGTGGACATCCTTAAACTGTGAGGTGCCGCGTAAGGCGCCCCGTGTCAATGCACAATGTCAATGCCCAATGTCCAATGCCAAATGCCGAACTGAAGGCGAGGTCAGCCACGAAAGACCTCAATCGTCTCGGGATGCTTTTCCAACCGGATGCACCACGCGACAGCAATCGCGGCGGTGAGCGCAAACGACACCAGCGCGGAAGCGACAGCGACTATCCAGAGGAACGCGGCGAATGCAACGAAGGCTGCGAGAACCATATGTTGAGCATAGGAAGGGCGACCTGAGGACGGCCCAAGGAGTGCCTAAAGAGTTGCTGAAGTCCGGAAGTTACAGGGAATGCGTGGCTGCGACGAGTAAATCACGAGCGCTCGGTGACGAACCGGTATCCAACCCATGGCTCGCTCAGCAGGAACTTCGGCTTCGCGGGGTCGGGTTCGATCTTTTTCCGGAGCTGCGCGACCAGCGTCCACAGATGCTCGGGCTGTTCTACCGCGCTCGCTCCCCACACCGCCTTCAGAATGGCCCGATGTGTCAGCACACGATCGTGGTTGCGCGCGAGTAACGACAGCAGCTCGAATTCCTTGGGTGTGAGTCTGATCTCCTCGTCATCGCGGACGACGCGGCGCCGGTCGTAGTCGATGGCGAGAGCGCCGACACGGAGGACGCCCGTCTCGGGACTCTCCCCGGCAATCCGCCGGAGCGCCACGCGAATGCGCGCCAGCAGCTCCTCCGGACCGAACGGCTTGGTCACGTAGTCGTCGGCGCCAAGATCGAGCGCGTTCACCTTGTCGGCTTCCGCGCCGCGCGCCGACAACACGATGATCGGCACCTCGGAAGCCGCGCGGATGCGGCGACACACTTCGGTGCCCTCGAGATCCGGCAAACCGAGATCGAGCACGACGAGCGCTGGCGTTCGTTGCTCTGCGGTCCGGAGCGCCTCTGTTCCCGTGCCTGCAATGTCCACCTCGTACCCTCGAGAGCGCAGCAGCGCGCCAACGGAGCGCTGGATAGCGGCCTCATCGTCGACGAGCAGGATCCGCGGACGCTCCGTCATGGGTTCGGTGATGCCGCGGCTTCTTTTTGTTCCTTTACGGAAACGGGGACGGCCATCGTGAACCGTGCGCCGTCGTCGCTGCAATTCTCCGCCCACACGCGGCCGCGCTCGACAGCCAGCAGTCCTCTCACAATCCAGAGTCCCATTCCTGTGCCGGAGACGCGCCTCGTCGCCGCGGCGCCGCGATAGAAGCGCTCGAAGAGATGCGGCAGATCCGCTGGTGCGATACCGGGGCCATGGTCGCGAACCTGGATGACGACTTCCTCGTCGGCAACGGTTGCCGTGATCTCGATGGCCGGACCTGCCGGCGCGTACTGCGCGGCGTTCTCGAGCAGGTGCGCAAGCGCGGCTGCTGTGAGATGAGGATCCAGTCGCACCGGAATGTCACGGTCAATCGTGACTTCCACATTGTGCGTTTGAACCGTGTGCTCGACCTGGTCACGAGCCGCTTCGATGATTTCTGAAGGGTAAGTCCATCTCGACTCGGTTGCGACTGCGCCGGCATCAATACGGGCCATCTCGAGGAGATTCTGGAACAACCGGGTCAGGCGCTCGACTTCTGACAGGACCACGTCAGTCTGTTCGAGGCGCTCCTCGGGCGCGAGCTCCGATCCCTTGATGTTGCTTGCGGCCACGCGGATGGCGGTCAACGGAGTACGCAGATCGTGACCGAGGGACGCCAGCAGCGCGGTCTTCAACTGCTCGCTCTGACGCATCAGCTCGCTGGCTTTGCGCTCCTCCAGGAAGTGTGCGCGCTCGATCGCAATCGCCACAACGCCAGCCAGCGTGTCGAGCGTGCCGGCCTCCACCGGCCGGCCCGATGCGGCGAGGAGTCCAATCGGCTTCGTGCCCACCCGCAGTGGAACGAGCCGGATGATACGTCCATCAACCGTCATGCTTCGGTGG
>JBKOZS010000249.1:0-9513 GCA_046726015.1 Acidobacteriota bacterium
CATTACAACCAGGTGTTCGGCCTCCGCCTGAGCGCGCAAGAGCGTCACGATCTCGTGGAGTATTTGAAGTCCCTCTGATTCAACCGGCCGGGGTGGTAACATCAACGATCGGTGTTACCACTCCAGAACTTCGCCTCCGGAGTCCTCGCGGAAATCATCCGGCGCCAGCCTGCGTCTAAAGGAAAGACCTCGTTCGCGTGGTCGCTCGCAGTCGGCCCCGCGCTTGCGCGCGTCACCTCGGTAGAGCTGGCACGCGACCGCGTGCTTCGCGTGCGCGTGCGGGACGCGCGGTGGGCGCGCGAGGTCGAGCGCGCACGCGACGTCGTCCTCCAACGGCTTCGCATGCTGCTTGGCGACGACAACGTGATTCGAATTGACGTATGCGTGAACCGGTAATCGTCTCGGCCGTCAGGACTCCGACCGGCAAATTCCTCGGATCGCTCAAAGACTTTCCTGCCCCGCAACTCGGGGCACTGACCGTACGCGAGGCGGTGCGCCGTGCCGGCATCGACCCGGACAGCGTCGATGAATGCATCATGGGCAACGTCGTCACCGCGGGTGAAGGACAGAACCCGGCGCGGCAGGCGGCGCTCAATGGCGGGCTGAGTGACCACGTCGCCGCCATGACTGTTAATAAGGTGTGCGGCTCCGGGCTGAAGGCGGTGATGCTGGCCGCCCAGGGGATCGCGACGGGCGATATCGACATTGCGGTCGCCGGTGGCATGGAGTCCATGAGCAACACGCCGTACTTGCTCCCGCGCGTCCGCGAGGGACTGCGCATGGGCAACGGCACCATCGTCGACTCGATGATCAACGACGGGCTCTGGTGCGCGTTCGAGCAGTGCCACATGGGCATGTCCGGCGAACACGTCGCGGAACATTTCAAGGTCACGCGCTGCGAACAGGACAAGTACGCGGTGGAGAGCCACCGCAAGGCAGCGCACGCGACGCGCGAAGGCTGGTTCAAGGACGAGATCCTGGCGATTGAGATCCCACAGAAGAAGGGGGCATCAATCGTTTTCGATCGCGACGAAGCTATCCGCGAAGACACGAGCGTCGAGACGCTCGCCGCACTGAAGCCGGCGTTCAAGAAGGACGGCAGCGTCACGGCCGGTAATGCTCCCGGCGTCAACGATGGTGCCGCAGCGCTGGTCGTCACGAGCAGCGAGAAAGCAAAGGCGCTCGGCGTCACGCCACTCGCGCGCATCGTCGGCCAGGCGACGAGCGGACTTCCACCGAAGCTGGTGCTGATGACACCAGTGGAGTCGGTGCGGAAGGTCGCGCAGAAGGTCGGCTGGAACCTCGAGGACGTCGACCTCTTCGAAATCAATGAAGCATTCTCGGTGCAGGCCGTTGCGGTGCTGCGCGAGCTGGGCATCGACCCCAGGAAGGTCAACGTCCACGGTGGCGCGGTCGCAATCGGTCACCCCATCGGCGCCAGCGGCGCGCGCGTGCTGACGACGTTGCTGTACGCGTTGAAGCGACGCAATCTGAAACGCGGCATCGCGTCGCTCTGCCTCGGCGGCGGCAACGGCGTGGCACTGGCCGTGGAACGACTGTCTTGATCCAGCGAATTGGCGTCGTCGGAGCGGGCACGATGGGGAATGGCATCGCCCAAGTGTTCGCACAGGCGGGCTACGTCGTGCGGCTGTGCGACACGGTGCCGGAGGCGCTCGAGCGCGCGCGCGCCAGCATCGAGCAGAGCCTCGCCAGGTTCGTCGAGAAGGGGCGCTTGTCGGCCACCGACCGCGAAGCGGCGCTCGCGCATCTGTCTCTCGGATCGAATCTCGATGGACTCGCGGATGCCGATTACGTCATAGAAGCGATTGCCGAGAACGTCGACGCGAAGGTTGCCGTGTTCACGCGGCTCGATGAGATCACAAAGCCCCACGTGGTCCTGTCATCGAACACCTCGTCGATCTCCATCACCATCCTTGGGGCGGCGACGAAGCGTCCGGATCGAGTGCTCGGGATGCACTTCATGAATCCGGTGCCGCTCATGTCGCTCGTCGAGTTGATTCGCGGTCAGGCGACGTCCGCCGAGTCGATGCTGACTGCCACGAATCTCTGCATGCAACTCGGCAAGACAGCCGTCGAAGCGGCCGACTATCCCGGTTTCATCTCCAACCGGATCCTGATGCCGATGATCAACGAGGCAATCTATGCGGTGATGGAGGGCGTCGGCACGCCGGAAGCGATCGACACGGTCATGAAGCTCGGGATGAATCATCCCATGGGCCCGCTGGCGCTCGCCGACTTCATCGGTCTCGATGTCTGCCTGGCCATTCTCAACGTGCTGCACGACGGACTTGGCGATCCCAAGTACCGTCCGTGTCCGCTGCTCCGCCGCATGGTCGCCGCAGGACATTACGGGCGCAAAACCGGCCGGGGTTTTTACTCGTACTAACAAAATTCGTCGTTCAAACTTGCGTGCTCAGTGTTCCATCGTGAACCTTTGTGTCATGTGTGCGGGTGAACGGAGGGCGCACACCCGGCGAGCGCGCACGCACAGGAAATCGCATATTCTCTGCCGATTTTTGAGCACTTCGCGAGCGCCGCCCGCGGGGCACAGGCTTTGAAGGATGCCCCTGCCTATGCTCACCGTTCCGCCAGACCAGGTTACGGCCGCTCCCGATCCGCTCACCGCCAAACCCACGCTTCCCGTGGCTGCGGCTGGCGGACCGCCGGTGGCGGCTCCGATGATCGATCAATTGTTCCGTCGCATGTGCGAGCTGAAGGCGTCCGACCTGCACCTCTCCTCGGGCAACCCTCCGCTCGTTCGCAAGGACGGCGAGATGCAGCCGCTCGCCGACAACGTGGGCCCGCTCACCAGCGACATGGTTCGGCGTCTCCTCTGGGAGATCATGCCGGAGGTCAATCGCGCGGAGTTCGAAGCGCGGCACGATACCGACTTCGCGTACGAGATTGCGGACCTCGCGCGCTTTCGCGCGAACGTGTTCCTCGATCGTATCGGCGTCGGCGCGGTCTTCCGCGTGATCCCATCGAAGATCCTCAGCGCCGAAACGCTTGGCCTCTCGCAACACGTGCTCGGTCTCTGCCAGCTGAAGAAAGGGCTCGTGCTCGTCACCGGACCGACCGGCTCCGGCAAGTCGACGACGCTGTGCGCGATGGTCGACTACATCAACCGCAATCGCGCGGATCACATCATCACGATCGAAGATCCGATCGAGTTCGTCCACAGGAACGACAAGTGCCTGGTGAACCAGCGCGAGGTACACAACCACACGCGTTCGTTCAAGGACGCGCTCCGGGCGGCGCTGCGCGAGGATCCCGACGTCATCCTCGTTGGCGAGTTGCGCGACCTCGAGACCATCGCGATTGCGATCGAGACGGCGGAGACCGGGCATCTCGTGTTCGGCACGCTGCACACGACAACCGCCGCGTCGACGGTCGACCGCGTGATCGATCAGTTTCCAACGGATCGCCAGGCGCAGATCCGCGTGATGCTGTCGGAATCGCTGCGCGGCGTCATTGCGCAGACGCTGTGCAAGAAGGTCGGCGGCGGCCGGATCGCGGCCCTCGAAGTGCTGCTCGTGAACTCCGCGATCAGCAACCTGATTCGCGAGGGCAAGACCTTCCAGATCAACTCGATGATGCAGGTCGGGCGCGCGCAGGGCATGGTGACGCTGAACGATGCGCTCGCGGACCTTGTCAAGAAGGGTCAGATCACTCCCGACGAGGCACTTGTCCGCGCCGTTGATAAGGCGGGGATGGACGTGCTGTTGAAGCGTAAATAACCAGCGCGGCGATCGGGCCAAGGATTGCGAGCTCGATCGCCAGCGCTTTCAGGCTGAACGTCCAGAACTCCGGCAACCAGTAACGCCGCGAGATGGGCGGGAACAGGTGCAGGCCGGATTCGTAATACGTGCGCGTCAGCGGCCACAGCGCCATTTCACCGAGTGGCGGGCTCGTATCCGTGCCCAGCCAGTCGAGCAAGACGTGCGAGCCCCATGCGGCTGATGCCGCACTCCCCCACCACACGCTGCGCGTCCACAGCGTCACCACCACAAACGTCAGCAGGACGGCGCCAATGCTATGCGTTGGCCCGCGGTGAGACCCGACGAGCAGATCCAGGTCCGCGGCGCCGCCTGCGACGGCAAGCAGAACGAACGTTCTGAGATTACGCACTGGGGTCAGACCCCAACCCGCGGCAATCCCCCCGAGAGCGTGTCCCACGGGCGACGGCATGGCTCTGCATCGTAAATGACCTGGTTTGTCACCTGGTCCCGGTAGGATGCGAAATATGCCGATTACCACTGCCGATGGGCCGGCAGAATCTGCACGCTTTTGCAAAACAGGCGAAAGTCTGATGTCGCCGCAAGTCGCTGTAGTACTGAGATCTAGGTGGCACGCCCTTACGCGTTTTCGCTTGACACCCCGGCTGGGCCACACCTAGAATGCGACAACCGATGTGAACTGACCGCCTCGATCCCGCAGCCGCAAGCGAGCGCCGGAGGAAGCCCGAAGGGCCGCGAGCGCGCAGCGAGGTGGGGAATCTAAAGGGGCCCACCGAGCGAAGTGATAGAAGGAGAGCAAATGGCAGACGACCGTAACGACCGCGAGCGCTTGAAGGCCATCGAAATGGCCGTTGGCCAGATCGAGAAGCAGTTCGGCAAGGGCTCCATCATGCGTCTCGGCCAGAAGGACGTCGTTGCGCAGATCCCCGCGATTTCGACCGGCGCCGTCAGCCTCGACTACGCGCTCGGGATCGGCGGCATGCCCCGCGGCCGTGTCATTGAAATCTTCGGGCCGGAATCCTCCGGCAAGACGACCCTCGCACTCCAGGTGATCGCGGAGGCGCAGAAGAGCGGCGGCATGGCCGCGTTCGTCGATGCCGAGCACGCGCTCGATGCGCAGTACGCGAAGAAGCTCGGCGTCGACCTCGAGAATCTCCTCGTGTCGCAGCCCGATAACGGCGAGCAGGCGCTCGAGATCGTCGAAGTGCTCGTCCGCTCCGGCGGCGTCGACGTCGTGGTCGTCGACTCGGTCGCCGCGCTCGTGCCGCGCGCGGAAATCGAAGGCGAGATGGGCGAAGCGCAGATGGGCCTGCAGGCGCGGCTCATGTCGCAGGCGCTCCGCAAGCTGACCGGCATCGTGTCGAAGTCGAAGACCTGCCTGATCTTCATTAACCAGCTGCGCGAGAAGATCGGCGTGATGTTCGGCAACCCCGAAACGACGACGGGCGGACGCGCGCTGAAGTTCTACGCCTCGGTCCGCGTCGACATCCGCCGCATCGGCGCCATCAAGGATGGCGACACCGTGGTCGGCGGCCGCACGCGCGTGAAGATCGTGAAGAACAAGGTCGCGCCGCCGTTCCGCGAGGCGGAGTTCGACGTGATGTATGGCGAAGGCATCTCGCGTGAAGGAGACCTGCTCGATCTCGCGGTCGATCGCAAGATCGTGGAAAAAAGCGGCACCTGGTTCGCGTTCGCCGGCGACCGCCTCGGCCAGGGACGCGAAAACGTCAAGCAGTTCCTGAAGGACAACCCCGCCACGTTCAAATTGATCGAAGAGAAAGTGCGGAAGGAACTGGGCCTGACGAAGGAAGTCGAAGTCGCGGTATAACGTTCACCGCGCCATCATCATCGACGTCCACACGACGGTGCCGGCCGCCGAGTGCCGCGGAGTGCGAAAAACAGGCACCCCGCGGGAATCACACCGACAACGGTCGCACCGCCGAGACGACTTCCCCTCCGGAGGGCGCGATCCTAGCGGGTCGCCGAAGGTGTCGCGAACGACACTTTCAGGCGCGCGCCGCCGAGCACGATCTCATCCCCCGCCTCCAGCCGTGTGCCACGCGCGCCCGGCGGCACGCGAATCGTTCGTCCGTTGCGAATGATGCTGGTGCCGTGGGCGCTTCGATCGTCCCACAACCGATAGCAGCCTTGTGTCTCGTTGAAGTCGATGTGCGCGTGACGGCGCGACACGGTCGCGTTCTGGTCGGCCGCTTCATCAAGGAACGCGACGTGATTCGTCCTGATCAATCGCTGGTTCTGATCGAAGACTTCGGCGCGGCGCCCGATGTCGATGCGTCCCCCCTTGAACAGATAGCCGCGCTGCTGCGCCGTTCCGGAGAGCACGGTCAGCCTGAGGGTGCCGCACGCGGTTTGCGTCGCAGTGGCAGCAGGCGATGCGACGGCTGGATGCGTGACATGTTCGAACTGGACGTGAAAGTCGCGCGACACCCAGTCGGCGCCGCGCGCGCGCCCGAACACGACCTCGGTCGTGACCGCCCGCACCGCACAGCCCGCGGTTCGCAGACGTTCCACGATGCGCTCGGACAGTGTCGGCGGTCCATCGAAGACCGCCGCGATCCGCGCACGTGCTTCCTTGTCCTTCGGTGCCGCGGCCACGTGGACGCGGACATGGTTGAAGGGAAAGACGCGACGGCCTCGTCCGATCTCCTGGACCTGCTGCTCCGTGCGATCGAGCACGCCGTGCACGATCTCAATTGGCGTGATCGTACTACGGCCGACGAACTCCTCGACCGCCGCATCGACCGTCCGGCTGATCTTCCGTTCGAGCCTGCGCGCCTTGCCCCCGATATCCATAGGTGTTCCTCAGCGAACGAGTCCGGCCGCGGCAGCCGCCGCGATGATTTCTCCCGCGGCCGGCGCAGCGCCGGCGGCGCCGTATCCGGCGTTCTCCAGGATGACGGCAACCACGACGCGCCGCGTCGCGGCGCTGTAAGGCGCGAATCCAACGAACCACGAATGCGAGGCGGCGCCGGCCACTTCCGCCGTCCCGGTCTTGCCGGCAATCTCCACCGGCGCGCCGCGAAGAACGCGCCCTGTCCCGTTCAGCACCACGTCGCGCATGTAACGGGCGAGCGTGCGCGCGGTCTCCGGTGGCAGGAACTCGTGCGCGGCCGGCGGAGGATCGGCGAGGTGCAGACGCACATCGCGCAACCGGCCGTCCGATGCAATGGCCGCCGCAACCCGGGCGAGGCGCAGCGGCGACGTGACGACCTCGCCCTGTCCGTAGCCAATCTGCGGCAGGGTGTCGCGAATCCGCGTGGCGGTGTTGTTTCTCGCGAGCGGAATGTCCGCGCGGCCCGCGGTTTCGAGCAGCGCCCGCGGCCCAAGACGCACCGCCAGTTGCGCGAAGTACGCGTTGCACGAGGCCACCATCGCCCTGTGCAGATCGATGGTTCCATGCGGTGTGCGGTCCTTCACGTCGTCGCGAATCGGCCGCGCGTAACCGGGCACGCGTGCGCCGATGCGGTTGTCCGACAACCGGCTGCATGTGAACGTGCGCGTCGCGTTGTTGGGGTCCTGCCGCAGCGCGGCAGCCGCGGTCAGCAGCTTGAACGTGGAACCTGGAGGATAGAGACCGTACCGCGCGCGATCGAGTAGCGCCTCGTCCACCATCTCCTTCCAGTCGCCCGCCCCAGTCACGATGCCGGATCCGGGCCAGGGATAACTGACACTGGCCAGGAGATCGCCCGTGGACGGATCCACGACGACGGCCGCGGCGTGGCCCGTTGCAGATCGCCGGGCATAGGATTCAAGGATTGCGGCGACCCTGACCTGCAGACGCGCGTCGATCGTCAGCCGCAGCTCCCGATCCGGATTCATCGCGGCCTTGACTGCTGGATTGTCGCGATCGTAGCGATGCCGGAGCAAAGCGGCGATGTCGCGGTAGTCGCGGCGAAGCACGCTGCCGGCCGATCCATCTTTTTCAGTAATCGTGACCACGGCCGCGTGATCGTCGAAGCCACGCAACTGCGCTTCGCGGTCACGCTCCACGAACGACGTGTTCGAAGCGGTCCAGTTGCGGCGCGTTTCGGCGTCCCCGAGCAGGTGGTACGTGCGGCCGCCCAGCGGGTAGCACCTCGTCGCGCTGTCGCTACACGTGGTGTCGATCGCCACGCCTAGCGGGACGAGTGCGGGCGCCGCCTTTTGGATCTTTGCTCGATCGTCGCTCGCCAGCACGAGTCCTTCACGATCGACGATCGTTCCGCGAGGAATCGCGCGGACGAGATCGAGGATGCGCGGGTTGTACTGGTAGCGCCTGAAGCCATCGGCCTGGATCCCGAGATGCGGCTTCACCAGGAACTCGTCGGCGCGCGCAGTCTGGACGAAGCCCGCGAGGCAAACGAGAACGGTCGCAGCCGTTGCCATGACCACGCCCAGCGATCGCACCGGCTTCGCGAACAGCGCAAGATCCGCAGGCGGCGCGGTGTCGGATCGAATGGAGACGAGCAACCCGAGCGCAGCGAAGTTCGCCACCATCGCGGAGCCGCCAAAGCTGAGAAACGGCGTCACCACACCCGTGAGCGGCACGATCCCGAGGGAGCCGCTCGCCATGAGCAGCACGGGAACGGCAATGAAGAGTGCGATCAGGGTTGCGAGGAACAACCCGTAGTCCGTGGAGGCGCGCCGCGCAATCGACAGCGCGCGGGCAACGATGATCGCGTACACGACTGCGGCCAGTAGCAGCCCGGCAAACCCGAGCTCCTCGGCGATGGCGACGAGGACCAGGTCCGTGTGCCCTGCAGGCAGGTAGCGCGTATCGCCGAGGCCGACTCCCGTCCCGAACAGGCCGCCCGCAGAAAGGGACCACAAGGCCTGCGCAACCTGGTCGCCGCCACGCGCGATGTTGTCCCACGGGGCCTGCCACATGCGGACGCGATCGACGAGCGTTGCCGAAATATCGAGACGGTAACCGAGATAGAAGCCGGCCGCGAGACATGCCGCGCCGGCCAGCGCCATGCCGATGGTGCCGCGGGCAATGCCGTACACCGCCAGGAACACGACAGCCAGCATCAACGCGGGCCCGAGATCGCGCTGACCGAAGAACAACAACAATGCGCCCCCGACACCGATGAAGACTGGCGCCGCATACCGGGCGCGCGGCAGGTTCAGCCATCGCGGAAGCGGCAACCGCGCGATGCCGTCACTGCGCACCGCGCGCAAGAGCTCCCAGTTGCGCGCGAAGTAGCCGGCCAGGAAGAGCGCCAGGAGGACGCGAATCGCTTCAATCGGCTGAAATGGTCCGAGGTTCACCTTCGCGCCGCTGCCCGTCGGCCCGGTACCAAGCGGCGACAACAGCAGCAACGACAGCACGAACGCTGCGATGAGCGGCAGGTAGCTGAGCGCGCGGACACTGTTCGTGCGCAGGTTGACGAACGACAACACGCCGGCAACCCCGAGTCCCGCGATCACGCCCTGCGCATACCGGATGAACAGCATCCCGTCGCGAAGCGGATCCGGCCGGCTGACCATGGCGGCGAACCCGAGGGCGGTGAGTACGTGCGCCGCCGTCAGCAGGACGCGATCCCCACGCAGGCCTCTGACTCGCCACAGCATGGACACGGCGTGAAACGCAATGAGGTATAGCAAGCCCCAGAACACGAGCGCCGCGCGCATCGCCGCGCGATCCCTCACCACCAGTGATGGCTTGATCTCGGCAAGCTGCGCGGATGTAAAGAGCGGAATGGACCGCTGCACGTCAGCTGTCTCTTCATTGGCAGGCGGACGCTCATCATGC
>JBKOZS010000250.1:0-33954 GCA_046726015.1 Acidobacteriota bacterium
ACGTGATGCCGCTGGTCCACTCGTCGAGATTGGCATTACGGATCCCGATATCGGTCGAGGTCGTCAGGCCGTTGCCCGCGGACAGCGCCTCGTTATGGTAGTAGTTCAGACCGCCGCGCGCTTCCATGACGAGGGTGTTGCTCCACGTGCGCGTGTAGTTCAGGCCGGTGCTCCACGTCGTGTCGACACCGGTACCCGAGAAGTCCTTGCCGCCGCCGCCGTAGATGCCAAAGATCGGCGGATCCGTGATCTCCGGGCGCATGAAGCTGACGCGTCCGGACAACTGATCCTTCGATGACATCTGGTAGTTCAGCTTCGCGTCGAACGAGTCGGTGATCTTGTGGCGCACGTAGTCGGTCTGATAGTTCGTCTGTCCGAGCGCTCCGGCAATGTTTGGCGCCGGCACGTTCGCGAGGATGGCCTTGGCGATCGGGCTGATTAACTCCTGCGGGATCACGTTGCCGGGGAACGGCTGCCGTCCGGAGCCATCGGGATTGCCGGTGAACGGGTTGTAGATGGTCGTTGGCGCGGCGCTGAAGTCGCCGTTGCGGAAGGCCGCCGTTGGAATCGTCGCCCGCTGCGTCCGCCCCGCATCGTCCAGCGTGTGCTGGTAGTCGCCGAAGTAGAACAGCCGGTTGCGGCGGATCGGACCGCCCAGCGTGAAGCCGCTCTGCAGGTACTTCGTTGGCGGGTTGCTGTGCGAGAAGTAGCCGGGAGCATTCGTTTTCTCGTTGTTGCCGAACGCGAAGACGCTGCCCTTGAGATCGTTGGTGCCCGAGCGGAGCGTGACGTTGGTGATCGCGCCGCCCGCGCGGCCGAACTCCGCGTCGTAGTTGCTGGTGCTGATGTTGACCGTCTCGATCGCCTCGGCGGATGGAATCAGCGTCGTGAGGAGCCCCGTGCGGTGATTGTCGTCGACCCCTTCGATCTGGACGTTGTTCGCGAGTCGTGACTGGCCGTTGACGTTCGTCGACAGGCTGTCCTGCGCGTTGAAGAACTCGGAGTGCGGCCGGAACGGACGCGTGGCGCCCGGCACGGTCAGCAGCATGCCCTGGAAATTGCGATTGAAGCCGAGCGGCACTTCCTGCAGGTGAACGCTGGGAATGATGCGCCCGGTGTCGGCGCGGTCGGTCTGCAGCGCCGGCGTCTCACCGACGACGGTGATCGTTTCCTGCAGCGCACCGACCTCCATCTTGAGATCGACGCGGACCGTCTGGTTGACGTCGACGCGGACGTTCTGGCGTATCGTCTTCTTGAATCCCGACAGTTCGGATTCAACCCTGTACGTGCCATCCTTCAGGTTCGAGAAGATGTAGTACCCCGACTCGTTCGCCACGGTCGAGTACGTGATGTTGGTGTTCTGTTCCGTGATGGTGACGGTGACGCCGGGCAGCGCGAGCCCGCCATCATCGGTAATATTTCCGAGCAGCGCTCCCTTGACCGCCTGCGCGTTGGCGGCGGACCAGGAACCTGACAGTAACAAGAGTACACACGCGGCCAGCAGCGCGGATCGCATGCCGCGCCCAGGCCTGAACAGGTCGAACATCTCCATTCCTCCCCTTAGAGACGAGCCGAACTGACCGGTCAACAGATTCGGGTATATGGCCGATCTACATTGAAGTGAGAATCCCACTCCGCGCGCAGCAGTGTCAATTGGAATCGGTTTCCACGCACTACCGGTTGCGCCCGCCGCCCGCGCTGCCGAAATACCTCCACTGGGGTCAGACCCCGGCCGTCGGGGCCCGCTGGGGTCAGCTGGGGTCAGACCCCGGCTCTCGCGGCGACGATTTGCACACTGCGCAATCGATGCACATGGGTTAGGGCGCGATGTACGACGTTTTGACGATCGTGTAGAACTCGCGCGCGTAGGAACCCTGCTCGCGCGGGCCGTAGCTGGACTTCTTTCGTCCACCGAACGGCACGTGATAATCCAGCCCGGCGGTCGGCAGGTTCACCATCACGAGACCGCTCTGTGTATTCCGCTTGAAGTGGCTCGCGTACCGCAGCGACGTCGTGACGATGCCGCTCGACAGGCCGTACGGCGTGTCGTTGGCGACGGCAACCGCCTCGTCGTAGCTCTTGACGCGAATCACCGAGGCGACCGGACCAAAGATCTCCTCACGATTGATCCGCATCGCCGGCGACGACTCCGTGAAGATCGCCGGCGCCATGTAGTAGCCGTCGGTGTCGCGCTTCAATCGTTCGCCGCCGTGAACGAGCCGCGCCCCTTCGCGCCGGCCGATTTCGAGGTACTCGAAGTTCTTGTCGAGCTGCCGCTGATCGACCACCGGTCCGATCTCGGTCCCTGGCTTCAGCGCATCGTCGATGACCAGCTTCTTCATGCGCTCCACCATCGCGTCGACGAATCGATCGTGAATGCCTTCGGTCACGATGATCCGGCTGGACGCGGTGCAGCGCTGGCCGGCCTGGAAATAGGCGCCGTTGACCGCGACCGTCACGGCCGTCGCAAGGTCCGCATCGTCGAGCACGACCAGCGGGTTCTTGCCACCCATCTCGAGTTGCAGCCGCGCACCGTTGCGCACGGCAGCGGCGGCAACCGTCGCTCCGACGTCCTGCGATCCGGTGAAGCTGATCGCGTCGACGTCCGGAGAAGCCGTCAGCGCCGGCCCAAGCTTCGAGCCCGAGCCCATGACGAGGTTCAGCACGCCCGACGGGAGCCCGGCGCGCTGCACGATATCGACGAGCGCCCACGGCGACGCGGGAGCGAGCTCCGCGGGCTTGAGGATGACGCAGTTGCCGAACGCAAGGGCAGGCGCGATCTTCCACGCCGGGATGGCAAGCGGAAAATTCCACGGCGTGATGGCGACGACGATGCCGACCGGCTCGCGCGTGATTTCGATCTCCACGCCGGGTCGAACCGAATCGAGCTTTTCGCCGCCGAGGCGCACGGCTTCCCCAGCGAAGAACTTGAAAATCGCGCCGGCGCGTCCGGCCTCGCCGATCGCGTCGGCAAGCGGCTTCCCCTGTTCTCGCGCGAGCAGGCGACCGAGTTCTTCCTTGCGCGCGAGAATCTCCGTGCCCGCGCGATCCAGGACGTCGAATCGTTCCTGCGGTGTCGCGCGCGACCACTTCGGAGACGCTTGCTTCGCCGCGGCAATCGCCAGCTCGGCATCAGCGGACGATCCGCGTGCGAACTCGCCGACGATGTCGTGAAGGTTCGAAGGGTTGATGTCGGGCGAGCGCTCGGCCGATTCGACCGGACGCCCGTCGATCAGGTTTGGATATGTTGTGGCCATTATCGTAGTGCCTGCTTGATGGCCGCTTCCGCGAGCGGCGCCATGGCGGCATAACCCGCCGCATTCGGATGCAAATCATCCGCGCTGAATTCCTCGCGGAGCAGTCCCTTGTCGTCGATCGTTGCCGGGAAGTAATCGAGGTACACATGACCCTCGGCGGCCGCGTACTTCTTCATCCAGTCGTTGATGGCCCGAATGCGTGCCATCGGGCGTCTCGTCGTCTGGGGCACACTCGTGGGTGTCGTATGGTACTCGCTGACCGGCAGGATGCTGGAGAACACGACCTTGATGCGATGGGCCCTGGCGAGTTCCGCCATGGACATTAAATTCGCTTCGATCTCCTCGTTTGTCATCGGGCCGGTGTTGGCCGCGATATCATTGGTGCCCGCGAGAATCACCACCGCCTTCGGATGCAGATCGATCACGTCGGGGCGGAAGCGAACCAGCATCTGCGGCGTCGTCTGCCCGCTGATGCCGCGGCCGATGTAAGGCTTGCCCGCGAAGAAATCGCCGAAGCGCGGCTGGGGCCATGCGTCGGTGATGGAATCTCCCATGAAGACGACGCGCGCCTCGCCTGCGGAGGGTGCGGCGAGCGAGCGGTTCGCGTCGCGATAGCGCGTGAGCTCCGCCCAGTCGCGGATACGCGCATCGTTGCGGATCAAGGCCGTCATCGCGGTGGCGACTTCCGGACAGGAGGGGACGGCGGCGGCCGTAGTTGGGGCGGCCGGCGTCGGCGCCGCTGTCGACGGAGGAGCCGTGGGGGCGGTCTGCTGCTGTGCGTGGCTCGCCGCCAGCGCCGTAAGGGTAACGAAGAAGATCACGAACGCGGCTGTGATGCGCATTATCAAGACGTCCTTTCGCGGAGGGCGTGCGTGTACGCCGCACATTCTGCCATCATGAAGCGTTTATTCGGAGGTCAACAATGAGGTTTGCGCGCTGCGTGGTTCTCTGCCTGCTCGCGGGGCCCGGTGTCCTGGCGCAGGGGACCGGCAACTGGGTGTCCTTGTTCAACGGGAAGGATCTCAGCGGTTGGAAGAACTACGGCGTCGAGAAATGGACCGTCGAGAACGGCGAGATCCATGGCGAGGCCGTAACAAAAGAATATGGTTACCTCGGCACGGAGAAGACCTTCAAGAACTTCGAGATGAAGGGGAAGTTCAAGGCCGAAGGGAACGGCAACAGCGGCATCTTCTATCACGCGGCGATCGACGGCACGTCCATCCAGGGAGTACAGGTCGAGGTCGATCCACGCCCGAACATGCACACGGGCGGCCTTTACGAGACCGGCGGGCGGCAATGGCTCGTGTGGCCGAACCCGGAAGGGGAGAAGGCGATGAAGGTTGGCGACTGGAACGACGTGCAGTTCTCCGTCAGCGGCAATCACATCGTCACGTGGGTCAACGGCGTGAAGACGCTCGATTACACCGATCCATCGCCGAAATTCTCGGACGGCATCATCGCGCTGCAGCTCCACTCCGGAGGCGAAGGGAAAATGCGCTTCAAGGATCTCTACATTCGCGAAATCAAGTGAGACCAGCGATGAACATCAGACACGGGCTGATCGCCGCGGCGTTCACAGGACTGACGATCGCGGTCGCACACGTGGCGGCGCAACAACCGCAGCAAACACCACCGCAGGCGCCCCCTGCGCAGACGCCACCAGCACAACCGCCGGTGGGGCAGACGCCGCCGCCGGAACAACCGCAGCCGCAGCCGGGAGGCACGCAGGGACCGGGCCGGGGCGGACCAGGCCAGGGACGTGGACGCGGGCCCGGCGTCTTCCCGGCGATGCAACGCCCGCCTGCGGATCCCGCCGTCATCGAGCGTGGGAAAACCCTTTACAGCACGACGTGCACGCCGTGCCACGGCGCGGACGCGCGTGGCGGCCAGTTGAATGGGCCGAACCTGCTGCGCTCGCAGCTCGTGCTCGCCGACAACGACGGCGAACTGATTGGGCCGGTCATCCAGAACGGCCGTCCGGAGCGCGGCATGCCGCCGTTTCCGTTCCCGCCAGACGACGTCAAGGCGATCGCCGAGTTCATTCACAGCCTGACCGGCGCGAGCCGCGGGCAGGGAGCGCCTCCGGAATCGGGTGCGCCGCCGCCGAGCATCCTGGTCGGCGACGCGGCGGCTGGACAGACCTATTTCGCGGCAAAGTGCAGCACGTGTCATTCCGTCACCGGCGACCTGCAGGGGATCGCGACGAAGATTCCCGATCCCAAGGCACTGCAGAATGCGTGGGTCTCGGGAGGGGCAGCGGCGGAGCGTGGCGCTGGACGCCGTGGCGGTCCGCCGCCCGGGCCAGTCCTCACCGCCACTGTCGCGCAGCCTTCGGGCGAAAAAGTCCAGGGCCGGCTCCTGCGCTATGACGACTTCCTGATCACGCTGGTGATGGACGACGGATCGCTGCGGAGCTTCCGTCGCGACGGCGACAACCCGAAAGTGGAGATCAAGAATCCGCTGGAAGGGCACCTGGCACTGCTCGAGGGGCTCACCGACAAGGACATGCGTAACGTCACCGCTTATCTGGTCACATTGAAATGACGATCAAAAGACTCTTGCTCACGGCGTCGCTCGTGATGATGCCGATCGCGCTGGGCGGACAAGGCCGCGGCATTGCTCCCGAGGAACTTCTCAAGCCACTGGCGGATCAGTGGCCGACGCATAACGGCGACTATTCCGGCAAACGCTACAGTGCCCTGAAGCAAATCAACCAGGCGACCGTGAAGAACCTGACGCTCGCCTGGGTCGCGCAACTGAACGAAGGCCCGGGCAACACCTTCGGCTTTGGCGGACGAGGACGCGGGGGCGGGGGCGCTCCGGTCATCATCGGGGGCGAAGGCACCGGCGAGTATCCGTCGTTCGGAAACGCGACGATCAAGGCGTCCGCGCTCATGGTCGATGGAACGATCTACATCTCAACCCCTGACAACGCGTGGGCGCTCGACGCGCGCGATGGGCGCGAGTTGTGGCACTACTTCTGGAAGACGCGCGGCGGCACGCACATCGCGAACCGCGGTCTCGGCATGTGGAACGACTATCTCTACATGGAAACGCCGGACAACTACCTCGTGTCGCTTGAAGCGAAGACGGGAAAGGAGCGGTGGCACAAGGTCATTGCCGATTTCAACCTGCAGTACTTCTCGACCGTTGCGCCCGTGGTCGTCGGGAACCACGTGATTGCGGGGACCGGCAACGACATCGACGCGCCGGGATTCCTGCAGTCGTTCGATCCGGTCACGGGTGACCTGCAGTGGAAGCTTTACACCGTGCCGATGAATCCCGGCGACCCCGGTCTTGAAACGTGGCCGAGTCTCGATGCCGCCCGTCATGGCGGCGCACAGCCCTGGATGCCTGGCGCCTACGATCCGGAAACGAAGCTGTACATCTTCGGCACCGGCAATCCAACGCCTGCGTATACCCTGGGCCGGGGCGACGGTGACAACCTCTTTACGTGCTCGCTCGTCGCGGTCAACGTCGACACCGGCAAGATGGCGTGGTACTACCAGACCTCGCCGCACGACATGCACGACTGGGACTCGGCGCAGACGCCGGTGCTCTTCGAGGCGCGCATCAACGGCCGGATGCGGAAGCTCGTCTCGACCGCGGCACGCAACGGTTACTTCTTTACACTCGATCGCGTCACCGGCGAGCCGATCGCGACCGAGAAGTACGGCAAGTACACCAACTGGGTGAAGGGTGAGGACAAGAAGGGTCAGCCGGTGCGCGATCCCGAGAAGGATCCATCCATTGGCGGATCGATTGTTTCACCGCCGGCCGGCGGCACGATCAACTGGCAGCCACCCGCGTACAACCCGGACACCGGCTTGTTCTACGTCGCAGAACACAACGCGTACTCGATCTTCTACCTGACCGATCCGGACCCGCGCGGCTCGATGGGTCTTGGCGGCAAGGAAGAAGTCCGCGTCGGCCAGCACGGGAGTTTCCTGACCGCGATCGAGCCGAAGACCGGCAAGATCGCATGGCGCCGGGAATTTCCGAGCGTGTTCGGCGGTGGCGGTGGTGGCGGGATCCTGACGACCGCAGGCGGCCTGGTGTTCACGGGCGACGGCGGCGGCAATTTCGTTGCCTACGATGCCGCAAAGGGCACGCCGCTCTGGCACTCGCGCATCGGCGGCCTCACGAATCCGCCGCAGACCTACATGCTGGACGGCAAGCAGTACGTCATCTGCGCGGTCGGTGACACGCTTTACGCGTTCTCGCTGTACTGATACACGGGCCCACGGCCTTCTTCACGAAGAGCACGAACCCGCGAAGAGCACGAAGAGAGAAACGGCTATTTGGTTTCCTTTTGAGTAGGTTCCTTCCTTCGTGAGCTTCGAGGCTTCGTGATCTTCGTGATGAGCCGTCGGCCGGGAGCAGTGTAGATGGCCCGAACAGTCGTTGTTGCCGCATTGCTGCTGTCTTCGCTTCTTCCCTCGCAGCAGCCTCCTCCGCCTCAACCCGCATCCCCGGTTCCCGCGACGCGTCTTCAAACGCGCTGGGCGGCGCAGGTCACACCGGACCGCGTCCTGCCGGAGTATCCGCGGCCGCAGATGGCGCGGAAGAAGTGGACGAATCTCAATGGGATGTGGAACTACGCGATCACCGACGCGGTTGCGGATCGTCCAGCGTCCTTCGACGGCAAGATTCTCGTTCCGTTTCCCATCGAATCGCAGTTGAGCGGCGCTGGTGTGTGGGTCTCGCCGCAGCAGCGCCTGTGGTATCGCCGCACGTTTGCCGCGCCGCAGCTTGGAACCGCGCAGCGCTCGTTGCTCAATTTCGGCGCGGTTGATTGGGAAGCCGTGGTCTACGTCAACGGACAGCGCGTTGGCGAGCATCGCGGCGGGTACGATCCCTTCACGTTCGATATCAGCGAGTACCTGAAGCCTGATGGGTCGGAGCAGGAACTCGTCGTGGCCGTCCGCGATGCGACCGACGATGGGCAGCAGCCGAGAGGGAAGCAGGTGCGCCGCCCGCGTGGGATTTACTACACTGCCGTCACGGGCATCTGGCAGACCGTGTGGTTGGAGACCGTGCCGACGAGCTATGTGAAGAGCATTCAGCTCGATCCGAATCTCGATCGGCGAGAAGTACGGGTTGGTGTTTCGACGGAAGGTCCGCAAGCGGGCGCGAAAATGAAGTTCGTGGTGCTCGATGGTGATCGCGAGGTCGGGGAAGCCGTCGGGGCTGCGCTCCCGGTCACGATTCCCATTCCAAACCCGCACCGGTGGTCACCATCGGATCCTTTCTTGTACAAGGTGCGCGTGACGCTCGACTCAGGTGACGAGGTCGAGAGCTACTTTGGCATGCGCAGCATCGCTGTGAAGAAGGACGCCGCGGGCGTCAATCGGCTGTTTCTGAATGGCGAGCCGTTATTTCAGTTCGGCCTTCTCGACCAGGGCTGGTGGCCGGACGGTCTGTACACCGCGCCCACCGACGAAGCGCTAGCCTTCGACATCGAGCAGACAAAGGCGCTCGGCTTCAACGTGATTCGCAAGCACGTGAAGGTCGAGCCCGCGCGCTGGTATTACCACGCGGATCGCCTCGGCATGCTGGTATGGCAAGACATGCCGAGCGCGAACAACAAGGGCGCGGACGCCGAGACGAACTTCAAGGTCGAACTCAAAGCGATGGTCGACAAGCTGCGTAGTCATCCGTCGATCGTGATGTGGGTGCCGTTCAATGAAGGATGGGGCCAGCACGACACCGAGCAGTACGTCTCGTGGCTGAAGTCCTACGATCCCACGCGTCTCGTGAACAACACCAGTGGCTGGACGGATACAAAGGTTGGCGACGTTGCCGACCTGCACGCGTACCCCGGGCCCGCAATGCCGCCGGTCGAGTCCGCTCGCGCCGCGATGCTCGGCGAGTTCGGCGGTCTGGGCCTGCCCATTGAGTCGCACACATGGCTCGATCGCGGCAACTGGGGCTATCGCAGCTACACGAACGGTGAAGATCTGAACACGGCCTTCCGCGATTTGCTGACGCAGCTCCGATTGCACATCGGCGATGGCCTGGCGTCGGCGATCTACACGCAGACGACCGATGTCGAGATCGAAGTCAACGGGGTCATGACCTACGACCGCGCCGTCGTGAAGATCTCTCCCGAGACCATCGCCGCGATTCGCCGCATGTATGACCCGCCGCCATCGATTCGTCACGTTGTCGCTGCTTCGGACCGCACGCCGCAGACCTGGCGATACACGACGGACGCGCCGGCGCCGAATTGGTTCGAACCCGGGTTCGATGATGCCAGCTGGCAAACCGGCACGAGCGGATTTGGCGCGCCTGATACGCGCTTCGCTCGCGTGGGCACCCCGTGGAAGACCTCGGATATCTGGCTACGCCGTGCTGTAGACGTTGCGTCAGGCACGCTGATCGCCCCGCACCTGCGCATCTTCCATGACGACGATGCGAAGGTGTACCTCAATGGGACGTTAATTGCGGAGCTGCCCGGATCAAACGCGGGGTTTGCGTACGTGCCGTTGACGGGAGAAGCCCGCGCGGCGTTGCGTCCCGGCAAGAACACGCTGGCGATTCACACGCATCAGAACAGGGGCGGCCAGTTCATCGACGCCGGCATTGCCGACGTCATTGAACCGAAGCGCTAACATCGGCGGGTCTAACAACCCGCCCTACAACCGTGCCTGTATGGCTACCGACTCCTCAGACCGTCGCTCGTTTCTCCGTCACGCGCTTGCGGTTCCAGGACTGCTTTCGACGGCGGCAATCGCCGCGAGCGAGGTCGTTGCGGCGCAGATCAAAACCGGAGCGCTGAAGGTCGTGTGCGTTGGCGGCCATCCCGACGATCCGGAGTCCGGCTGCGGCGGCACGCTCGCGAGCTACGCCGCGCAGGGGCATCGCGTCACGATTGTGTACCTCACGCGCGGTGAGCGCGGCATCCCAGGCAAGTCCGACTCGGAGGCGGCAACCATCCGCACGGCGGAAGCGGAAGCCGCGTGCGGTATCATCGGCGCGAAGGCGGTCTTTGCGGGACAGATCGATGGGTCGACCGAAGTCACGCGCGAGCGGGTCAACGCGATGGCGACGCTTCTCGAGGCCGAGGCGCCGGATGTCGTCTTTACGCACTGGCCCATCGACACGCACATGGATCACGAGGTCGCGAGCCTGCTGACCATTCGCGCGTATATCGCGACGTCGCGACGATTCCCGCTCTACCTGTTCGAGGTCAACACGGGCAGCCAGACGCTTGGCTTCGCGCCAGCCCACTACGTCGACATCACGAAAGTGCGCGAGAAGAAAAAGTCCGCGCTGTTCGCGCACAAGAGCCAGAATGGCGAGCGCATCTATCGCGACCATCACGAGGTGATCGAGATCTGGCGCGGCCGCGAGGCGCGCGTCGCGGCCGCGGAAGCCTTCGCGCTGCTGCCTTCGGCACGCGGCGCCGACCGCCTCCCCGGGAGCTGACGCGTGTCAATGCCGACTGCCAAATTCCGAATGCCGAACAGCGATATTTGCGCCGGTCAGCGTCAGGCCAGCAGCTCTCACTGCCCGTTAACACCTGCTATAGTTTCCCGCAGGATCTCCCCCATGGTTCGACTCTTGTGGCTCATCGGTGCCCTGTTCCCACTCATATGGGTCCCCGCGTCGGCCCAATCTCCTCAGCAGACCAGGTCGACCGCTTCGCGCATCGATTTCGGGCGCCAGATCAAGCCAATCATCGACGGCCAGTGCCTCGAGTGTCACAGCGCTGAGAAACGCAAGGGCGGGCTGTCGCTGGCGACGTACGACGATGCGCTCGATGGAGGGAGGAACGGCGCGGCGATTCGCCCCGGCAACAGCACGCGCAGCCTGATCGTGCAGCGCATCCTGGGCCGCGTCGAGCCGCAGATGCCGAAGGACGAAGATCCGCTGAAGCCCGCGCAGGTTGCGCTCATCCGCAGGTGGATCGACGAAGGGGCGCGCGCCTCCTCATCGTCGCCTCCCGCGCCTCAGCCGTGGGAAGCGCCGCTCGGGTTGACGCGTCCGGCAGTGCCAGCCGTCACCTGGACGGCGTGGTCGTCGCCGGTCGACCGGTTCATCTCGGCAAAGCTTGCTACCCGCGCAACGAGCGAGCCAACGCTCATCGCGGACGCACAGTTCGCGCGCCGCGCCTATCTCGATCTCTGGGGACTGCTTCCGCCTCCCGACGCGCTGCAGTCCTTCCTGAAAGATGAGAGTGCCGACAAGCGCGAGCGCCTGGTGAAGACGCTGCTCGCGGACAACCAGCGCTACGCGGAGCACTGGATATCGTTCTGGAACGACCTGTTGCGCAACGAGGACGGGGTCACCTATTACTCGGAGACCGCGAGTCGCAAGAGCATCACGACGTGGCTTCGTGCGGCGCTCGAGTCGAACCTGCCGTACGACCGCTTCGTCGCCAAGCTGCTCAACCCGCAGACTCCCGGTGACCCCGAAGGATTTCTGATTGGCGTCAACTGGCGTGGGGAAACGAGCGCAGCGGTCACACCGTGGATGCAGGCGTCGCAGAACTCCGCGCAGATCTTTCTCGGCGTCAACCTGAAGTGCAACGCGTGCCACGACAGCTTCGTCAGTCACTGGAAGCTGAAGGATGCGTACTCGCTGGCCAGCTACTTTTCGCCTGAAGCCAGGCTGCAGTTGTTCCGATGCGACCGCGCGCTCGATCAGTACGCGCAGCCTCGTTTCCTCTACCCGGAGTTGAGCCGCACTCCATCGTCGTCATCGCTCGAAGCGCGGCGCGCGACCGCGGCGGCGATCTTCACCGATGCGCGCAACGGCCGGCTGGCGCGAACGCTCGTGAATCGCATCTGGCAGCGCCTCTTTGGCTACGGCATCGTCGCAAACCCCGACGAAATGGACGGCAAACCCTGGGATCCGGCGCTGCTCGACTGGATCGCCGCCGACTTCGTCGATCACGGCTACGACATGAAGCACTTGATCATGACGATCATGTCGTCGCGCGCGTACCAGCTGCCGGCCGTTCCACGGCGCGGTGAACCACCAGCGCGCGGCTATCAGTTCGCAGGCCCCGAGGTGCGGCGTCTCACGGCCGAGCAGTTTGCCGACGCGATTGGCGTGATTACCGGCGAATGGAGCGTCCTGCAATCAGGGGACTCCGGCAGCTACGCGCGCGAGTGGCGCGTTCCCGCAACCGACCTGACGCGCGCGCTCGGACGCCCGATTCGCGACCAGATCACCTCGACACGTGTCACCACGTCGACCACCCTTCAGGAGCTCGAACTCGTGAATGGCGCCACGCTGACGACGTGGATCTCGCGCGGCGCCAGGCGAATGGTGGGCGAGCTTGCGCCCGCTCCGGCGAGCGTGTTCAGCAAGACCGTCGCGGGGCGATCCGCGTCGACCGGGAACTTCGACCTCGATGTGTCTAAGGCCTCGAAGCTCTGGCTGATCGTCGAAGACAACGGTTCGTCTGCTCCCGAGCGGAACAAGGCAGCGTGGGCAGACGTCGAGCTCGTCGGCCCCAATGGCGCGATCCCGTTGTCGTCGCTCGAGCCAGTGGAAGCGTCTGGACTCCGCACAGGGACGGGGCCGATCGCGCTGGCGGCCGCGGCGCAGCCGTCACGCGGCGGCGGGGTTCGCGTGCAGACGCCATCGCGACTCGTTTACGAACTGGCCGGCAAAGGCTTTACGCGGTTTCGCGGCGCTGTTGGTATCGAGAACACCGATGTCGGCGCCACGCTGCAGCCGCAGATTCGCTTCTTCATCTTCGACGCGGAGCCCGACATGGAACGGCTCGTCGCCCCCACGCCAGGCACTCCGCTGCCTGTAGCCGCGCCGCTGACGAAGGCGTCCGCCGTGGTCGATCGCATTTTCTGGTATGCGCTCTCTCGTGCCCCGTCGGCTGAAGAGCGGACGATTGCAGAGGCGGCGGTACAGGATTCCACGCGTCCCGATCGACTCACGTCCGGCGGCGTCGCGGACCTGCTGTGGGCCGTCCTCATGAAACCCGAATTCCAGTTGCTCTACTGAGGTCGCCATGACTCGCGAAGAACAGTTGATAAGCGCGCGGATCAGCCGCCGTGGGTTCATGGGGGCGACCGCCGCAGCGACGCTCGGCGCACTGGTGGGACGGGATCCACAGATCCTCCGCGCCGCGCCGCCGGAGGCAAAGGCGGACGCGATCATCGTACTGTGGATGGCCGGCGGCATGGCGCACACGGAGACGTTCGACCCGAAGAAGTACACGCCATTCGAGCCGGGCGTGAAAGTCGAACAGGTGCTCAGCACGTTCCCCACCATCGATACCGCGGTCGACCACATCAAGTTCACGCAAGGCCTCGAGCGGATCGCGCGAGTCATCGATCGCGGAACCGTCATCCGCACGTTCAATGCGGCCGATCTCGGCTTCATCCTGCACTCGCGTCACCAGTATCACTGGCACACGGGCTATATCCCGCCGCAGCCGATGGCCATGCCGCACCTTGGCGCCGTCGTGTCGAAGACGCTCGGTCCGAAGAATCCAACGGTACCGGCGTTCATCTCGATCGGCCAGAACCTCGAGATTGGCGGAGAAAGCGCCGCGGTCAAGGCGTTCCACACCGCCGGATTCCTTGGTGCCGAGCATGGACCGTTCCTGATCACCAATCCACTGGATGCCGCGTCCAGCGTGAAGCCGGTCAAGGAGCTCGGCGAAGCACGGTTCCAGAGCCGCCGTCAGCTGTTCGAGAAGCTGCTCGCACAAGAGCCGGTCCACGAGTACGGCAGCGACTTCCAGCGCGAGTCGCTGCTGCGGTCGCTCGATTCCGCGGACCGGCTGCTGCGGTCGCCGTCGGCGAAGGCCTTCGACCTGTCACTCGAGCCGAAGGAAACCTTCGACATCTACAACACCGGTCGATTCGGCCAGGGCTGCCTGCTCGCTCGCCGGCTGATCGAGGCGGGAGCACGCTACGTCGAGGTCACGACCGAGTACATCCCGTTCCTGTTCTGGGACACGCACGAGAACGGTCACGAGCGCGCGACGATCATGAAGCAGCAGATCGATGCGCCCATCGCGCAGTTGATCCTGGATCTCGAGGAACGCGGCCTGCTCGATCGGACGCTGGTCGTCCTCGCGAGCGAATTCAGCCGCGACGCGATCACGGAAGGGAAAGTCGGCAAGGAAGTGAAGGATCAGGCGATCAACATGCCGAACGTCATCTCGGAGCCGCGTCACTACGGCATGCACCGTCATTTCACGGCCGCCGGTTCGGTGCTGATGTTCGGCGGCGGCATCAAGCGCGGCAACGTCTACGGCAAGACCGCCGACGAGCGCCCGTGCACGACAGTCGAGCATCCCGTGCTGATCGAGCATCTGCACGCAACGATGTACCACGCACTGGGCATTGCGCCCGATACCGCGTATGTCGTGGAGAAACGCCCGGTCTTTGTCACCCGCGATGGCAAGGGCGTGCCAATTACAGAACTCTTTGCATGAGCAGACCGCCAATGAAGACGACACGCCGGGAGTTTCTCGCCACCGCCGCCGCCGCGCCGCTCGTCTCGCCGATCCTGCTCGGCATGCAGGACAAGGCGGGCACGAAGGCGCCCGTCATGGGGGAGGGGAAGTACACCTACGAAGCCATTCACGACTGGGGCACGCTGCCGTCAAACATCAAGTTCGGCAACACCCATGGCGTCGTGCAGGACTCACAGGGGCACATCTACATCCATCACACGGTGTTCGCGGACAGCGAGACTCCCGATTCGATGGTGGTCTTCGACGACACGGGACGCTTAGTCCGATCGTGGGGCAGGGAGTTCCGCGGCGTCGCACACGGCCTGCACATTCGCAAGGAAGGCAGCGACGAGTTTTTGTACTTGACGGTCAACGCGGCGAATCCGCGGCTGACGCCACAGCCCGAGATGCAGGCCGTCGTCGTGAAGACCACGTTGAAGGGGGAAGCGGTCTGGAAGATCCAGGGGCCGCCGGACATTGCGCAGTACAAGGCGTCAGCAGACGGCCCGCCGCCACGCTACAACCCGACGAATCTTGCCATCGCGCCGAACGGCGACATCTATGTGGGTGATGGATACGGGTCGTATTACATCAACCAGTACAACAAGAACGCCGAGTACATCCGCACGTTCGGCGGGAAAGGCAGCGACCCGGGTCAACTGAACGAGCCGCACGGCATCTGGATGGACACGCGCGGCACGGATCCTGTCCTTGTCGTTGCCGACCGTCGTAACAATCGCCTCCAGCGGTTCACGATGGACGGTCGTCACGTTGACTTCGTACCCGGCTTCCGTCTCCCGTGCCACTTCGACGAGCGCCAGGGCATGGTCGTCGTGCCGGACCTCCACGGGCGCGTCACGTTGATGGATCGCAGCAATGCACTGGTCGCGCAACTGGGCGACTCGAACGAGCCGAACTGGAACAATCCGCTACGCACGAAGCCGCGCGATCAGTTCATCCCTGGGCAATTCATCTGCCCGCACGGGGCGTGCTTCGACCGCGACGGCAACATCTTCGTTGTGGAGTGGGTGGAGGTCGGTCGCGTGACGAAGCTGAGAAAGGTTTGACAGGCTGGCCTGGCCATGCGCACGCCGTGGAGCTGGTACGTTCTCCTCGTCGCTGTCTGCGTGGTGGCGCCGTACCTACTGGGCATCCCTCCCCGGCGTCACCGTGAGTGGATTCTTCTCACGGTAACGATCGGATTCCTCACCTGGCTGCTGGCAGGGTACGCGTTCGTCCGCTCGTAAATGTCGCTAGGTCGAAATGCCCGCCCGGCGAAGCCCCGCGGCGCCAAACAGGACCATGACAAGCGGCACCAGCAGAAACCCCGAGCGCCACTGGTAGGGGAGCGATACCGACACGATGTAGAAAAGCGGGTGAGGTACCGCAACGCCCCGGCCGCGTGCCGCTTCCATCTCGATGAAGACCGCCGCGCCCGCGAGTGCGAGTATGACGGTCACGCCATAAGCAAGCATGGCCGGCGCAACCAACGGGCGCGCAATGCGCGAGACCGCCCACGCAGACAATGCGAAGCCCGCATACGACACGACGAATGCGGATACGCGGAACGGCCACCACGGCTGCATTCCGGCATAGGCCTCTTGCCGATCCCAGCCCCAGAACAACCCTGCGATTCCATCCGCTGTGCGGTCCCCGAACAACGTGAACACGAGTAGCAGCGTGCCCCAGCCGATCGCGACTGCCGCGAGCGTGCGCCACGGATGCGCCCGGACCTGATCGATCGCATGTGCGGCTATGGCACGCATGTGACGTCACATCCTCGCTAACGCTCCAGCAACGAACCGATGAGCACCGTGACCTCGTTGCATACGGCTGTCGTGCCGGATCGGTGCGTGAACGAACCGGCCTGAAGTCGTGGGCTCCATCGGCACTCTCGCAGGAGCGCCAATTCTAGCAAGGCAAAACCTGAAAGCGATAACCGGCCATCCTCTCGCGTCTTACAATGACCGCCCATGATGCGTCGGTTCACGATTCTGACGATTCGGCCGCTCGTTGCCCTCTTCGCCTGCGCCTGGATCGCGAGCGGCATTGTCGTCGCAGACCAGGGCACGAGCATCGCGGCCGAGGCGCGTCTGCGCGGACAGCGGTTCGAGCGTGCCGTCTCCGCCATGCAGCGTGTGTTGAAAGTGTGGCTCACGCATGCGGATGAGCGCACGTTGCTGCTGCCGGACCGCCTGCCGGGTCCCGGCAGTGGATTGAAGGCGGGTGACGATTCGCGCGTGTACACGCCGCACAATTCAGGCGCCGACCTCTATCCATATCTGATCCTGACGGCAGAGCTCACCGACACCGAGCTCTATCACGGCCGGATGCTGGAGATGCTGCGTAACGAGATCCGCTACACGAATGCGCGGGCGTCCGTCCCTGGAAATCTCAATCTGAAGACAGGCGAGCTCGGTCCTCCAAGCATGTGTGGCGCCGGCGAGTATGCGAAGGATGGACTGGTCACGGTCACCGAGTATGCCGGCCGGACGCCGTGGTATCACCGGATGGTCGACATGGTGGCGGACGCGATGATGCAGGCGCCCGTCGAATCGCGCTTCGGCAGGCTCCCTGCGTCAGACTCGGAGCTGAACGGCGATTACCTCCAGGTGCTCGCGCGCCTTGGCAACATGACGGGCGATCCACGGTTCATCGAATGGGCGCGGCGCATTGCCGACGCCTACATTGAGGAGGTGATCCCCGGCAGCCACGGCGTGCCCAGCGGCAACTGGGACTTCATCAAGCACACGGGCGATCAGCACCTGCGTTTCCGCGATCATGGCAACGAGCTCATCGTCGGTGTCGTGCTGCAATATGCGAACGAACAGCGCTGGAAGTCGCCGCGTGCGGAGCAATGGAAACCGGTGATCGCGACCCTGCTCGATCGCGTGCTCGAGTCCGCGAACGCGGACGGCATGTTGTACGACGAGGTCGACACGGCAACCCTGAAACCGTTCACGCAAGGCCTCTCGGATAACTGGGGGTACGTTTACGGCGCCGTCTACACCTTCTATCAATGCACTGCAGAGACGCGCTACCGGGACGCGGTCCTCAAGGTCCTGCGCAACCTGCCGAAGTACCGGCGCCACGTGTGGGAGCCGAGGCCACGAGATCCGGAGCTGACACTGGGATCGTTCGATGGTTACGCCGACAGCATCGAGAGCGCCCTGTATCTCGTCGCGCGCGAGCCGGTCCCCGAAGCGCTCGACTGGATTGAATCCGAGATGCAGGTGATGCTCGGTATGCAGAAGCCGGACGGCCACATCGAATACTGGTACGGCGAAGGCAACTTCAATCGCACGGCGATGCTCTATGCGCTGATGCAGAGTCGCGGCGTGCGCCCCCTGCAGTGGCGACCGGGTATGCAGGTCGGGGCGGTACAGGACGGTCTGAAGCTGCATCTCAGCCTCGTGTTGCCGTCGCCCACACCTGTCCGATTCGACTATGCCCGCCACCGTCGAGTACTGAACCTGGATCGCAACTACGTCCGGCTCAACGAATTCCCCGAGTGGTTCGTCGTCGACGAGAACACGCTGTATCGCCTGGCTCCCCCCGACGCGCCGTCACGCGAAATTGTGCGCCTTGGATCGGAGCTGATCGAAGGGGTCACCCTCGCGCCAGGCGATTGGATCGTCGAGCCGCTATCCACCCCTGCCGCGCGGGGCAAGTAGCACCGGACTGTTGCCCGCGATCATCGAGAACGGTGAATGGGCCGTCTTACTGCTGTTGGAGGGCTCACGCCAAGGACCCGAAAGCACAGCGGGGCCCGTTCGATCGGCTGTTTCAGGCGCCCCGACATCACAGTCTCACGTTGATTCCAAGATCCGGCGCGTTATCCGGGATGTCTGTCGTGACACCATCGCACCAAAGCGTTGATTCAGGCGTATGCTGATGGTGATCCGCGGGAGGCCCCATGACTCGCCGGCAGCGGCCCGTTGAAATCAACATGAGCGGTATTCCGGTGAACGGCATCGGCGGTCTCGGCCTCGTCGCCGTGGCGGCGCTGATGACCGTCGTCTTGCCGGAAGCGTGGGGGCTGGTGGTGCTCGGAGCTGCGGGCGGTGTCGTGCTCGCGGCGGCGCTGGTGATCGTGCGCCGCCATCATGTGCCGTCGGGGCCCAGCGGCAGCGATCCCACGATCCTGTTTCGAGCTGAACCCGTGAAGCCGGACAGCTCGCGGGCGCGGGACAATCGAATCGACCTGTCGTGTGACGTCGCCGCGGCCGGGGCGCGCTGACTCGGACTATTCTCTCAATGCCAGCGCTGGATCGATCCTGAGCGCGCGGCGTGCAGGAGTCCACGCGGCGGCGAGGCATACCAGACCGAGCAGAACCGCCGTCACCGCAAAGCTCACCGGATCGCTGGCACTGAGTCCCGCGACGAGAAACATCGTGAGTGGTCTCGTAATGAACGCCGCCATCGCGAGCCCGAGAATGATGCCACTCGCGGCAAGCATCGCGGCGTCACCAAGCACGAGCCGCAGTACCGCCCGATGCGTGGCGCCAAGGGCCATTCGGATGCCGATCTCGGCCGTCCGCCGGCTCACCGAGTAGGCGACCACTGCGTAGAGCCCAACCATCGATAGCACGAGTCCCAGCGATCCAAGCGCCGCGAGCAGCGCCGCACCAAGCTGGCTTGGCATGAAAGCAAAGGCCAGTGCGCGTTGCATCGGCTGCACGTCAATCGCGGCCGTCGAGTCCACGTCCGCGAGGACCTGCGACACCGCGCGCACCGATCCCGCGGGATCTCCGGCCGTGCGGACGAGCAGAAAGGCAAGGCGATCCCTGTTCCCGCGCTGCAGGAACGATTCGTACACCGCCGCCTTCTGTGATTCCCCTATCGTGCGGTGTTTGCTGTTGGCAACCACCCCGATGACCTCGGCGGGGTAGGTGTCTCCTTCTCGTGGCCCTCCGGGCAGCAGCAGGTGCTGCCCGATCGGATCGCTGTCCGTGAAGTGAAGCCGCGCGAACTCCTCGTTGATGATCGCGACAACGGGAGCACCCGGTGCATCGGTGGCCCGGAACTCGCGTCCCCGGTGCAGCCGGATCCCCATCGATCCGAAATAGCCCGGTCCTACGCGATTGACTTCGTAGCGAGCCCGAAACGGGCCGCCGCGTTCGGCGATCCGCATCGTGGTGCCGGTCGTGATCCCGCTGCGGATCGTCAGCGGCACATCGGAGGTGTACGCGGCCTGCTCGATACCCGGAAGTGCTTTCAGGCGGTTGACGATCGATTCGAGGATGGCGGCGCGGCTTTCACGACTGTAGCGTCCTTCTACAAAGCTCACTTGCGCGACCAGCGTGTGACCGACGTCGAACCCTGGATCGGCGCTGCGCGCGCGGGTCAGATTGCGGAGAAACAGCGTGGCCGTCAGCAGCAGCACCAGCGCGACGGCGATCTGTCCGATGACCAGCACGCTTCTGAGCGTCCATCGGCGATACGCGTAGCGTGGCTCCTCCTGTTTGAGCGCTGGAACAAGCGACGGCCGTGTCGCCTGGAGCGCCGGCACGAGCGCGCAACAGGTGGTCGTGACGAGGAGCAGGGCGAGCGCGTAGAGCAGCAGCCGCGCGTCGAGCGCGGCGTGCAACTCGAACGGGAGCGGCAACGGCAACGACACGCGGGACAGGAGATCCATCAGGATCCGCATCAGCAGGAGGCCGCACACGGTGCCGAAGATCGCAAGCCAGAGGCCTTCCGTCAGCAGTTGCTGGACGAGCCGCGCACGGCTGGCGCCGAGCGCTACGCGTATGGCGATTTCACGGCGGCGCACCGTGCCGCGCGCGAGCAGCAGGCCTGCCACGTTGGCGCACGCGACGGCAAGCACGAGGCCGACGGCAACCAGGAGGACGGCGAAGAACGCGCCGACCTCCTTCAAGTCCTTGATCTGCGAGAGTCCGCCAAGCGGCGAGAAGCGGGTGACTTCACCGAACTCCTTGCCGTACTCCTGCGCCAGCCGCGCGGCTGCCGTCGCAAGCGCCGCGCGTCCCTCGGAGACGCTCTGGCCGTCGCGTAGCCGGCCGACGAGTTGCACCGTCCCATCGAGCGGCTCGCGGAGCGTTGGTATCAATGCAGGGCTCACCGGCAGGTATACGTCCGGAGCGATGCCGAAGCCAGGGAAGGTGCGCAGGTTATCGGGAAGCACGCCAAGCACGGTGTAGGCGTCTCCGTTGAAGACGAGCGTGCGGCCAAGCACCGTCGGATCCCTGCCAAGTCGTCGCTGCCAGAACCCGTGACTCACCACCACCACATTCGGGTAACGGTCGGCAGCCGCTTCAGCAGCCGTAAACCCGCGTCCCATGGCTATCGGCAGGCCGAGCACGTCGAAAAAGTTGGCGCTGACGATGAGCGGCACCATGCTGACCGACTGCTCGGGGCCGCGCCAGTTGACCTCGCGCTCGAACTGGTACCCGGCAAGACCGGCAAGCGCGCCGCTTTGATCGAGCGCCTGCCACTGCCGATAGGAGACGTGGCTGCCGTTGTTCAGGCGGATGTTCACGACCCGGTCCGCCCGGTGCACGCTTGGCGTGGCCAGCACCACTTGGCTCGCGAGACTGAAGATGACGGTGTTGGCGCCGGTGGCCATCGCGATCGAGAGCGTGGCCGCGAGCACCAGCATGGGTTGGTGACGGAGCGAGCGGAGCGTATACCGAAGATCCTGCGCGAGGTTCTGTATTACTGACACGCGGCGCGTGTCGCGGCATTGCTCCTCGACGAGCGCCACGGGACCGAACAGGCGCACGGCGGCCGCACGCGCTTCGTCGACACTCATCCCGGCGGCGATGTTCTCTTCGATTTGCTCTTCGAGATGCAGGCGAATCTCGGCGCGCAGTTCAGCGTCCGCGTCGTGACCGCGAAACAGCGATCGCCACCGGAGCCGCGCGCGATCCATCCATCGAGGCATGGGTTTACTCCGCTTCGCGGACCACGAGGCCGATGGCGTTCGAGAGGCGCTCCCAGCTTTCGAGCTCACGCGCGAGTTGCTTGCGGCCCGCGGCGGTGAGCGCGTAGAACTTCGCTTCGCGGCCCGTCTGCGTGACGCCGGGCTGCGCCTTCAGCCATCCCTGCTGCTCGAGCCGATGAAGGGCCGGATAGAGTGACCCTTGCGTGATCTGCAGGGCGTCTTTGCTGACCTGCTGGATTCGCTTGGCGATCGCCCAGCCGTGCTTTGGCTCGAGGGCCACCGTCTTGAGAATCAGGAGATCCAGCGTGCCCTGGATCAAATCGGAAGGTTTGCTCATACGGCGTATACCTAAGTTATCGACAATTACGCCTAGGTTATCGACAATGACGGGGCGCGTCAAGAAAATGTTCCTGACGACGTGGAAGAGTCGGGTCGAGGAATTCGGCGACTAAGGACAGTCCCTCCTGCGGCGCAGCACATCGCGCACCGCATCGCTCATCGCAGCAGCATCGGTCACTTTCGGAGCAGGTGCGCCCGCGTCCAACAACGCTTCGACCGTGCCGGCGTAGTCGCCGCGATCCGGGTGCCATCCGTGCAGGGAGCCGTAGATCGCCCATCCCACCGGCGTTCCCTGGAAATCGTTGTCCGTGACGTCGAGCGGCGCCTGACGGTGGAGCAGGTGCCGGACCATCTCGACATTGCCGTGCCACGCCGCCCAGTGCAGCGGCGTCGCTCCATGCTGCCCGCGGACGTCAGCGGGCCATCCGGCGTCGAGCATTCGGCGCACTGCGGCGAGGTTGTTGTCCTGCGCGGCGACGGCGAGGCGTCGACGCTCGTCATTGCCGAGCGTGGTCGCAAGATCGGGCCGGCGGTCAAGAAGCGTTCTGATGGTCGGCTCGTCGCCCAGCTCACACGCGATGGTCAGCTTCAACGCGTCCGGCGTGTGGTCCATCAGGAGCGCGAACGCATCTTCGTGTCCGAACTCGCGCGCGACATGATGCGCCATCTTGTTGGCGCCGAGCGTCCAGATGTAGATGCATCCTCCGCTGCGCGGGTTCCGCTTTGGGAAGAAATCTTCTGAGACGCTCGTCCGAATCGCGCGTGGCTCGGCGGCAAGGTGAGCGCGAAGGCGCCCGGTGTCCCCCAGCGCCGCCGCCATCAGGATGTCGGTACGTGCGCCGCGATCCACGAGATACCGTGTCACGTCCTGCCGATCCCGAACCAGGTATTGCGCCGGGGTCGATTCGTGATCGATATCCCGCGCGTCGATGTCGGCGCCATGGTCGAGCAGATACTTCGCGATCTCCACGGACGAAGCCACGTGAAGCGGCGTTTGTCCGTCGCCTCCGCGCGCGTGGACCAGCGCGGGATCGGCGGAGATCAGCTCCTCGAGTCTTGCCAGCATGCCCAGGCGCGCGGCCGCGTGGCCGTCAACGGTTGCGCCGCGTTCGATGAGAAACGGCGCCAGGCCGGAATCATTGTCAAGCACGCCGAAGCTGCCTGCCCACCAGTGACTCCGTGCATTGATGTTCGCCCCCGCCCGCAACAGCACGTCAATCGTGTCCTGATTGCGCTGGTGCACGGCTGTGAGCAGGGCGGTCGACCCGAATGCGCCACCCGGCAGCGGGTCATCGAGTCGCGACCTGAGCGCGGGATGGCGCTCCAGCACCTGCTGAACCCGTGACGGATCGTTCGCGTGCACCGCGGCCGCGAGCGCCTCGATCGGATCGTCATGAGCGACGGCCACGGATCCTCCTATCGATGCACGGTGACGCCGGCTCGCGGCGCCAGTCGCCGGGCTTCTTTCTCTGCCTTCAGCGCGAGTTCCATCGCGAAGAATGTCTGTTGCTGCGCGTTGGCAGTTTCCGTCCTGTTCAGCACATCGTCCACCAGGCGCTCGCCGTACGGCAACGGGACATCGCGAGTGTCGATATGCCGTGCGCCCGTGTCGTCGACGAGAAACAGGTGGTTGTCGCCGGGGCGCCCCGCGATGTCGATGCTCTTCCTGATCTCAACATAGCCGTCGGTGCCGAGAATCGTGAGCCGCCCATCGCCAAACACGCCAAGACCCGCCGGCGTGAACCAGTCGACGCGGACGTATCCGGCGCCGCGGCTGCCGCGCAACATCACGTCACCGAAGTCCTCGAGTTCAGGGTATTGGGGATGGTGCACGTTGCCGACCTGCGACGCAACGATCTCTGCTTCGGTTGATCCGGTGAAGTAGATGAACTGATCGACGTGGTGCGACGCAACGTCGCACAGGATGCCGCCGTATTGCTCGCGCTTGAAGAACCATGGTGGACGGCTTTCCGGATTCATTCGATGCGGGCCGAGCGACAGCGTCTGAACCACCTGGCCGATGGCGCCGTCCTTGACCAGTTGTGTCGCTTTGGTCGTGGCCCTGTGCTCGTGACGCTCGACAAGAACCGAGTAAATCCGCCTGGTCTCGGCCTGCACCCGGCGCACGTCGGCAAGTTGTTCGAGCGTCGTTGTGCCGGGCTTGTCGACCATGAAATCCTTGCCGTGACGCATGACCTCGATCCCGAGCGGCGCGCGCTCGTTCGGGATTGCAGCGCTGACGACGAGCTGGATCGATGAATCGTCGAGTATCTCGCGTTCGCTGCGCGCCAGTTTCGCGGAGGGATAGCGCTTCGCGAATGCTGCGGCCAGTTCCGGTTCTTTCGCGAAGAAAGAAACCAGCTCGCCGCCGCCGCGCGTGACTGCGGCAATCTGCCCATTGATGTGACCGTGATTGAGGCCGATCGCGGCGAAGCGGATGCGCGCCGCCCGCGCCCGCTGAGGTGAACTCTGTGCCTGTGCCAGGGCTCCCCGCCATGCCACGGCGCCGGTTGCCCCAAGCGTCAGCTTCAGAAACGCGCGCCGGGTGTCGTCCATGTTCATGGTGGCGGATTATAAACACCCGCGCTCCAGCCGTCGTATTTCCTGGTACGCCCCCACTACAGGTCCGCACGCCGGAGGCGAGCCGTGCGCCGAGTCATCATCGTCGGAGCCATCCTCGTCGTGATAGCGGCGATCGCGATCGATAAACGCGCCGCGCGTGCAACACCATCCTCCCAGGTTACCTTGGCTCGCGCGACCGCAAATCCGCCAACTCGCGGTGTCCTCACCACGGGCACGCTCGAAGCGGCCACGACCGTGGAGGTTGGAACACAGGTCTCGGGCACAATCCAGGTGCTCGGAGCCGATTTCAATTCGATCGTCCGCAAAGGCCAGATGCTGGCGGAGCTCGATCGGACGACGTTCGAGGCGGATTTGCGCAGTGCGAGAGCAACGCTGGCGCAAGCGCAGGCAGATCGCGAGCTCGCGACGGTGACGGCCGCGAATGCGTCCACCACGTTGATGCGCCAGACGGAACTGGCGTCCAAACAGCTGATTCCCCCTTCAGATTTCGACGCTGCGGCAGTGGCATCCGACCAGGCGACAGCCGGCGTGAAGAATGCGGACGCTGAAGTTGCACAGGCCACGGCGGCCGTGAACCACGCGCTGGTGAATCTCGATCACACAATCATCCGCTCGCCGATCGATGGCGTCGTCGTGTTGCGCAGCGTCGATGTCGGACAGACGGTGGCGGCAAGTGTTCAGACGCCGGTGCTGTTCATCGTTGCCGCGGACCTGGCGCACATACAACTGCATGCGACCATCGATGAAACAGATGTCGGCGAGGTGCACCCGGGGGACGACGCCTGGTTCACGGTCGATGCGTACCCCGACACGACCTTTCATGGTGTGATCAGCGAGGTCCGTCTGCAGCCACTGAACGAGTCCCCCGGGGGAGGATCCGGTTCGTCCACGACTCCTGCGGGGTTGCCGCAGCCGCAGGCCGGCACAGTTGTGGCGTACGAGGCGATCATCGACGTGGCGAACGCGAACAACGAGCTCCGTCCGGGCATGACGGCGACGATCTCGCTCGACGATCACACGCTATAATCCGCGCGCTGTGACGAAAACGCTTCGCTGTGTCTCGACGCTCCTGGTTGCATGTTCGCTAACGCTCTTCATGCCGTCGCCGATCGCGCGCGGTCAATCTCCCGCGCAGGCCCCGTCGCGCGCGGTCGAAACCGCTCTCGACCGGTACGTCGCGAAGCCGGACCCGGCATATGCATGGAAGGTGCTGCGTGATTTGCCTGCGGAAGGTGCGACGGCAACGCTGATCGAGATGACCTCTCAGCGCTGGCTCACCGAGCAGGAAGTCGAGCGCCCGTTGTGGACGCACTGGGTCACCATCATCCGGCCCGAGAAGGTCACGAGCGACGTCGGTATGCTTTTCATCACCGGCGGACGGCTCGATCGGGACCCGCCGAAAGGACCGCCGGCATGGCTCGTCGAGGCGGCGCGCAACACCGGCACCATAACGGCGGAGCTGCGCCTCGTCCCAAATCAACCCGTTATCTTCACGGACGACCCCTCTCGCAAGCCACGCACTGAAGACGACTTCATCGCCTACACCTGGGACCACTACATTCGCACCGGCGACGACCGCTGGCCCGCGCGTCTGCCGATGACGAAAAGTGCCGTCCGCGCCATGGATACGGTCACGGCCTTCACCGCGTCGCCGCAGGGTGGTGGACAGGCCGTCCGGCGATTTGTTGTTTCCGGCGCCTCGAAACGCGGATGGACGACGTGGGCAACCGCTGCAGTAGACACGCGTGTGGTTGCGATCGCGCCCGCGGTGATCGACCTCCTCAACGTGGAACCGTCGTTCGTTCATCACTGGCGCGCCTACGGCGCGTGGTCGGACGCGGTGCAGGACTATGTCGACCAGGGCTTGATGGACCGTATCGGGACTCCGGAGTTCCGCGCACTGATGAAGATCGAGGAACCGTACTGGTATCGCGATCGCCTGACGCTGCCGAAGTACATCGTCAATTCAACCGGAGACCAGTTCTTTCTTCCCGACTCCTCGCAGTTCTACTTCGACGATCTACGCGGCGAGAAGCACCTGCGTTACGTGCCGAACACGAACCATTCGCTCGACAAGAGCGACGCGCTGGAGAACGTGCAGGCGTTTTACGCGTCAGTGGTGAAGGGCACGCCACGACCGGAGATCAAGTGGACCTTCGAGCGGGATGGATCGATCAAGGTCGTGGCAAAGCAGCGCCCGTCCGAGGTCAAGCTGTGGACGGCCAGGAACCCGAAGGCGCGCAATTTCCGTCTCGACGTCATCGGTCCGGCGTACCAGGCGACAACGCTGGCACCGTCCGGTCCGAACACATGGGTCGGTCGCGTGCAGAGACCCTCGTCAGGATGGACGGCCTTCTTCGTCGAGTTGACGTTCCCGAGCGGCGGCAAGTATCCGTTCAAGGAGACGACGGCAGTGCGCGTCATTCCCGACACGCTCCCGTTCCCGCCACCAAAGACAATTACTCCCTGATTCGCCGCAGGCGTATGATGGGAGAGCCACGCCGCCTGGAGGCCATCATGGTGAAACGACTTGGTCTCCCCCTGCTGTTTGCTGTCGCGGTCTCCGGCACCACGCTCCACACCGGCACCGACCTGCGAGTGCACGAGTGGGGAACGTTCACATCGAAGGCAGGTCCGGACGGAAAACCGATCGCGTGGGCGCCTCTCAACGGCCCCTCGGACCTTCCATGTTTCGTCACCATCCTCAATCCGACCAGCATCAAGCTCTCACGTCCGGGCATTGGCGCGATCAAGGCCACCGTCCGGATGGAAACGCCGGTGCTGTATTTCTATTCGTCGCACGAGCAGACCGCGCGCGTCAGCGTTCGCTTCGAGCGGGGGATCATCACTGAATGGTATCCGCACGCGAGGGTCCCCGAGCCCGCGTTTCCGCTGTTCAGCGCGCCTGGCGGGATTGACTGGGACGAGGTCAGGATTCAGCCGGGAGCAACACCGCGCTTCCAGGTTGATGGCGACGAGAGCCACTACTACGCCGCACGCGAAACCGACGCGTCACCGATTCGGGTCGGCTGGCAGAGCGAGAAGTTCCTCTTCTATCGCGGCCTCGCCAGTTTTCCCGTTCCCATCACCGCGCGCATTGATGACACCGGCAGGGTCGATGTGGACGTTGCCGGTCAGCCGGACATCTCCACGTTGGTTCTCTTCCAGAATGAGAGTGGTCGCGTAGGCTATCGTGTCGTTCGCGATGCGCCGACGCGCGTGAAACTCGATCGTCCAGTCCTGGCCGGTACGGTCGACACCCTCCGGCGCGATCTGCAGGCGCTCCTCGTTGAAGAGGGGTTGTATCAGCGCGAGGCCCACGCCATGGTGGAAACGTGGCGCGACGCGTGGTTCGAGCAAGGCACCCGGCTCTTTTACCTGGTCCCGCGCGCTATGGTCGACGCCGTGTTGCCGTTGCAGATCGAGCCACAGCCGCTTGACGTCACGCGCGTGTTCGTCGGACGCATCGAGCTCAGTGCGCCGGAAGTTCAAACGGCGACCGCCTCGTCCGCTTCGACCTGCGAGGCCACCAGGCGCTGAGGGCGCGAGCATCACGGACTCCGCTTGGGATAAGCTCTCGGGCATGCAAAGACGAGACTTCCTGTCGAACCTCGCCCTCGTCCCGGCTCTTGCGTCCATCGAACTTCCGCAAGGATCGCGTCCTTCGGGCAACGCCGCGCCGCTGAAGCTGGGCACCGTCACATACAACATCGCCAAGGATTGGGACGTTCCCAGTCTCATCAAGAACCTGACGGAAGCGCAATTCGACGCCGTCGAGCTCAGGACAACCCACAAGCACGGCGTCGAGATTTCGCTGCCGCCCGCCGCGCGCGCCGAGGTGCGCAGACAGTTCGAAGCCTCGCCAGTGAAGATCGGCGGCCTCGGCACGACCTGCGAGTTCCACGCGGCCGATCCCGCGGTCGTGCGAAAGAACATCGACGAAACGAAGGAGTGGGTGAAGCTGGCGAAGGATCTCGGATCGCCGAGCGTCAAGGTGCGGCCGAACGGGCTGCCGAAGGATGTTCCGGAGGAGAAGACGCTCGAGCAGATTGGCAAGTCGCTCGCCGAGTGCGGCGCGTTTGCGCAGGACCATGGCGTCAAGATCCAGCTCGAGGTGCATGGCGCCGAGACACAGCGCGTCCCGCGCATCAGGAAAATCCTGGACTACGGCGGCAACCATCCCGCTGTGCGCGTCTGCTGGAATTCCAATCAGACGGATCTGCTCGACGGCGGGTTCGAGTCGAACTTCAAGCTCCTTCGCGATCAGATTGGCCAGGTGCACATGCGCGATCTGTTTCTCGAGGAGTATCCGTGGCGCTCGCTCATCTCCTCGCTCGCCGCGATGAACTTCCAGGGCTACTGTTTCGCCGAGATCCCCGAATCCTCGGATCCGGTTCGCGTGCTCAAGTACTTCCGCGGCATGTTCCGCGCGTATCAGAATCTCTGAGGACCTGTGACTGATTTCACGCGGCGCGAGTTCGGCCAGACGATCGTCGGAGCTTCAGCCTTCGCCCGCGCGTCGATTCCCGCGGGGTTCGGCGAGACTTCGGCCCAATCTCAAGGCAACGCCGGTGCGTTGACCGATGTACCGGGCATCAGCGTCGGCCACTACACCGACACACGCCGGCCGACTGGATGCACCGCGATTCTGTTCGGTTCCGCGGCGGCAGCGGGCATTGATTTCGACGGCTCGGCCCCGGGCGAATCAATGGCGGTGATGCTGCAGCCGGCCAGTCCGGTCGATCGGATTCATGCACTGTTCCTGACCGGCGGCGGGCTGTTCGGGTTGGCTGCGTCCGCCGGCGTCGTTCGCTTTTGCGAGGAACGCAAGATCGGCTTCGACTGGGGCACGCCAGATCTTCGGGTCCCGATTGTCGTGTCCGCCGTCATCGACGACCTGGCCGTCGGCGATCCTCGGATCCGGCCGGATCCGGAGGCCGCGTATAAGGCGTGCGTGGCGGCATCGACCAACCCGTTCCCCGAGGGCAACGTGGGCGTCGGTGCGGGAGCGACGGTGGGCAAGATGCATCGCGGCCGCGGGCTTGGTGGCATGAAGGGGGGACTTGGCACCGCGAGCCTCAAGCTCGGCGACGTCGTCATTGGCGCACTCGCCGTCGTCAACGCCGCCGGCGACATCATCGACTGGCGCACTGGACGGATTGTTGCGGGTGCACGGCGGCCGGACGGCAGCTTCGCGGACAGCGTCGACGTGATGCGCGGCATCGTCAGCGGCGCCGCGCGCGGCGGGCTCGACGATCCCGCGTTTCACAGTACGACGCTGGCGGTGGTCGCAACGAACGTCGAGCTGACCAAGACCGCGCTGACGAAGGTCGCCATGATGGCGAACTGCGGCGCGGCACGTGCGATCCGCCCCTATCACACGACCGGTGACGGCGACCAGCTGTTCGCCGTGTCGACCGGGAGCATCCAGCGTCCCGATCTCCCGCTGACCGTCATCGCATCGCTCGCTGCGGACCTGGTGGCCGATGCGATCGTCCGCGGCGTGCGCGCCGCGACAGGAGTCACGGGCTGGCCTGCCGTGCGTGATCTGTGACGACGGCGGGGCCGGTCACGGTGACGGGCGGCGGCCTCGTCCGCGGCCTTGGCCTGGTTGCCGCGATTGCGGTCCTCGTCGGTGACGTCATCGGCACGGGTGTCTTCCTGAAGGCACGCGTGATGACGTGCAACGTCGGCACACCCGGGATGGTGATGACGGTCTGGGTCGTCGCCGGCTTCCTGAGTCTCGCGGGCGCGCTCGTCTATGCCGAACTCGCGGCGATGATGCCGAACGCCGGCGGCGAATACGTGTTCATCCGCGAAGCGTACGGCCGTATCTGGGGGTTCCTGTATGGCTGGACGCGTTTCTTCGTCGCAAGCACGGGCGGCATTGCCGGCCTCGCAGCCGGTTTCGCGATCTTCCTGAACGTGATCGCGGGTGGAGTGTTCGGCGCCCGCGTCACAACACTTGCCGCCCTTGGACAGCAGTTCGATATCAGCGGCCTCCAGCTCATGGCGATTGCCGCGATCGCCGTCGTGACGGTCATCAACTGCGCCGCAATTACCGTCGGCGGCCGGATTGCGTTCGTGCTCGCCGTGCTCAAGTGCGCACTTGTCCTTGGCGTTGGCTTTGGCGCAATGCTGCTCGCGCGAGGTGACTGGGCCCACTTCGCACTCGACGCCTCGGGTGCCACGTGCGAAGGGGTGTCCGCAGCGGCGCGTGGCGGCTTCGCGGGGTTCGGCGCCGCGATGCTTGGTGCGCTCTGGGCTTACAACGGGTGGAACGAGGTGACGTACGTTGCCGAAGAGGTGAAGGATCCGCAGCGGAATCTCCCGCTGGCGATCATTGGCGGCATCGGCATCATCGCGGCGCTTTACATCTCGGCAAACACCGCCTACTTCTACGTGCTCACGCCTGCCGACGTAGGGAGCGTCCCCGAATCATCGTCGGTTGCCACGGAGGTCATCGCACGTTTTCTTGGTCCTGGCGCCGCTGTCGTGATGGCGGGCGCGATGGCGATGTCGATCTTCGGTTCGCTGCAGGTCTCTTCCCTGGTCTGCGCGCGCATTCCTTACGCGATGGCGCGCGACGGGCTCTTCTTCAAAGGCCTGGCGCCGCTCAGTCCGCGCACCCACGTGCCAATCCGCGCCATCGTCGCGCAGGCCATGTGGGCGGTTGTGCTGGTGCTCTCGGGCTCGTACGACGTGTTGACGGATTACGCGATCTTTGCCGTCCTGATTTTCGTTGCGCTCGCGACCGCGTCAGTCTTCGTCTTTCGTCGTCGCGCACCGGATGCGGATCGCTCGTATCGCACCTGGGGCTACCCGGTCGTACCCGTGCTGTTCCTGCTCGTGTCGACGTGGGTGATTCTCAACACACTGATGACGACACCCGGGCGGGCGCTTGCAGGAATCGGCCTCATGGCGATCGGGCTGCCTTTCTACTGGTACTGGTCGCGGACGGCGAACAAGGACGCATCCGCGATATGAAGTCGAGAGTCGTTCTGGTCTGCCTGGTTGCCGCGCTCGCGATTGGGATCGATGCGCGGCAGGAGCGCACGCGCGCGATGCCTGACGTTCATTTGATGACGCTGGACCCCGGACACTTCCACGCGGCACTTGTGCAGAAAGAGATGTACCCGGGCGTCGCGCCGCGCGTGGATGTCTTTGCACCGCTGGGGAACGATCTCTACGAACACCTGAAGCGGATCGATGGTTTCAATCGCCGCGCGGAGCGGCCGACGACGTGGGACGTGGAGGTGCATGCGAGCGCCGACTTCTTCGAGCGCATGCTCCGCGAGCATCCAGGCAACGTCGTCGTCATTTCAGGGCGCAACCGCGGGAAGATCGACCGTGTCGTAGCGTCGGTCAAGAACGGCCTCTACGTGCTGGTCGACAAGCCGTGGATTCTCAAGTCCGACGACCTGCCGAAGGTCGAAGAGACGCTCTCGGAAGCCGACAAGCGAGGCATCCTCGCCTACGACATCATGACCGAGCGTTTCGAGATCACGAGCATCCTGCAGCGCGAGCTGGTCAACGATCCCGCGACCTTCGGAGAGATGCTCAAAGGCACTGAGGCGGAACCGGCGGTCTACATGGAGAGCGTCCACAACCTGATGAAGGTGGTTGCCGGCGCATCGAACATTCGGCCGCCGTGGTTCTTCGATACAACCGAGCAGGGTGAAGGCTTCAACGACATCGGCACGCACCTGGCGGACCTCGTCCAGTGGACGGTGTTTCCCGATCAAGGGATCGACTATCGGGCCGACGTTCGAGTGCTGTCCGCACAGCGCTGGCCGACGTGGATAACGGAAGCGGATTTTCGCCGGGTCACCAACGAGCCGCGCTTTCCCGCGGCACTCGCGTCGTCGATTAAAGACGGGAAGCTGGAGTACTACTGCAACACGCTTGTCTCGTACGCTGTTCGCGGCGTTCACACGAAGCTGGTCGTCATCTGGGACTGGGAAGCGCCGCCGGGATCGGGCGACACGCACTTTGCGTTTTACGGGGGTACACGGGCTCGGGTCGAGGTGCGGCAGACGAAGGCCGATGGCTATCGGCCTGAGCTCTACGTCGTTCCGGCGGATGCTTCGAGCGCGCCACGCGTGTTCGAGGCTGTGCAGGCGAAGCTCCGAGCGTTGCAGCCGCATTATCCGGGAGTGACGGTGGAGCAGCGCGGCGGCGAACTTCACGTGGCGATCCCTGATGTTTTTCGGGTCGGGCACGAAGCGCATTTCGGGCAGGTGACGAGACGGTTCCTCGAGTATCTGCGGAATCGTGACATGCTCCCATCATGGGAGCGCCCGAACATGCTGGCGAAGTATTACGTCACCACGAAGGGTACGGAGCTGAGTCGCAAGAGTCCAGCGCGTCCCGCGCCCCGTCTCGCCCCGAAATAAGTCTGTAGGGCGGGTCTTCAGACCCGGCGCAGGTAATCATTCACGCCGGAGCCTTTTCAGAAGCGACATGAAATCGGCCGGCGGCGGCGCCTCGAACTCCAGCCGTCGTCCGTCCGCCGGATGGTGAAAGGCCAGGCGGTACGCGTGTAGCGCCTGCCGTTCGAACTTGAGCGGCCGCAGCGTGTCGGGGCCGTAGACGTAGCGGTCTTCCCCGACCAGGGTGTGCCCGCGCAGGCGCGCCTGGAGGCGAATCTGATTACGGCGACCGGTCCGCAGCCGCACCTCGATCAGTGACGCGGCGCGGAACGCTTCGATCGTTCGATACTCGCTGATTGCTTCACTCGCTCGCGGGTCCCGCGGGTGTGTTTCCTTTTGAATGAGTGCCTTCTCGTCCCAGACGAGATGGTCCCGCCACGTGCCCTGCGGGGGGTCAGGCCGACCGTATACCACAGCCCAATAGATGCGGTCGGGCTCGCGCCGCTTGAACTGCGCTTTCACGCGCGCCTGCGTTTCCGCATCCTTCGCGAACACCACCAGGCCGGAGGTGTCCTGATCGATGCGGTGCACGACGAAAGGCTTTCGCTTGCCCCGCGAGCGAAAGTGATCCTCGATCTGGTCGTATACCGAAGGCACGTCGCTCCTGCGCTCGAGCGGCACGGACAAGAGTCCCGCCGGCTTGTTGACGACGAGCAGCCAGTCGTCTTCGAAGATCACCTGCAGATCGCCGACCTGGGGCGTCTCGCGCCGCGGCTTCGCGCTGCCCGGACGATCGATCCACACGCGAACCGTGTCGCCCTCCGCAAGACGCGTGGCCGCATCCGAGAGAGCCGCTTCGTGTCCGTTGAGAAACACCTTGCCGCGTTCGAGCGCCGCGACAGCGCGGGCGCGCGAGCCGACGCGCGCGGCAGCGGCGAGGAATTTATCGAGCCGCAGGCCAGCCTCGCCGCTCGACACGATGAACTCTGAGTCGCTCACGGGATCTGACCTCATAATACGTGCCCATGACCGCGCGTGCCGCGAACGTCTTGAACGGAT
>JBKOZS010000251.1:0-15680 GCA_046726015.1 Acidobacteriota bacterium
GCGAGGACTGGCGTTCGCGGCGAGTGCCACGCAGAGCGCGATGACGATCGCGAGCTACGCGTCAGTGGATGCATGCGCCACGGTTCGTGCACCCCTCCGCTCACGGCGCTGATAGCGCACGGCCGTCTATCGTACACGGGATCAAGGCCCGCCCGCCTGCGAACCGACGGAACACGAACGGTGCCCCTTCAACGGTCCTTGATGACGCGGCCCCTCGTCAGAAAGCGCCGGTAGCTGCCGTAGGTCTCGGTCCGGCGGATCGACTGCAGTCCGCTGCGCAGCACCGTCAGCGATTGCATGGACTCCGGCAGCACGATCACTTCGTCGGGATCGCTGAACGCCACCGCCTTGTAGCGCATCGTCAGATCATCGCGCTCGATCACGACCCAGGCCGGGAGATGGTATCGGCGCTGCAATCTCCATGGCACTCGCACGTCGACGATGCCGTCGATGCGTCGATCGACGCGCAACACGTCGTGCGTCTTCGCGTCAACCCAGATGCGCCCCCGTGTCGCAATGGGACCAGACCAGTCGAAGCAGTCATCGTGCCCACGCTCGTCTTCGATCAGCTCGGGCCTGCTCATCCGGTTCGTCGACACGAAGTCGATGATCAGCGCCGCGCGGTCCTTCTCTCTGCCGTCGCGGACGGAAGTGAATCGGTACTCGTCGCGGTGTGCGGGCAGCAGGAACACGAGCGGCTCGGGCGACAGTCGGACGGGATCGGTACAGCCACTGCGGTCCTTGTTGTCCCGCTCGCGCGGCGCCCGGCCATTGATGAGGCGAACGGTCCGAATCACGTGCGGCACTGGGTCGCCGTCAGCGGCGTCGGCGCCCACGCGCACATCTGATTCCACCGTCCGCGAAAATCCTTCAGGAGACCAGTTCGACTGTATAGGCTGGACGGTGGAGTGCTCGATGCCGATCACGCCTTGCGCGCCGCGGTAATAGTGTGCGATGCGCTCGCCGACGTGCGTCATCAGCGCCTCGATATCCGACGGCGGCTGCGGAGCTGCCGAGATCCAGCAGACACACAGGGCAATCGATCCGATGACCGCGAGGCGCGCGTGCCGGTGTCGTCCCATGGCGCTTGCACCAGGCCCATTCTCCTCGATCCTCGATCGTCGCTCTGACCTACGTCCTTGATCTAGAATCGCCGGTCGATCATGCGTTTCCTATGAGATCACGACGACTTCTATCCAGGACCGATTTCACGGACGGCGAGGAATGCGATGAGTGACGCGCAGAGGCGACAAAGACGAGACACAGAGGTGAGCCGGCGCGGATGGCTAACCGCGGCCGGCACCGGTCTGATCGGCACCGTCCTCGGCGGCAAGGCCGCCGAAGACAGCCGAACCGAAATCGAGGTGCAGGGGCGCGGTAACGCCCCGGCGCCGCTGGCGCTGTCAGAGTTCGAGCCGAAGAGCATGCTGCACGTGGCCGAAACCTATGTTGCTCGCGCGCGCTTCCCCGTCGTCGACTTTCACTCGCATGTCTCTCCTCGTCCCACCTCGAAGCAGCCGACCGTGCCGCCGGCCCAGATGGTGCCCTCAATGGATGCCATCAATGTCCGGACGATGGTGAATCTGACGGGCGGATCGGGCCAGGACCTGGCGGCGACCATCACAGCTTTCGACCGGGCGTTTCCAGGCCGCTTCGTCACGATGACCGAGCCGACGTGGACCCGCGCCGGCGAGAGTGGCTACGCCGCGTGGCAGGGAGACGAGATCGCCAAAGCCAAAGCGGCCGGCGCGGTCGGCCTGAAGATCCTGAAGACGCTCGGACTCTACCTGCGCGACGGCGGTCCGACGGGCAAGCTGGTTCGCGTGGATGATGAGCGATTCGACCCGATGTGGGAGGCATGCGGCCGCCTCGGCCTGCCCGTTGCGATGCACGTCGGCGACCCCGAGGCGTTCTTCCTGCCTGTCGACCGCTTCAACGAGCGGTACGAAGAGCTCGGCGCACACCCGGACTGGTCGTTCTACGGCAAGGACTTCCCGGCCTTCGCGGACATTCTTGCGGCGCGCGACCGCGTGTTCGCCAGGCATTCGAAGACAACGTTCGTGGCGCTGCACGTCGGGCACTGGTCCGAGAACCTCGAGGCGGTCGGCGAGATGCTCGACAGGTTTCCCAACGTGCACGTGGAGATCGCCGCGCGGATCGGAGAGCTTGGCCGCCAGCCGCGGACGTCGGCTCGATTCTTCGACAAGTACCAGGATCGAATCCTGTTCGGCACCGACGCCGACCCGCGAACGGTGCTCGCGCAGGACATGTACCGGATCTACTACCGCTTCCTCGAAACCGAGGACGAGTACTTCGACTACGCGCCGTCGCGCATTCCGCCGCAGGGCCGGTGGAAGATCTACGGTCTCGGTCTGCCGGAATCGATCCTGCGCAAGGTGTATCACGAGAATGCGGAGCGCGTGCTGGGGGTGAAGCGCACCGGATGAGACGGGAGAGCCGATCATGTCCGTTTCCTACGAGAACTCGAAGATCGTCTTCCAGGGCATCAAGGACGCGGGCATCACGTCGCTCTCCGCATTGCCCGAGACCTGGCTCGGACTGCTGCTCCAGCAGGCCGAAAAGGATCCAGATGTCAGGCTGATCCAGGTCGCGAAAGAGGAAGAAGCGATCGGCGTCGCGGCGGGCGCGTATTTCGCGGGCGAGCGGCATATCCTGCTCATGCAGAACCACGGCTTCCTTGCCGCGATGAACGGCATCGTCTCGCTCGCGATGCTGTACGGCATCCCGTTGTGCATGCTGATCGCGCTCCGCGGCCACTGGGGCGAGCCGTATCCGTGGCACACACGCGGCGGCATCGTTACCGAAGGAGTGCTGCGAGCGTTGAATATTCCCTTCGAGTACGCGCGCGATCCGAACGCAGTCGGACGGCAGATTCGCGAGGCCTACACATTCTCACAGAGCTCGCTCTCCCCGGTGGCGCTGCTCCTCACGCGCGACCTTATGGAGGAAGCTCTGTGAAGCGCGCCGAGTGCATCGCCATGCTGTACCCGGAATTGGACGCCAAAGTCGTCGTCACCATCATGGGTGCCTGCGCGCAGGAGCTCTACGATCTCGGACACAAGGACAACTTCTTCTACCTGCAGCACGCGATGGGGCTGGCCTCTTCGATCGGCCTCGGGCTCGCGCTGCACCTGCCGCACGAGAGGATCATCGTGCTCGACGGCGACGGCTCGGTGCTGATGAATCTCGGCACGCTTGCCACGCTGGCGCGCTACCGGCCGCGAAATCTCGTGCATTTCATCTTCGACAACGGCAGCCTGCTCTCGACCGGCGGATTCGACTCGCACACGACGTCGGGCATCACCGATCTCGCCGCGATCGCGCGGGGCGCTGGCATCGAGCATGTTGCCGCAGTGGATTCGGTGATGGCTTTCGGTGAGGCCGCGATCGAGGCGTTCGCTCGGAACGACCTCAGCGTGATCGTCGCGAAGGTCGCCGCCGTTGGCCCGAACCACTACGGCATGGATCTGCAACTGCCGGAAAACGCGTTTCGATTCAAGCGGTGGATTGCGGGCAGGAAATCGGCGGCTGCGATCTCTCCACCGGCGATGACCACGCGGGAGGCGCCATGAGCGCGGTGTTGGCCCAACTGGTTGATGAGTTGAATCGCGGCACCCTGAAGGTGGTCGATCTCACGCAGCCGCTCGGACTATCGACACCGGTAATCGGCCTGCCTCCGATGTTCGCGGCGTCACCCGGGGTGACCATCGACGTTATCTCGAAGTACGACGATAAGGGTCCGGCATGGTACTGGAACACCATCCGGATGGGCGAACATACGGGCACGCACTTCGATGCGCCCATCCACTGGATCACTGGCAAGGATCTTCCGAACAACGCGTGCGACACGATTCCGGTCTCGCGCTTCGTCGGGCCGGCGTGCGTGATCGACGTCACCGCCGACGTGTCACGCGATCCCGACTTCCTGCTGACGCCCGAGCGGCTCGAGCAGTGGGAGGCTGAGCACGGCCGGATTCCGCGCGGGGCATGGGTCCTGTTGCGGACAGGGTGGAGCCGGCGAACCGACGCGCGGTCGTTCATCAATGCTCGCGATGATGGCCCGCACAGCCCCGGGTTCGATCCCCACACGTCGAGGGTGCTGGCCCAAGACCGGGACGTGCTCGGTGTAGGTGTGGAGACGATCGGAACCGACGCAGGTCAGGCTGGCACGTTCAACCCACCGTTCCCGAACCACGCGACGATGCACGGCGCGGGCAAGTTCGGGCTGGCAAGCCTGTGCAATCTCGATCAGCTGCCGCCGACCGGCGCGATTGTGATTGCGGCGCCACTCAAGATCGTCAACGGCAGCGGCAGCCCGCTCCGGGTGATTGCCATCGCGCCAGCGTAGTGGACCTGTGATCGCGACGGGCTCTGGCTGCGATCGAGACGATTGCGCACGATCCACTTGAGCAGACGCTCGGCCGCATCCTTCGCCGCGCGGGAGCCGGTGCCAGGTGCGGTCGTTTTGATGTCCGTCGCAAGATCACCACTCCTGACATGGAGACGAATCGTCGTGGTGACGAGTGGCGTGAGTTTGATCCCGCCGAACCCGCCGTCACCCATGTCCTGCTCCTCGCGATCGGTGACTTCGACGATGACGTCAGCCTGCGCCCGGTCATCGACGACGCTCAAGCCCGCCTTGCGCCGTATCGCCTCTCGCAGGTCGCGCACCACGGCGAGCATCGCCTGGCGCGCCGCGTCTGGTGTTGTGCTCCCGGCGGCGGCCTCGGTTGCGAACACGTAGATCCGGACGGACTCCTTGCCGGACGTATCCGCCTGGCCGCCACTGAGAACGGCGCAGAGCGCGATGACGGCCACAGGGAACATAACTCGATTATCGCTCCGATCGTTTGTCAGATGGCGGATCGGCAGGAGGTTGGCGCCCTTCGTTCCGCAGCGTCCACAGCGTGATGAATGCCATGGCGGCGGTGGGCTTCTTGCTGCTGTGTCCGTGCCCAGCGCAATCTGCGCCGATTTTGGGCGCGTTGTGCGGTCCGGCTGCGTCAAAACCGTCACTGCAGAAACAGATTCGTGCCTGATGATCTCGCGTCCGGGTGATGAGGCTCTCGGGTCAGCGGGCAATCGCAGGAGGATCAGATGATTCGAACCGCCATGGCTGTCGTGCTTGCACTCGCGCTCAATCCAGCGCTGGCTCGCGCGCAGGACACCGTCCTCACCATCACGGCCCCGTCGGCAGACGTTCACAAGGGCCCGAGCACCGCCACCCCGGTGATCGGCCACGCGTCGAACGGCACCGTTCTGCCCGTGTCGCGCAACCTGGGCAGCTGGGTCAGAGTTGACTGGCCGGGCGCACCTGACAGCGCCGGTTACGTGCACGTGACCATGGGACGCCTGCGTGCCGTCAAGGTCAACGCGCCGACGACGAGCGCGCCGGCGCGCACCTACTCCGCACCAAGGTCCGAACCCGCGCCCGCACCGGAGCCGATGCCAGCAACACCGCGGACTCGCACGTCAGCGGAAGAGCGCGTCGCCGTGAGCGGACCACAGGGCGTTACGCCGATCCGTCACATGCTCGGTGTTGGCGGACTGGTCGGATCGATGAGCAGCTTCGGCGCAACCGCTCGCGCGTGGCGAAACGATCGCCTCGGGATTCAGGTCCGGTTTACGCGAGATGCGATGACGAGCGACGTCGCCCCGGGCCGCGTGACATCCATGCAGGTCGAGCCGGGAGTACTCTATTCGCTGTTCGATCACGTGAGCGACTACGTCTGGATCCGCCCCTACATCGGCTCCGGCGTGAGCTTCCACCACCAGACGCTGAAGGAGTCGGCGCCTGCGGCGATCGAGTCTCCGTCGGACAACGGCGTTGGGTTCCGCATCTTCGGTGGCAGCGAGCTGTCGTTCGCGAGCGTGACCCGGTTCGGGCTGAGCGCGGAGGTCGGATACCGTCGACTACCGGCGCCATTTCCAGGATTCGAGGCGGATCGGCTGAGCGTGTCGATTGCCGGGCACTGGTATATCAAGTAGGAGACTGTCAGCTGACGGCTGTCACGGTTCACGGCTGACTCACGAAGAACACGAAGCGACGAAGGTCACGAAGGCAGGAACGACTGCATCTTCGTGGCCTTCGTGATGCGCCGTCGGCCGTCACGTTCGACCCGCTGACGTTTCACCGCCTTCATTGGATCGGTCGTCGAAGCAGCACGTCCGCGATGTGTTCCAGTATGCGGGCTGCCGTCCTGGCTCTGTCGCCGCGTCGCCCCTGCGGACGCCTCACTGGAACACGCTCGTCGCGGGCGATATCTCCGTCCGTCATCCGCCGCGCGAACATGAAGCGTTCGATCCAATACGCCTCGTCCAGATCGTCGCGCCGAACCCGTCCATGTCGCTTGCTCGCGTCGATCATCATTCCGGCGCCTTCGTAAATCCCGACGTGCGTCACCAGTGACCGCCGGGTATCGCTCGAGAAGAACACCAGGTCCCCTCGCTGCAACCGCCTCCTGACGGCATCGCCGACTCGCGACTGGCTGATGGCGCGCCGGGGGAGCTCGACACCGAATTCTCCATAGACGTATTGGGTCAGGCCGGAGCAATCAAAGGCGCCAGGCCCCTCGGCCCCCCAGACGTAGGGCCGACCGATGAGACTTGCAGCAAGGTCGACGGCATCCGATGCCGACGCGCCGGTCGTGAAGAGGAGAAGCGACAGGGCTATCGCCAACGCGACTCGTGGGGTCACGGTGACCTATTTCTTGAGGGCAGGTTGTGAATCGCGAAACGGCGGAAGGCAAAACGAGCGCCAGTGCCGCGCGGCCACAAAGAACGGTTGCGGGCGCGATGCGCACTTGACTCTGCGGACGAGGTGTCTTACGTGACGGACGTCCTGGCCGGACGCGATGACACATCGCTCTCGCGCGTGGCTGCCTGTGACATTATCGGCGCGGACAGAGCGAGGAAAGGCTATGCAGAGGAATTCCGCGTTGTGTGCCGTGACGACGCTTCTGTGTCTCTCGGGTGTATCGGCTGCCACCCGCCGCGAGCCGATACCCGACAAGCTGGTGGTCCTGACCTTCGACGATTCGAAGGCCAGCCACTACACCGTGGTCCGCCCGGTCCTGAAGAAGTACGGGTTCGGCGCAACCTTTTTCATTACTGAAGGCTTCACATTCCGGACGAACAAGGACGATTACCTCACGTGGGATCAGATCGCGGAACTGCACAAGGATGGCTTCGAGATTGGCAACCACACGCGAGATCACATGAGCCTCGAGAAGGCCAATCTCCCGAGAGTGAAAGAACAAGTCGAAGCCATAAACGCGCAGTGCGCCGCGCACGGCATTCCAACGCCGGTTTCCTTTGCCTATCCGGGCAATACCATCGATCCCGACGCGATCCAGATGCTGGCGGCGCTCGGGTTTCGGTTCGCGCGTCGCGGCGGCGCGCCGGAGTATCCGTACGCGGAAGGAAACGGCTTTGCCTACGAGCCCGGCCGCGATCATCCGCTGCTGCTTCCCTCAGCAGGTGACGCCCGTCCCTTCTGGACGCTCGAGAACCTCAAGCGCGCGACCGATCAGGCGAGAGATGGCAAGATCGCAATCCTGCAGTTCCATGGAACACCGGACGTCGAACACCCGTGGGTGAACACGCCACGTGAACGGTTCGAGGAGTACATGAAGTATCTCCACGACAATCACTTCACAGTGGTCGCGTTGCGCGATCTGGCCAGGTATGTGGACTGGAGACACAAGCCGGATGACCCATGGCGGATCATCGAGCAGCGGAAGCTTCAGTTAATGAAGTGATCCCGTGACGATGCGCAGGCGCGTGGGTGCCGCCGGCGGGGTGCCACCACCGATGACAAGGCGCCTGATCTCCTTCATTTTCTGTACGCCGAGCCATCCCTTGAGCCCGTAGCCGTTGTAGGTGAGCGCCAGGCCCGTCGTGTGCGTGAGCGGATCGCCGCCGTTCGCGTACGGATCGCTCGTCGACGGGAATTGCGTGGTTCCGCGCGTGTAGTGGGTGCCGTCGCTCGAGAGGAATCGCCCCGCCCACTGGCTGAACGGCAGCCTGGCGAGCATTTCCTGGTTCAGGTCGATGAGCGGCAGCTTCTTTGTCCGTGCATACTGGATCAACGCCGCGTTGTATTGATCGACCAGCAAATTGAACGTTGCATCAGCCCGATACGTGTAAGTGATGATGATCGGGACGATGTGATTCACGATCAACAGATCCGCCATGCGCTGCAGATCGGGGAACACCCCGGGGCGCGCCGCGTCCAGGTTGACTTCGACGATGGCAAACTGCGCCTTCGGAATGGCACTGAGAATCGTGGTCAGGTTCAGCGCGTTCGGATATGCAGTGCAGTTCTGCAGCTTCTGACGGGCGGTGGTCGGGTTCGTATCCGCCGGCATGCCCGTGCCCATGAAATCCCACGCCCCAAGTCCGTCGCCAACGGTGAAGCTTCGCGCCGAACAGATGTAGGGCGAGGCCAGGGCGAACCCGTCGATGCTTTCGATGCTCTGCGGCGAAAGGCCGGCGTGCATCCATGTCGTAATCGATCGATCGTCGGCAGTCTTGCCTGCTCCGCCCTGCGCCCACGCGCCCATCGCCGGATCGCGGGTCAGCGAGTCGCCGATCCAGAGGACCATGCCAGGCGTTCCGGTGCCGCCGGCCAGGATCGATTTCGCATTCGCCACCCAATCGGCCTGCCAGGGATCGTCGTACGAATTCGCGCGCACGGCGTTATGCGCGGCCGAGGCCATCACGGTCATCGCGACGGTCTTTGTCGACGGGTTGTAATTGCCCGATGCCGTCGCGGTGAACGACACCGACAGCATCTGTCCGGCTCCCGGGCCGAGCACGGTTCCGCTCGCGGGGGAATACACGAACGTTCCCGGCACGTTCGCTGTTGCGTTCAACTGTGTCCCACCGAGCGGCGTTCCCGCGACGATCGCGGCCGGTGCCGTCCAGGTCACGACCGGTGTCGCCTTGTTGACCGTCAGCGTGACTGACGCCGATGCCGTGTTGTAGCTGGTGGTATCGGTCGGCGTAAACGTCACCGAAAGCGTCTGCGCGCCCGCCGCGAGCACGGCACCCGCTGCAGGAGAGTACGCCCACGTTCCAGGCACCGTGGTCGTCGCATTTAATTGCGTCGCACTCAGCGCGGTGCCGTACATAATCCCCGCTGGCGTATTCCACGTGATCACCGGTGTCGTGCGTGCGCCAGTCACCGTGACCGTGGCCGTTCGCGTCACCGTCCCGGCGGCATTTGCTGCTGTGAGCGTGTAGGTTGTTGTGACTGACGGCGAGACGTTGCGGCTGCCTGAAGCGGCAATGCTTCCGATTGTCTGGTCGAGCGTAACGCTGGTCGCGTTCGACGTGCTCCAGAGCAGAGTGGCAGATTGACCAGGCGCAATTGATGTTGGCGCCGCGCTCAATGTCGCTGTCGGTGCAGACGCACCGAGCGGCGCGATCGGACACACCAGGCCGCCGATGCCGGTGCGCGTCGCAGGCGTGCAGGTGCTCGGCGGACGCGGCACTACAGCCGTGTCCGAGTGATAGACCTGGAAGTTGTCCGCGGGATCGCCGTTGTACGAATAGATGCGCGCCTCGTCCAGCTTTGTCAGGCACTCGGGCGCGCTCGCCACGTCGCGGACCATTGAAAGCGCGTCCAGCGCTCGCCCCGGCGGCGCGGCAAACCGCGTGTTGATCGCGACGACCAGCTTGTTCTGCATCCAGCAGCCGTTGACCGATCCGTTCGTCGGAACGTCGAGGTTGCTGTCGTTGCGCAGAAACGAATTTTCAACCGTCAGGTTGGGCTCAGGGCCAAAGCCCGCCTCGGGCGCGGTAATGCCCTCCTCCATCCCCTGGATGTCGGAGTTGCGGATGACGATGCCTTTCGACGAGTAGTCGGCGAAGTACACGCCGTTGCCGCAGCAGCGGCTGTCCGGCCCGAAGCTGCCGCGGATCTTCAGCCCGTCGAAGATCACCTTCTGGCTCGGATACATGTAAACAGTCTTGTTGTACGTGTTCCAGAGCTTCAGGTCCTTGATGATGCTGTCCTGCGCGCTGGTGCCGGGCTGCGGGTCCTGCGAGCCGACCCACCACAGCGTGAAGCCCCCCTGCATCGCGCCATACGCTTCGTTGTTCTCGAATTGCAGAATGGGCAGGTTGTTACCATCGCGATTCGTGAACTGCCCCGCAACCATCGTGTCGGCCCCTTTGAAATTCGGGATCGCGATGGTGCCAAGGAACCGCAACTGGTATGCGTATCCGTAAGCCGCTTCTGTTGTCGGATTCTGGTAATTCGCCGCCACGTTGTTGCGCACGAAATTATTGGGGCCTCTGAACCAGAAACCCACGCCTTCCGTGCCCATCGCCATGCGCGCTTCCGAGACCGCGTCGTTCGGTTCCCCCATCCCGCGCAGGACGAAGTTGCGATCGAACACGTTGAAGCTTTCCGACCCGTCCTCGGTCGCAATCGCAGCGCCGTTGTAGTTGTAGACCACGTTGTCGTGGATCGCCCCGTAGTGGCTGCCGTGAACGGTAATGCCCCACTTGAATTGCGTCTCGACCGAACCGCCATCCACGGCGTTTCCGATGAGCGTGAACTGGTAACCATTCGCCGGCGTCTGCACCGGTCCGCTCAGGTGGTGCATGTGGATCGGATAGCGGCCGATGTGATTCGTGGTCGCATTCAGCGGCAGATACGTCGTCCGCCCCATGTCCTTGAAGAGCGCATAGCGGATATCCCCATCGGCCTTGTGAATGGCCAGCATGTGGCCACGCGTGCCGGTCGCCGATTCCGAGCGAATGACGATGTTTCGCGTCAGGTTGCCGACGTGTGGCAGGAAGTCGAGGACGCCATTCAGGTCCCGCGCGCCCAGGTGGTCGTACTGCAGCGCGCTATTCAGCGTGACGGTCAACCCGTCTGCCGATATCGCCTGCACCGTGCGTTCTTCCCACTGGTTGATTGCGTTGACCCAGCCGCCGCCCGTGACTTCACTCTCTTTGATATGGCGCGTGTCGGGCAGGACGATCCGATCGCCGGCGCGCCATCCGCTCACCGGCGCGGATAGCGTCAGCGTCGTCTGGCCCACGCGCGGTTCGGTTGCGAGACGCACGAACGTCGGCGTCTTCACGCTCCCGTGCATCGTCATCTTCCCGAGAACGACGATGCCGGTGCCGTACTGATCGATGTCGGACACGCTGCCGCCGAGTGGCGAGTTGGCAATGACGATCTCGGCGACGACGTTAGCGGCGACCGGGTTGACCGCGGTGCCTACTTCGAGCACGCCCGGCGCGCCCATCCCCATGTTGCCGGCCATCACTTCCAGGTTCGTAACCTTCAACCGTGTATTCGCGCCCGGGTTGAACGCGAGCTTCCCGTCGATGGCAACGGTGTATGCAGACGCCAAGGTGTCGTCGATCGAGACGGTGTGCCCGGCCAGGATTCGCACGACGTGGTTGGCTGTCGGGATGACGCCGCCTTGCCAGGTCGCGGTGCTGGACCAGCTGCCGCTCTGCGCGGTTTCGACGTAAGGCCGTGTGCTGTCCTGCGAAAAATCCGGAATGTTTTCAGGCAGCGCGAAGGCCGCGAGCGCTGCGCCTGCGGCCATCGCGTGATCGTGCGTGTGAACTGTTTGAGGTGCCTGCGCAGCGGCTACGACAGGAATCGCGTTCTGTTGGATCGCCGTGGCAGACAGACCGGTGAGCAGGGCCGCGACGAACGCGCGCAGCAGAAGACCCGATCTCCCGGGGACTCGCAGTAGCGGCGAAGAGTGCGCCACGCCGGGAAGACCTGAGCAATTTGCACGCCGCGGGGCAAGTTACTCAGGGCAGCGGATTACGAGCCGCCGGTCGAAAGGTTCGGCGCTGCCAATCGTCATCGGGATCACAAAAACGTCCAGGTCCTTAGTCCTTGGTCCCTGGTCTCGCCTATGTTCTTTATTGAGGCAAGCCCCCGCGGCGAAGCTGGACGCGAATTGTGACAGATCCGAGGGGCTGTCCGTTGGATTCGGCGGCATATGAAATGTCGATTCCTTGCTTGCTCTCCTGCGAGGGAGTCTGCAACCAGGCATCCGCCGCAACCACAGCACCGGGATCGACCAGGTACAGGCCTGACCCGCTGCGCTCGGACCAGCCCTCGGGCAGGTTCGCCGGCCGCAGTCGAATTTCCTTTAGCTGCTGCGTCTCGTTGTGCAGAAGCATTGGAAAACGAAGCACGGCTCCGGGAGCGACGGCAATCATTGGCGGAGCGAGCCGCGCAAGATGATCGATGTCATGACGGCGCCAGAAGCGTTCGTAGAAAGCCCACGGATCGCCGAGCGTGAACGTTCCACCCTGCGACGGCGTGGCTGCAGGCCGCGACACGTCAGACGCGATGACACGGCCTGGACCAATACCTTCAAACATATCGGCGGTGGCCTTGGCCTGGACGTGCGACTTACCAAGCACGAGGCGCAACGGGTTCGGCAGCAACGGTTCGTCGCCGCCGGTCAGCACGGCAACGATGGCTTTCTCGTCGCCTCGAGCCAGTGCCTCGCGCAACTCCGGATAGCCGAGTTGACTCGAGTAGTGCCTGGCTTCGCGCACGGCGAGCACGGCATATGACGTGCCCTTCGACGGCGAGATATCGGTCAGCGGGTATCGAGGGCCGAACGTATCCAGAATTTTCGTATCGTAGGCGTCCGAGAAGTAATACAGCTTCTTCGGCTGCCACGGCTGCAGGCCTTCCGTGAGGTTGTCGATCGACGCGCGGTTTCGAGGCGCCGCGACCTGCTCTGGAAAGACGGTCGGATCGGCCGCCAGGTCGAATGCTTCCGTCGCAATCACGCCAGCCGCCTGGTGATCGCCGTGGTTCTCCCCGGCTACGACGCGCGGCAACCACGTCAGCACGATTTCCGGACGCGTCAATCGAATCAAGCGGACGGTCTGCTCCAGCGCACGGCCATGGCCCCAGCGTTCCAGCGACTGCAACACGTCCTGGCTGGCAGTGTCGCGCCCTTCGAGGAACCACACGTTGAGGATGTCCAATGAGGCGAGCGCGCGGCGGGCCTCGATCTCCCGGACTGCCGCGAGCGCGCCCGCCTGTTCGTTCCCGACGGCATTGCCTCCGGCATCGCCACGTGTGCCGAAGACGACGGACACGCGCCTGCGCTCGTCGTAGATGGCTTTCGCGAGGTAGCTGGCCACGACCGTGTCGTCGTCAGGATGGGCGACGACCACGAGGATGTCGGTCTTGAAGCGTTCATCTGGCGCGAGACCTTTGATCGGAGCGGGCGTCTGCGCGCTCAGTGCGACCACGGACAGCATGCATGCGGCAGGCAGGAACAGCTTTCTCATCCGATCAGCTCTTGACAGTCTCTGTCGCTGGATCAAACAGAACAGCGCGCCGCTGGAAGTACGACTCGTTCGCCATGTGACAGGCGAGAGCCGCATGGTGGCCGAACGCGGCATCCTGGAAGACCGGCTGTCGCGTCTTCACTGCCTGGAAGAATTTCCAGAGATGCGGCCTGGTGTCGTCGTATGAGTCGCCCGTATAGCTCACGGCATCCTGCATCGGTTCCTCGCCCGGCCTGGGATCGTGCTCAGCGTGCCACTTCTCGAAGTACTCGTTCCGCAGCGCTTGCGGGAAGCTGGATGCGTAGTAGCTCGGTCCGGTATCGACGCCCGCCTGACTCGAAAACGTGAGGCTCGTTTCCGCGATCTCGAGAATGCCTTTCGACCCGAGGAAGCGCAGCACCTCCGGTGTCTCCGACCCGAGATTCAGGCGGATGTAAACCGGGACGTTGCCGTACTCAAAGAGCGACAGGTGCACGTCGGGCATGTTGCGGCCGTCGTTGAATCGACGGATGCCTCCCATCGCCATCACGCGCGTCGGCGCCTCGTTGATGCCCCACGTGTAGAGCATCCCGCTGATCAGGTGCACCATCAGGTCGCCGGCGACTCCCGTGCCGTACTCCTTCCAGCACCGCCAGCGAGCGAAGATCTTCGGATCGAACGCCCGCTTCGGCACGTCTCCCTGCCACGTGTCCCAGTCCAGTGTCGCTGGTGAGAGGTCGGGCGGAGGTGGATACACCCACGCGCCCGTGGGATCGTTGCGGCCGAGCGAGCCTTCAACGAGCTGAAGATCGCCGAGCATGCCCCTGGCGACAAGCTCTCGGGCCTTGGCAAGGAGAACGGAGCTGGTGCGCTGCGAACCGATTTGCACAATGCGGCCGCTTTTCTTTGCGGCGGCGACCATCGCGCGGCCGTCCGCCACGCTGTGCGACATCGGCTTCTCGCAGTAGATGTCCTTCCCCGCGCTCACGGCGTCCACGACGACCTTCCGGTGCCAGTGGTCCGGCACCGCGGCAACGATGCAATCGATCGCCTTGTCTTCGAGGAGTTCCTGGTAACGGCGCGTCGTTCGCAGGCTGGCGCCAGCGATTTCACGCGCGCGCGCGTGCCGCCCGTCGTAGAGGTCGCAGGCTGCTGCGCACTCGACTCCGGGCAGCGCGATAGACCTTGCGAGCAGGCCGGACCCCTGCATGCCGACGCCCACCATCCCGAAGCGCACGCGGTCGCTGGCGGGAACCTGGCGATCGGACGCGGGCAGCGGCTCGGCCTCGAGCGGGATTCTCTTGATCGCCAGGGCCGCCCCGACGGCGCCGGCACTGGCCTTGAGGAACTGACGGCGAGACGAACGGTTCTTCATCGCTCCTCCAGCCTTCGCTCGAGATTCGCGCGAAGGCTGGCCATGTTAGCGCAATAACGGTCTACACTCTTCCTCTTCACTTACACACGCGCGTCGCACGGCGGGGCCGCATCTGCGACAATGAGTGTTGGATTTGGATATGAGTAACGACCTGTATTTCGATGGCGATCCCGGAACCGATAGTACCCGGCGGCACATGGAGCGCGTGCTGAAGTCGCCGGATTCGGGGCGCCGCTGGCCGTGGCTGCTGGCGGCGCTCGGCAGCGGCGGCGTGTGGATGCTCTGGAACCTCGGCCGCTCGGCGCGCACAAAGAATCCTTCCGTATCTGAGCCAACCCGGCCAGGCGGTCGTAAATAAACACGGCTGACGTCAGGCACAGCCGCGCCTCAGATTACCGGCGATCGAACGCAGTTCAGAACAGTACCGTGACGTCAATCACCGCATGCGAGCGGGTGTCGTAGATCACCGCGTGGCCATCGATGACGCCGCGTCCGCAGTCGCGCGGCAGCGGCGCGAGCTGGCGCTCGACTTCGGACGGGAATGGCTGCAGCTTCTTCTGCCATCCCGGAGGGAGTGGCTTTCCGCGCGCAACCTTCTTCTGTAGTCCGGGCGGCAATGATCGATAGCGAGGCGCGAAGTATTCACGGATGACGCGCTGCTCGCCGATCGAGAAGTGCACGTGTGCCTCGACCCGGCGATCCTCGGTCGTGACCGCTTCGTGCTTCGACGCCTTCTTCGAATGCGAGCCATGCCCTTTCTGGTGAGCGGCGAGCGTTGTACTGGTTGCAAAGGCAAGCGCCGCGACGAGCATCACGCGTGTCATGCGTATCTCCAGGATGAATGCTGGCAGGACGGACGGGCAAACGCCTTGCCATCCCGTCGGCGCGACTGAAGGCGCATTAAGCGGTAGAAAGGGACGTGCCGCGACGCCTGAAAGACGCTCGCGACTTACAAAGAACGTCGCGCACGAGCAGAATCGTTGCGACCCTGATTATTACGAGC
>JBKOZS010000252.1:0-9241 GCA_046726015.1 Acidobacteriota bacterium
CTTCCTCGACGGCAACGTCCTGCAGAGCGCCGGGTTCAGCTCTTTGATCATGGTACCGCTGCTGTCGAAAGGCCGTGCGGTCGGGACGCTCAACCTCGTCGCGCGGGCGCCTGACGCATTCATGCCGGCCCACGTCGGCACGGTGCAGCCGATTGCCGAGCTGTTCGCCGTCGCCGTTGTCGCGCAGCAGCTGCAGATGGCGCTCGGCCGCCATCGATCCGTCGAAGCGATGTCGGACCTGACGCTGGGGATTTCGTCGGAGATCAACAGCGCACTGCAGACGATCATCGGTCACTGCGATCTGCTCGAGCGCGGCTATCCCGATCCCAACCTGCAGCGGGATCTCGCCACGGTCGTCCGCCAGGCACAGCGAATCGCGGAGCTCCTCGAGAAGATGCGCACGGCCGCCCACGAGCGGCTCAGGGAAGTCGAGGCCGCCGTCTCACATGCCGGCATTCCTACGAGCCCTGAGGAGATGACGGGCGGGATGCCGCAATAGGGCTCAAAGGCCCTGAGTCCTGAGCCCTAAGCCGTTCTGGCGCTCGAGATCGCCACGGCAATCGTCACGAACAGCACCAGCAACACCACCGTCGTCGCCACGACGAAGAACCAGTCGCGCATGCGCACGTACTCCACGAGCGACACGATGACGCGGAGGATCGGTGTCGCCATGAGAATCATGAGGCCGGCTGTCAGGAGCGCATTCGTACCCGAGTGATTGCTGCCGGCCAGCCATAGCGCAAGGCCCGCGGCAAGACAGCCCGCGGCCGAGAGCACGCCGCCAAGCAATACGCGACCGAGCATCGTTTCGAGCCGGGTGAAATCGATGTCTCTCATCGCAGGCCTTTCACGAAGTAGAGCATCGAGACCGCGCCGAGCACGATCGCCATCAGCAGCTTCAACCACTTCGCCCGCGCGCGCTCGCCGAACCAGAACCCGGCCCTCGATCCGATCAACACACCGAGCACCGCGGCGGCCGCCACGGGTGGGATCACGTACCCGCGCGCGTACTGGATCGGTACCGACGACACTGCCGTCACCCCGATCATGAGTGCGCTGGTTGCCGCGGCCGCGCGCATCGGCACACCGCACCACGCGTTGAGGATTGGAACCTTGAGAATGCCGCCGCCGATTCCGAGCGACGCGGAGACGGCGCCGGCGATGAGCGACGCGAGGAGCGCGACCGGCAGGCGCCGCACGCGATAGACGACTTCCCGGCCGCTCTCGCTGTCGTAGAACCGCCCGCCGAGCGATCCCAGATTCGCGTCCGCAGGCAATACGTTCCGTCGCTCCAGGCGTGACAGCATCAGGACCGCGATCGCAGCAGTCACGACCGCGAACATCCGATTGAGCAGCGATTCCGACATGTGCTCGACGAGCACGCCCAGCGTGAGCCCGCCAATCGTCGAGGCAATCTCGAGCAGCATCCCGAGTCGCAAATTGATCAGTTGACGTCCCGCAGTGCCGGCGGAGACCGCGCTCGACGTGGCGATCACCGTCACGAGGCTTACCGCCGCGGCGACTTTGAATTCGAAACCCAGGCCCGCGTTCAGGAACGGCACGAGGAACACGCCGCCGCCGAGGCCGAGCAGAGATCCGAGACAACCACCCACCGCCCCCGCGGCGATGACGGCAACGACGACAGACAGGCTCATGCAGTGAGTTTCAGGCGAGGTAGCGCGGTGCTATTATCGAAACGCTGCGAACTCCGCGGCGATTCTACCAATGTTCCGGTGATCCTTCGAGGAAGGTCTCACGCGTCGGCCGTCAATCGTCCGTGTCTTTGAATCCTGGACTCAAGCTCGCTCACTACGAAGTGGTCGCGCCGCTTGGCGCGGGCGGCATGGGGGAAGTGTATCGCGCGCATGATGCCCGCCTCGAACGTGACGTGGCCATCAAGATCATGGCTCGGCACATTGCGTCGGATCCAGAGATGCGCGCGCGGTTCGAGTCGGAAGCGCGCGCGGTCGCGGCTCTCTCGCATCCCAGCATCCTGTCGATCTACGAGCTGGCGGTCGTGGACGGCGTCCCGTTCGCCGTCATGGAACTGCTCGAAGGGCAGTCGCTGCGCGCGCGCCTGGAGAACGGCCGCCTGCCCTGGCGCGAGGCGGTGGAGATCGCGACGTCGGTCGCGGAAGGACTTGCCGCGGCGCACGCAAAGGGCATCATCCATCGCGACCTCAAGCCGGAGAATCTGTTTCTGACGCGCAGCGGAGTGGTCAAGATCCTCGACTTCGGCCTTGCGCTGCAGAGGATGCCAGTCATCGGCGGCACCGACCCGACGTTCGTGCGCACGGCGCCAGGCGTGGTCCTGGGAACCTTCGGATACATCTCGCCGGAGCAGGTGCTCGGCGAAACCGTGGACGGCCGCGCAGACATCTTCGCGCTCGGGTGCGTCTTGTACGAGATGTTGAACGGCACGCGCCTGTTCACGGGCGCCACGCCGCAGGAAGTCATCGCAACCGTGTTGCAGGATAGCCGCCCGGAGCTGGGGACGCTGGATCCGCTCGCGCCGGCGGAGCTGGCTGTGATCGTCAGGCGCGCGGTCGATCGGAACCCATCGCGCCGCTTTGATTCCGCGCGCGACCTCGCCATGGCGCTGCGCGCGCTGCTCACGGGATCGGCGCGAAGCAGCGTCGCGCGAGGCGTCCCGCGCGCACGCGGCAAGTCGCTTGCGGTGCTGCCCTTCACCAATCAGAGCACGGATCCGCAGATCGAGTACATCACCGACGGCATCACCGAGAGCATCATCAATAGCATCTCGCAGCTGTCGGGCGTGCGGGTGGTGCCGCGCAGTCTCACGTTCCGTTACAAGGGCATGGAGGTCGATCCCACGACGGTTGGTCTCGCGCTGAACGCGCGCACGATTCTCACCGGACGAGTGCTGCAGCAGGGAGAAGAGCTGAACATACAGGTCGAGCTGATCGACGCCGCAACGGAATCACAACTCTGGGGCGAGCAGTTCCGCCAGGCGTCGAGCGGGCTGCAGGCGGTGCAGGAAGCGATTGCCTGGCAGATCTCCGAGGCGCTCCGGCTGAAGCTGACGACCGCGCAGAAGAAGCGGCTCAAGAAGAAGGCAACGGTGCAACCGGAAGCGTACCAGGAATACCTGCGCGGCCGGTATCACTGGAATTCGTGGACGTTCGACGGGTTCAGGCGGGCGCTCGATCATTTCGAACGGGCGATTGGCTACGACCCGCTGTACGCGGAAGCGTGGGCCGGGCTCGGCGACACGTTTGGCGCGATGGCCTACTACGGCCTCGCGCAGCCGTCCGACGCATACCCGCGTGCGCGCGCCGCCGCGCTCAAGGCCATCGAACTGAATCCGGAGCTTGCCGATCCGCACGTGACGCTGGGGATCACGTCCATGTTCCACGACTGGAAATGGAGTGAAGCAGAGGCGTCGTTCAAAAAAGCCATCGCACTCAATCCCAAGCTCGCGCGCGGGCAACTCCTCTATGCGCTTTATTGCACGGCGGCCGGCCGGCACGAAGAGGCGCTTCGACTCATGCAGACAGCCCGCGAGCTCGAACCACTCTCCCCCGTCGTCAACATGGGGATGGCCTGGGCGCTCCATTTCGCGAATCGCCTGGAGGATGCGGTGCGCGAATCGCTTCGCGTCGAGGAGCTTGCACCCGGGTTCGAAGAAGCGGGCAACATGCGCATCATCTGTCTCGAAAAGCTCGGACGCTGCGACGAAGCGGCCGGGATCATGAAACGTCAGCGATGCTGGGGCCTGCCGCTTGACGGCGACGCGTTGAAGAAAGCGTTTGCCAACGGGGGTGCCACAGCCTACTGGCAGCGCAAGCTGGAGCTGCTGAACGAGGTCGACGAGATTCCCTCGTCTGCGCGCAAGCTCCAGACCGCGCTGGCCCTGCTCCATCTGGGACAGAAGGATGATGCGGTGGCGCTGCTGGAGGCCGCCGTCGACAAGCGAACGGGTATGGGTGTATTCCTGCGCGTGGATCCCAGCTTCACCGATCTTCGTTCACACCCGCGGTTCGCCGCGCTGGTGAGCCGCGTCGGGATTCCATAAGGCGGCCTTGAGACGAGGCGCCCCAGCTGATCGCTGTGGGCGCCGTGTCGCTTACAGGCCCGATCCGCGCTGAGAAAGATTCTTCGGCGATTTCTCGTTGAGCAGATCGATCATCGGCTTGGCTGCCGCCGGTACTTCGACTCCTCCCTTCACAATGTCGCGCGCGGACATTTGACGACCGTAGACCAGCTCGTTCGCGTCACCGTCGGACCGGAGCGTCGATCCTTCGAGCGAGACGCCGGCGAAGAGTCCCTTCGACCGTGAATAGGTCAAAATCTCGGCGTTCATGACGATATCCGTTGATGCGCCGGCTGTGCGCCCCTTGGGCCCGGCCGCCGCCGATGCATCCGCGCCGATCTTGACCTTGCTGCCGAGCACCGAGCTCGCGCCGCGATCATTCATGACGAGCAGCACGTAGTCGGTCGCCTGTCCCCCAAGCTGAAGCCCGATGCTCCCGCCTTCGAGCGCGAACATCGCAGGCGCGCTCCACGCGCCGTCGTAGGTCTCGCCGGTGCGGCAGGTGATTGCACCGCGGCCGTAACTCCCGCCGATTCCCACGGCGACCTTGACGGTCGATGGCACCACGATCACGCACTCGGCCTTGTCGAGCAGATCCTTCGGGATGGCATCGGGCATGCCCAGGATTTCCTTCAGGACCGTCGCGCACGCATGCAGCCGATCCTCTTCCTTTCCTTGCGCGCCAGCACTCGCGACAGCCATTGCCGCCACAGTGACCATCGCCCCAAGCCGCACCGCCACACGTTTGCGTTCCATCTCTCTACACTCCTGCCTGCATCTAACTCTGCAATCTCCCAGCGGGGAAGCTGTGTCCCCCTGCGGGGTCCCTCTCACGCCGAATAACCTGCTAGAGTCATTCCGTCGGCCATGTCGCTGCGCACGCGCCTGATTCTCGCGTTCCTGCTGCTGTCGGTCGTGCCGCTCAGCGCGGTCACCCTGTACTCATATAGGACGTCGGTGCAGGCTTTTCAGCGCGCGGTCGAACGCGAGGCGGCCCAGAGCGCGTCCGACATCGGTCACCGGATGGCGATGGTGACCGAGGACCTGGGACGCCGGATGGACCGGCTCTTCGAGGGATCGGAGCCAAACGCGGAGGATCCATTCCCCGCCACACCGGAGGAAGTCCGGGCCCGGCTGGCGCCCATGCTCGGGGATGCCGCCGCGCTGGTCGAGCGCGTCGAGTTCGACCCGAAGCAGCCGCCTCTTCCGCCGTCGCCAACCTCCGGCACCGCGGGTGTGCCGCCGCCTCCACCCGCCGCGCCGGCCGCTCCTGCTCCTTCGACTCCTTCGCGTTCTTCGCGTTCTTCGCGGACCCCGATCGTGGTGGACGTGGGCGCCATCCTCGAGCAGACACAGAAAAGCATCGAGGCAACCGGCATCCTGCCGCCCGAGGCACAGGCGGAGATGAAGGCCGAGATGTCGAAGGCCATCCGCGAGTCGGTCCGGGCCAACATCGCGAAGACGGAGGCCATGAAGGCGGCCGCCGGTGCCATGGCGTCCAACGCGGCGCCCGACGTGGTCGTGAAGATGGAAGGGCACCAGGTGGCAGTGCCGGTCTGGCGGAACGGACGGGAACTCGGTCACGCGCGCGCGCAGCTCAACATGCACCGCACGCTCGGCGCGATCCTGACCCTCGCGCGCTCCGACCAGGGGGAGATTCCGTTCGCCATCGATCAGCAGGGACAGCTCTATACGCCGGAGCCGGCACAGCGCGCGACGCTCGAATCGCTGCGGGTGCAGCAGAATGCCGTCGACGAGAGGCCGCGACGCGAGGGCGACTGGATGATCGTCACCAAGAAGGATCCGTCAGGGCTGACGTTCGGCATTGCGCGTCCGCTCGGCGAATCGCTGCGCGAGATCCGGCGCGCGTCCGTTCGCAACCTGTCGCTCGGCCTCCTCGTCGTCGGCCTCGCCATCGTCGGCATCGTCCCGATCTCGCACCGGATGACTGAACGCCTGCGCGCGCTGACGAGCGGCGTGCGGCAACTCGCCGCGGGAGACTTCCGCGCGCGTGTGCCCGCGAAGGGGGCTGACGAGTTCGGCGAGCTCGCGAGGGCGTTCAACCAGATGGCGCAGGATCTCGAGCACCACCAGGCATTGGCTGTTGAACAGGAGCGCCTCCATCGCGAGCTGGAACTATCGCGTCGAATCCAGACCGAGATGCTGCCGCGGGCACCGCTTCACTTCGGCGCGTCGGAGATCAAGGGGATCTCGATCCCGGCACGCGAAGTCGGCGGCGACTTCTTCAACTACTTCGTCCTTCCGGGTGACCGGCTGGGCCTGCTGGTTGGTGACGTCTCAGGTAAGGGGGTCAGCGCCGCGTTGTTGATGGCCAACGTGCAGGCGACGCTGCGCGCGCGACTGCCGCTGCAGACCGATCTCGCCGCGCTTGCCGACCTGCTCGATCGCGAACTCGACGCGTCGACGCCCGGCGGCGTGTTCGTCACGCTGTTTCTCGCGATTCTCGACGATCACCGCGAACTGCGGTACGTGAACGCCGGGCACAATCCGCAGTACGTGCTGAGAGTCGACGGCCGGGTCGAGAGGCTGGCGTCGACTGGCCTCCCGATCGCACTCTTTAGCGGGCACGGCTACAAGGAGGCGGGCGTCTCCCTCGCTCCGGGCGATCTGCTCTTCTTCTTTACCGACGGTCTCGTCGAGGCGGAGGACGAGCGCGGCGAGCAGTTCGGCTCCGAGCGCGTCGAGGCCATCCTGGTCCAGGAACACGCGCGCGGGATCAACGCGGTCCTCGAGCGCATCGAGCGCGATGTCAATGTCTTCCGCGGATCCGCGGAGCCACTGGACGATGCGACGCTGATGGCGATGCGGGTGTGAGAGGCTCAGGGCTCAGGGCGCCCATTAGCATGAAGTTTGAGTACGGCGTAGAGGGTCGAGATGATCGGCGTCGGGATGCCCAGCTTCGTGCCGCGGCGAACGACGGCACCCTGTAACGCCTCCACCTCGATTCGTTTTCCCTGCGAGAGGTCGATCAGCAGCGAAGATCGCATCGATCCGGGGATGCTGTCGACGTAAGGCGCAATCCTGTCCACGACGTCGGGCGCGACGCCGATGCCTTCGGCACGAGCGACCTTTTCAATCTCGCGCGCACCATCGAGAAACCGCGCCCGTGTGAAGCGATCGGCCCAGACAGGACCGATTGGCAGCCGTGCGGCGCCGGTGAAACCCGCAAGCGTTGCGAGGAAGATGAACTTCTCCCAGATTGGAATGCGGCCGTCAGGCACTGCCTCAGCCTGGATGTCCGCAGCGGCCATTGCTGCCTGGATACGCGCCACTCGCTCGCTGACCTTCGCCATGTCGCCAAAGACTTCGCCGAACACGATCCGGCGGTGCGTGCCGGTCTGGACGATGACGCCGGGCGTTTCGAGAGAGGTGGCAATGTAGGTCGTTCCGCCCAACGTGCGGTGCTCGCCTGCGACCTGGGCGACATCCGATGCGCTGTCCACGCCATTCTGAATCGTAAGCACGGCCGTAGCATCGCCAAGCATCGGCTTCAGCAGCGGAATCGCGGCCGGGTTGTCGTACGCCTTCACGCAGACCAGCACGACGTCGACGATGCCGGCTCGTGCGGTGTCTTCCTCGGCGCGGGCCTGTTGAACGAAATCCCCCAGCGGAGAACGAATTTCAAGCCCTCGCTCGCGCATTGTCGCGAGGTGCGCACCGCGGGCGATGAACGTCACGTCGTGTCCCGCGCGTGCGAGCCGGGCTCCGTAGTAGCCGCCGACCGCACCGGATCCAAGAATCGCGAATTTCATTGGCTTTCCCGGAACTTTAGCATGCGGTCTGGAGTATTCGCGGTGAACGGAAGGCGCACGCGATCCGCGTGCTAGAATGCCCGGTCAGCCACCGCCAAGCGCGTCGCGGGGGCGGGACTCGCCCGGAGGGGCAATGGCCGCGCGTCTCACCACCTACGTTGTCGTTGCGATTGTGGCTGCCACGCTGATCGCTGGCCTGATCGTCGGCGCACAACGCGACGATAACAGCGGCCCGGTCGATCTCATCATCCACAACGCAAAGCTTTACGCCGCCGACAGTGACGGCACGATGGCGGAAGCGGTCGCCGTGCGGGGCAACAAGATCCTGCACGTTGGCGCGAACCGCGAAATCCTTCGCTATCGGCGTCCGCAGACCAAGGTCATCGATGCGAAGGGAGCGGCCGTGCTTCCTGGATTCAACGACGCGCACGTCGCGTTCATCGAGGGCGGCCTCGCGCGTCACGCGATCGATCTGACCGGTCTTGAAACGCTGGACGCGATGCTCGACCGGATCGGCGATGCGGACCCGTTCAGCGCGTGGGTCGTCGGCCGAGGCTGGACGTACGATCGGTTTGCCGACCTGCCAACGCGCACGCAGCTCGATGCCGCCATCAGCGATCGCCCGGCGATGTTCCTGTCGCGCGACGGGCACGCCGCGTGGGTCAACACCAAGGCACTCGAGGCGGCCGGCATCACCAGGCGAACCGCCGCGCCGAAAAACGGGGTTATCGTGCACGATGGTCGCGGCGAGCCGACGGGGCTGTTGAAGGATGGCGCGATCTCGCTGGTCACGCGCGTGATGCCCCCTTCGAGCGCCGAAGCGCGCGCACAGGCCTTGCGGCTCGCGATTCGCGAAGCGCACGCGCGCGGCATTACCAGCGTCCAGACGTTCGGCGAATCACCGGCCGATCTCGAGCTGTACGACGATGCGCGGCGTGCCGGGGATCTGACGGTGCGGGTTTATGCCGTGCTCCCGGCGGCGACGCCAAACGCGGTCGCAACGATTGAGGAGGCGACCCGCCGTTTCCCCGACGATCCGCTGGTCAAGACCGGCGCTGCGGTCGTCACCCTCGATGGATCGGTAGAATCGCAGACCGCGGCAATGCTGAAGTCCTACGCGTCGCGTGGGACATCGACCGGGTTGACCAGCCTGGGTGCGGCCGAGCTCAACACGCTCGTCACCACGCTCGATGCGCGAGGTCTGCAGGTGGCTGTCGACGCGGCCGGCGATCGCGGCGTGCAGATGGCGCTCGACGCGTTCGAAGCGGCCGCAAAGAACGCGGCCCCGGCGCGCGGCCGGCGGCATCGCATCGAACGGGCAGAACTCATCGACCCCGGCGATCTTCCGCGCTTCAAGCCGCTGCACCTGATCGCCGCGCTGCAGCCCATGCACGTCGCAACCGATCGCACGTCT
>JBKOZS010000253.1:0-7068 GCA_046726015.1 Acidobacteriota bacterium
GCTGGCGCGCTTCACGGCTTGAGACGGCTCAAGGCTCAGGGTTCAAGGCTCAAGGCTCAAGGCTCAAGGCGGCTCAAGGCCTACTGGCAGTCCTGAGCCCTACGCCGCTCACCGATCCAGCCTCGAAAGCTCCTGCCCGCCGACTAAGGTCAGCGTAATGCGCACTTTGTGACCATTCTGACGAGCTAGGAATTTATACAAATCCGTGCCGGGTTTAGCCATGACGGTGGCGTCAGAACCGAGCGAGAAATAGCCCTCCTCGGTCTCGTGTTCGGCGGAGCTGACCCGAGCGGTTACAACGGTTTCGTCGCGGTCCGAGGCGCGCCCGATGCTGAGTCCCACCAGCAGCGCTGCCACGACCAACCAGGCAATCATTGCTCCCCGCACGGCCCGTCTCCTGTCCCGTCGGCCCATCGCCGACATCCGATTCAAGGCAATGCACATGCCAGCGCAAACTTTTGTCAGAAAAGATAGTTACCGGAAGTTGGCCGAATAGGCTTGAGGAGCACACTACGTACCAGGGGTAAACGGAAGCGTCGTCCCGGTCGTAAATAGCCGCTGTAAGTTCCACTGGAGACACCAACAGAGATGGCAAGGCAGCTCTCGTGGGTCCTCGCGGCCCTGTTCCTCGTACTTCCCGCGTTCGACGTGATGGCCGATTCGTGCGAGCGCCCCGCCGAGGCGGAGCTGTTGCAGCCGCCCGGGCCGAAGTCCGGCGGCCAGGACCGCCGTCCTCCCCGGTGGTGGGCCGATGAGCCGATGCGGACCGAGCTCGGGATCACGGATCAGCAGTCGGCCGCTATCGAACAGATCTGGCAGACCACCATCCCCCGGCTCAAAGAATTGCGGCAGAAGCTCGACCGCCTGGAAGATACGATGTCGCAGATGATTCTCGATGCGGCAGACGAGTCCGCGGTGATGGCGCAGGTCGACAAGGTCGAAAGCACGCGAACCGAAGCCAACAAGGCTCGCGTCCAGATGCTCTATCGCATGAACCGCGTACTGACGCCGGATCAGCGCATCAAGGTGAAGGCGATGCACGATCGGCGCGACCAGGATCGGCGCGACCAGGATCGCCGTCGCTGAATTCCAGCACACAACATTTCGAGTATTTGCATTTGTCAGTGGAGGCTCTCGTGAGGAAGAACGTACTGGTGACGGCGGCCGCAGGCCTCGTCGTCGCGCTGGCGGCCGCACCGCCGGTGTTTGCGCAGAAGAAGAACGACAACGAGCCGGATCCAGCGCGGGTGCGCGAACTGGTTCAGCAGGCGCTGCAGCAGGTGCAGCCGCTGCCGCCGGCCGCCGGGCAGCGCACACCATTCGCCACGCCCGGACCGCGCGTCGATCTGACGATCGCCGACGCGGTGCAGCGCGCGACCGACAAGAACATCGATATCGGCGTCGCTCGCATTACCCCGAGACTCACGGACTTCAGCATCGCGGCGCTCGAAGCCAACTATCGGCCGAACGTCACGTCAACGGTCGCGAACCGGAGCAACACGAACCCGGTCACGAACCAGACGCAGGGGGCGACAGGCAACAGCCTGCATACCGGAACCGCCTCGTGGCAGGCTGGCCTCGCACAAAACCTGAAATGGCACGGCGGCTCGTGGTCGATGGGCTGGACGAATTCGCGCATCGATTCGTCGAACCTGTTCGCCGTCCGCAATCCTACGTACAACTCAGGCATCACCGCGTCGCTCACGCAGCCGCTGCTGCGCGGATGGAAGATCGATTCAACACGCGCGTCCCTGCAGACAAACCGCATCAGCCAGCGGAACGACGAGATCGCGCTTCAGGCCACCACGATCGCAACGCAGGCCAACGTGCGCAACGCCTACTGGGACCTCGTGTTCGCGATCCAGGCGGTCGAAGCGGCGCAGAACTCCGTCGATCTTGCGTCGCGGCTCGTGCAGGACAACCAGGCGCGTGTCGAAATCGGGACGCTCGCGCCGATCGACGTCGTGACGGCGCAGGCCGAACAGGCCAACCGCCGCCAGGGGCTGGTGCAGGCACAGGCAACCGTGCGGACCTCGGAACTCGCGCTGAAGCGTCTCATCGTCAGCGGCACGGACGACCCGCTGTGGACGTCATCCATCAATCCGGTCGATCGTCCGCCGTCCACGCCGGAACCGATCAACATGGAGTCAGCGGTCTCGCGCGCGCTGCGCGAACGGACCGACCTGCAGCAGTCGAAGAACAACTTGCAAATCAGCGACATCAACCTGCGCGCGCAGGTCGAATCGACCCGCCCGCAACTTGATTTCGTGGGCACCTACGGGCTGACCGGCATCGGCGGCACTCAGTTCGTCCGCAATAGCCAGATTGGCGGCCAGATCACGCAAACGATCCCCTCGGGCTACTTCGACGCGCTCAGCACGCTCGGACGCTTCGATCTGCCGACATGGAACGTGCAGCTGAACTTCGCGTTGCCGCTCGGCCAGAGCGCCGCCGAGGCGAACGTGGCGCGTTCAAAGCTGTCGCTCGATCAGTCGCAGGCGAACCTCAAGGCACTCGAGCTCCAAATTGCCACGGATGTCGCAAACGCCGCACTCACGGTCCAGAGCTCGCTCGAAAGCGTGCAGGCGACCGGCGTCGCGCGCGAGCTCGCGCAGCGCCGTCTCGAGGCCGCGCAGAGCAAGTTCGAAGTGGGCATGGGCACGAACTATGAAGTGGTCCAGGCGCAGCGTGACTTCTCGGACGCGCAGAACAACGAGCTCCGCTCGATTCTGAACTACCGCAAGGCGCTGGTGAACTTCGAGACCGTGCAGGTCACGGGCAACCGCAGCGTCGGCGCAACCGTGACGGGCGGCGGGCCGACGACGGTGACGACCAGCGGCGGAACGATCAGCACCGGCGGCACTGGTGGAACTGGTGGGACGGGCGGCACTGGCGGAACCGGTGGCACTGGCGGGGGCGGATTCACCGGTGGCGGTGGCGGCTTCTAGACCACGGCATCACACGGAGTGACAGGGAAGCATCGAGCCGCTGCGCGCCACTTCTTTACGGACACGACAGAACGTCATGAAGAAACTGACCACGATCATCATCGTCCTTGTGGCCATCGGCGCTGGCGGCGCCGCGTACTACGCGCGGCGCGGCGGCCCCGAGCCGACGGTCACGACTCTGCAGCTTTCGCGTGGCGACGTGGTCGACCAGGTTGGTGCAACCGGCACACTGCAGGCGGTCACGACCGTGCAGGTCGGCACCCAGGTGTCCGGCACGATCGATGAGCTGTACGCGGACTTCAATTCGATCGTGAAGAAGGGGCAGGTCATCGCGCGGCTCGATCCATCGATTCTCCAGACGCAGGTCGAGACGGCGAAAGCGAACCTGGTGAACGCGGAAGCAAACCTGGAGCGGCAGAAGGCCGCGTTGGAGGACGCGCAGACGAAGTTGACTCGCGCGCGCGAGCTCGCCAACCGCAGCCTGTTACCGAAGGCCGATCTCGATGCAGCGGACGCGACCGCCAAGCAGGCCGCCGCGCAGCTCCGCTCCACCGAATCGCAAATCGTCCAGGCCCGCGCGGCGGTGAACAAGGCGCAGGTCGACCTTGGACACACGATCATCACCGCGCCGATCGACGGCATCGTCATCTCCCGCAACGTGGATCGCGGCCAGACGGTCGCCTCCAGCATGCAGGCGCCGACGCTCTTCGTGATTGCCGCGGACCTCACGAAGATGCAGGTCAATGCGAACATCGATGAATCAGACGTCGGCCGCATGCGTCCGGGACAGACGGTTCAGTTCCGCGTCGACGCGTATCCGACGGAGCAGTTCATCGGGACCGTGCAGCAGGTGCGCCTCAATCCGACGACGGTGCAAAACGTCGTCACCTACTCCACCGTCATCGATGTGCCCAACCCGCAGCTGAAGCTGAAGCCCGGGATGACGGCCAACGTGAACATCGAGATCGCGCGCAAGGCCAACGTGCTGCGCGTCCCGAACGCCGCCCTGCGGTTCCGTCCGACGCGCGATACCTTCGTCGCGCTCAACCAGGAGATCACACCGGACATCGAGCGCGCGCTTGGCGGCGGCCGCGGGTTCGGTCCAGGGGGTGCGGGCCGCGGCGGACGCGAAAACGCGCAAGGTAGCCAGCCCGGCGCCGCTGCGCCGGCGCAGCCGGGCCAGGCGCCGCAGCCTCCCGGGACGGCAACGGCAGGCCAGGTGACCGCAGCCGCACAGGCAAACACGCAGCAGGGTCCGCGTGGCACCGCCACGGCCGGTCAGAGCGCGCCGGGCGGTGGTTTCAGCGGTGGACCTGGCGGCAGCATGGATCCGGAAGAGCGGCGCCGCCGCATGCAGGAGCGCCTTGCGCAGATGTCGCCGGAAGAGAGAGCCGCATTCGAGCAGCGGATGCGCGAGCGTCAGGCACAGGGAGGCTTTGGCGCGGACGGCGGGTTCCCGGGCGGCGGCGACGCGCAAGCGAACGCCCAGCGCGGCCGGGGTCAGTCTCGCGCTGCGCAGGGGGGCCAGCCGTCGGCGAACGCGTCACGTGCCGTGGCCTCGTCGGGCGCGACAACCATCGACTCACTCTTCGGTCCCCTGCCGACCGTGGAGACGCGCGGCCGCGCGTGGCTCTACATCAACAAGCAGCTGAAGCCCGTGAATCTGCGCCTTGGAATCTCCGACGGGACTTACACGGAGATTCTCAATGCAGACGAGCTCCAGCCAGGAACCGACGTCGTCACCAACGTCGTGACGGGCGCAGAGACCACGCAGCGGCCCGGTGGGAACACCACCGGCAACCCGCTTCTCCAGCAGCCTGGACGTCCCGGCGGTCCGGGCGGGTTTGGTGGTGGCGGCGGCCGAGGCGGCCGTGGATAGAGAGAAACGCGAACGAGCATCGCGAGTGAGCCACGCGAGCGGAGCGGGGCCCGGGGCCCCCGCGAGCGAGCGTGTTGGGGGGTCCGGCGGGGCGAAGCCCCCCGGACTGAGCGACGTCGTCATTTCCGTTCGCGACCTGACGAAGACCTACCAGGTCGGCGACATCGAAGTCCGTGCGCTGCGAGGCGCGTCCCTGGACGTGCGACACGGCGAGTTCGTGTGCGTCACTGGACCGTCGGGGTCCGGGAAGTCGACGTTCATGCACATCATCGGATGCCTCGATCGTCCGACGAGCGGCCAGTACTTCCTTGACGGCCGCGATGTGTCAAAGCTGTCGAAGGACGACCTCGCCGCCGTCCGCAACAGGAAAATCGGCTTCGTGTTCCAGGGATTCAACCTGCTGTCGCGAACGACGGCGCTCGATAACGTGGAACTGCCGCTGCTCTACAACGGTGGCAGCAAAATGAAGGCGGCCGAGCGGCACCGCCGCGCGAAGGAAGTCCTCGAGATCGTCGGTCTCGGCAAGCGGCTCGATCACTATCCAAACCAGCTTTCCGGCGGCCAGCAGCAGCGCGTCGCGATCGCACGCGCGCTGATCAACGAGCCGTCAATCCTGCTGGCGGACGAACCGACAGGCAACCTCGACACGCGCACGAGCGTCGAGGTCATGGACATCTTTCAGCGTCTCAATATCGAGCGCGGCATCACAGTCGTCCTGATCACGCACGAGATGGACATCGCCGAGCACGGAACACGGCTCGTCCGGTTCCGCGACGGCCGGATCCAGCTCGATCAGCCGGTTGCGAAACGCCGCATGGCGGTCGACGAGCTGAAGGTGTTGCCGCCGCCAGACGAGGACTCGGCGCACGACGTCGTCGCCGGCACCCACGCACCGGTTTCGAGCTGAGGCTCCCATGTCAATCGTGATGACTCTCCGCATCGCGCTGAAGGCACTCAATCGCAACAAGATGCGCACCGTGCTGACGATGCTCGGCATGATCATTGGCGTGGGCGCGGTCATCACGATGGTTGCACTCGGCAAGGGGGCGCAGTCGTCGATCGAAGAGCAGGTGAAGTCGGCCGGCACCAATCTGATCAACATCAACGCGGGCAATTTCTCGCAGGGTGGCGTGCGGCAAGGCCAGGGAATGTCGACAACGCTGATGCCGTCGGATGCGCAGGCCCTGCGTCAGATCCCCGGCGTGCAGTACGTCTCCGCAGGTGCGAATACGCGCGGCCAGGTGATCGCGGGAAATCAGAACTGGTCGACGCAGGTCCAGGGGGTCGACGTCGAACTCCCGCTGATCCGGAGCTGGGCCGTCAAGCATGGCGCATTCTTCACGAGCCAGGACGTGACCAGCGCCGCGAAGGTCGCGGTGCTCGGCACGACGGTCAGCGACACGCTGTTTGGACCCGACGCGGATCCGACCGGACAGATCATCCGCATCCGGAACCAGCCGTTCAAAGTGCTCGGTGTCATGACGCCGAAGGGCCAGGGCCCGTTCGGGCAGGACCAGGACGACACGATCTTCGTGCCCTACACGACGGTCCAGAAAAAGCTGCAGGGCATTCAGCACATCAACAACATCGTCGTGTCGTCCGAAACGCCCGACACCGCGCCGGTTGCCGCCGCGATTGGCGAGACGCTCCGGACGCTGCACAAGCTGCAGCCCGGCGATCCGGACGATTTCATGGTCCGCACGCAGGAAGAGATCGCGAGCGTCCGCACCGAGACGACCAAGACAATGACCACGCTGCTTGCCAGCATCGCGGGAGTCTCGCTGATGGTTGGCGGCATCGGCATCATGAACATCATGCTCGTCTCCGTCACCGAGCGGACGCGCGAGATCGGGTTGCGCATGGCCATTGGCGCGCGAGGCAAGGACGTGCTGCTGCAGTTCCTCGTGGAAGCGGTTGTCATCAGCCTGTTCGGAGGACTCATCGGCATTGCGATGGGCTTCGGCCTGAGTGCGGCGGTCAAGGAATTCATGCAGTGGCCGACCGTGATACCGCCCAACGCCATCCTGATGGCGTTCGGGTTCTCGGCCGGCACCGGCGTTTTCTTCGGTTTCTACCCGGCGCGCAAGGCGGCGCAGCTGGACCCGATTGAAGCCTTGCGCTTCGAGTAGCGTGCTTCAATGTTGCCCGTGACTACTCGTTCATCAGAGCGCCTGCGGCCAGACCGAGGCGCCGGAGGGAACTGCGCCGAAGGGCGCAGCGCCGAGGTCGAGCGCGTGGGGG
>JBKOZS010000254.1:0-10127 GCA_046726015.1 Acidobacteriota bacterium
GTCGTGACGGCTTTCGGGCTCGATGCGCTCTTCCTGGCCTTCGGCTGAACGTCCTGCAGCGGAAGCGCGAGCGTTGACCCCGAAGTCAACAGCACGGCGCGCTCGATCACGTTCTGCAATTCGCGGATGTTCCCCGGCCAGTTCCATCGCTTGAGCGCGTCCATCACAGAATCTGGCATCGACGGGATGGGCCGCCCCATGCGCCGCGCAGACAGCTGCGCGAAATGCTTCGCCAGCGCCGGAATGTCGTCGACCCGTTCGCGCAGCGGCGGAATGGCAATCGGGAACACATTGAGGCGGTAGTAGAGATCGCTTCTGAACGTTCCCTCCTCAACCATGTGCTCGAGATCGCGATTCGTGGCCGCGATGATCCGCACGTCCACTCGTTGCGTGCGCGTGCTCCCGAGGCGTTCGAACTCGCGCTCCTGCAGCACGCGCAGCAGCTTGGGCTGAACCTCTATCGGGATGTCGCCGACCTCGTCGAGGAACAATGTTCCCCGGTTCGCCAGCTCGAGCCGGCCAGCCCGGCTCACCGTGGCGCCGGTGAACGCGCCCTTCTCATGTCCGAACAGCTCGCTCTCGAGCAGGCTTGCCGGAAGCGCCGCCGCATTCATGCGAACGAACGTCCGGTCGCGTCGCGGACTGAGGTTGTGGACCGCGCGCGCCACCAGCTCCTTGCCGGTTCCGGTTTCGCCGAGCAGCAGCACCGTGCTGTCGGCCGGCGCCACGGTCTTGACGGCGGCCAGCACGTTCCGCAACGCGCGACTCGAACCGACAATCTCCGCGAACTCGTGGCGCAGTTCGAGCTCGAGGTACTGCTTCTGATCGGTCAATTCCGCGTTGGTCTGCGCCATCCGCTGATACGCGCGGGCGTTCTCGACGGCAATGGCAATCTGCGCAGACGTGTGTCCGAGGAGCGTGACGTCATCTTCGGAAAATGCATCCGGTGCAGCGCTTCCAACGAACAGTGTGCCCAGCTTGCCATTCCTCGTGACGAGCGGCACGCAGCACACGGACTCGACGGCGTAGGTTTGCATCACCGTCGTCCGATCCCACCCGCGCGCTTCCATGTCGGCTCGCCGGAAGACACCGGCAGCCCCTTGCTCGAATGTCACGCCGGCGGCCGAACGATCCAGCGGCAACGTCACTTCGGCGTTGTTGAAGCCACGCGCCTTGTCATAACTCCAATCGACGCGCAGGACGCCGGCATCCTGGTCGTAGAGCGCCACGGCAATCTGGTCGGCGTCGATGACGCGCGTCACAGCTTCACAAATCGCCTTGAGCAGTGCCGGATATTCGAGGCGCGTGACGAGAAGGTTATTGATGTCGAGCAGGAATCGCAGGCTGTCCCGCTCGTCCTGAAGTTCACGCTGATAGCGTTGCGCCCTGTCGTAATTGATGCCGTTGTCGACCGCAATAGCGACGACCGCGGCGACCTGCTCCATGAACGCGAGCGCGTCATCGTTGTAGGCCTTATCAACACAGCTGCCGAAGCTGAGGACGCCAATCGGTCCGTGCGCGGTTGTCAGCGGCAGAAGGCACGCGACCCGACGACCCTGGCTGCGGAGAAACTCGAGGCCCGGCGGCAGCGAACCTTCTTCAGGAATCGGAATAACGGCGCCCTTCTGGGCCGTCCAGACTTTTGCCGCTGGTCCCTGCTCGGCGACCGGTGCGGACACGAACGGAACGACGAGGTCAGATGGCTCCAGGACGACGAGACGCATGGCGTCCGCCGGTTCGTCGTGCAGCAGGAGCGCCAGGTAATCGAACGGAATGAGCCCGTGCAGAGTGTCGGCCAGGACCTGGAACAACTCGGCCATCGTCTTGTGGCCGGCAAGCGTCTTTGAAATCGACAGGAGAGCGTCGTAGCGTGAAAGGTGTGCCGAGGCGAGCGCGGGGGCGTCTCCCATGATTGCGGGCGTTGGGCCTCAGTCGGGCCATCTTGCAATCGCGGCAAGAGGGGTGTCAAGGTCTCATCGATAGTACCTTAGTCGTAGTTCCGCGTGGCTTCGTGTGAACGGTTAGACCCGTGTGAATCCGTGTGAATCCGTGGTTAGAATCCTTTCGCCATCCACTTCGACCAGTAGAACGTCATCGGCACCTTACCGGTGTTGACGATGCCGTGGAGAACGTTCCCGGCACAGTACATGATCGACCCGGGACCCACTTGTGTTGTCTTGCCATCGCACTCGATTTCGCCAGTGCCCTCGGCGACGATCATGAACTCTTCTTCAGGATGCTGGTGCGGCGGGTGAGGCGAGGCGCCCGGCTCCAGGACCGCCATGCCGGTGCACATGCCGGTGAGCTGGTCGGTCGGCCCGTTGTAGTGGACGAACACACGGCAGCCGTTCTGCACGTCGGCAGTGAGGGCGTTCAGGTCGATGACACCATCGCGCAGTTTTCCCGCGCGCGCATCGACGTCCACCACGCTGTTGGACTTGTCAGCCATGCGCCGATGTTTCTCCATTTGCCCGGGCGCGTCAAGGATCTATTCAACCTTCGATAATGGCGACTCGGCAGGACCGGAGAGGACATCGCCGTTTGGCTTGAACCGCGATCCGTGACAGGGGCAGTCCCACGTTCGCTCGGCGTCGTTCCATCGAACGATGCACCCCATGTGAGTGCACGTCGCTGACCTCAGCGTCGTAGCGCCGTTCTCGTCCCGATACGCGGCGACTTTGGTTCCGTCTCGTTCGATCACCTTTCCATGACCGCGCTTTACGGCACGGAGAGATCGACCTTCGGGACCCGCAAAGCGCTCGCGGATCAAGTAGTACGGATAATCCTTATTCTCTTTGACATATTCCCAGGCCCCGCGCCGGACGGCTGAACGCCCGGGCTCGAACAGATCCGTCCACGGATTCGATCGGCCGAGAATCGCGTCCGACGCGATCATTGCGCTCAGCGTTCCAAACGTCATCCCGTTCCCGGAGAATCCAGTCGCGGCGTACTGGTGGTCGGCCGTCCGTCCGATGTAAGGAAGGCCGTCAGGCGTCTCGATGACCTGTCCCGACCAGCGGTGTGTCAGATCGATCTTTGGAAGGAGCGTCGCGAGCGTGTCCGCGAGGCGGTCGTAGCAGTCTGTCGTGTTCTGGACCTGTCCGGTCTTGTGGTCCTCGCCACCGAAGATGATCACATCGTAATCACGGTGCGGCTCGACCCTCAGGTAGTGGTACTGATCTGACGTGTCCCAGAAGAGTGCGTCAGGGACGGCCCCTCGGGGAACACGTCCCGCGACAACGTAACTCGTATACAACGAGAGCTTTGTTTGCAATGCGGTGGCACTGACCATTCCGCTCACACCAACGAGCGGATTGTGCGTTGCCAGGATGATGTCATCACACGTCAGCGTGCGACCGTTCGCCTTCACACGAAGCGGATCTGTGCAAAACTCCTCGGCCGCGCTGTGCTCGTAGATGTGACCACCCGCGTTGGTGATAGCGCGCGCGAGACCAGCGAGGTATTTGCGTGGATGAAATCGCGCCTGGCTCTCGAATCGAATCCCAGGCCTCGACACCAGGGGCGCGTCGCGCACGAAGGTCGCATCGAAGCCGAGGTCGGTGGCGAGCCCCGCTTCCTCTTCGAGCCTGGCGATCTCGCGTTGCTGAATGTCGCCAAGTGGCGCGTGCAGGTATGCATCGACCCACTCGAACGCACAGTCGATCCGCTGTTCACGGATGTTCGAGTCGATCTGGGCGATTGCTGCGAGTCCGGCTTCCCACACGGCCTGTCCGTGATCCCGACCGAAGCGCTTGACGAGCTCGACGAGCCGCACGTCCGTCACCATCGTCAGGTGCGCGCTGGTATGCCCGGTGTCGACCTGCGCGCATCGCTCACGCTCGAGCAGGGCGACCTTCTTTCCAGCCCTGGTGAGCAGGTACGCAGCGGTCAGTCCGGTGATTCCCCCACCGACAATGACGACGTCTACGCGGTCGTCACGTTGGACCTTTGGGAATGTTGGTACCGAAGCAGAGTCACTCCAATACGGCGTGGTATCCGCGGGTGCGCTCGTGCGCGGCGACATGAGGCCCTCCGCTTGACGCTAAGCAAGAGCGCCGCCAAGATGACCCGCGACATGACCGAACTGCGATTGGGTCGACCGATATGGCTGAGACGAAATCTCCGCAGCGGAAACAGGACCTATCGCGCATTGCGCGGAAACCATGATGCCGATGTCGCCATCGTTGGTGGCGGCATCACTGGTGCGCTCATCGCGGAGCAATTCGCGGACGCCGGCGTTCGCGTGGCGCTGGTTGAAGGCGCCCGCGCAGGCCGCGGCAGCACCGCGGCGAGCACCGCGCTGCTGTTGCGAGAGACGGACGCTGGCCTGGTAAAACTCAGCCGCCGGTACGGTGCGGCAAAGGCGCAGCGCATATGGCAACTCAGTGCGCGTGCCGCACACGACTTCGTGAAAACGATCCGCCGTCTGCATATCCGTTGCGACATGACGCACCAGGATTCAATCTACTACACGATCAGCGCAGACACCGTCGAGGAGTTGCACCGCGAGTATCTGCGGCGCTGCAAGGCCGGCTTTGTCGCAGAGTGGCTGACACCGGGCGCACTGCGCCGACTCACCGGCATCTCGGGTCGAGGGGCGATTCGCACTCCCGGTAACGCGCAATTCAATCCGTACGCAGCGTGTGTCGGACTACTGCGTGCGGCGGCCCGTGCCGGCGCCGCGATTTTCGAACGTTCACCGGTAAAGCGGATCACCCACCTCCGCGATGGTGTCCGTCTCGTGACTGAGAACGGCACGCTGAGCGCCCGGCAGGTGATCGTCGCAACCGGCTACGCGACTCCTGTGTTTCGACCACTCGTCGGGCGATTTCGGATGTATCGCACCTGCGTACTCGCGACGATACCGATCGACAAGCACCTGCAACGTGAGCTCGGTCTCGGCCGCCTGATGTTGTGGGAGATGGCGCGGCCCTATCACTATGCGCGATGGACTCCCGATCGCCGCCTTCTTCTCGGCGGAGCGGACCGGCCCGTGGTGCCCGGCAGCGGACGCGCGGCCGTGTTCAGGAAAGGCACGCGAGAACTACGCGAATATTTCGAAGGACTGCTTCCCGCCCTGTCGGACGTGAACATTGATTCCGCCTGGGAGGGGTTATTCGCAATGACGCCTGACGGCCTTCCTTACATCGGGCCGCACAGGCAATACCCACGTCATCTCTTCGCGCTCGGTTACGGCGGCAACGGCATGACGTTCGGGTTCCTTGCCGCGCGCATGCTGCTCGAACAGTGGCACGGCGTTCGCTCGTCCGATCACGATCTGTTTGCGTTCGGACGACACGGCTGACCCATCGTCGCGCCCCGATGCCTGGCTGCGGTTCATCACGGGTTCAGTGATATTGCAGGCGTCGGTGATACCGCGATGATCTGAATCGCGTTGACGGGAGCGCGCACTATCCCGTTCGTGCTCGTACCCGGCGTCGCGGTGAGTGTGAAGCCGTTGCTGTTGATCCTGAACTTCACGTAGTTGCCGCTCGTCCCTGCCGCCTCGACAAACGTACCGGCAAAGTCCGTATTCGCTTGATCCGTCAAGTTCACTGGCGCTGCGGTGATACCTGGCCCGGTGATTCGATAGGTTGAAGTCCGGGTGATATCGCCGTTGTCGCCATCTACGTAAACGTAGATATCGTAGGCTGCTTGCGGCAGAGCGACGACGGTCACGGTTGTGACGCTCGTTCCGCTCGTATCGACGTAGCCCTTCATCAGCCGCGCATTGCCGGGCTGATCGACGATTGGTGTCATCCCGCCACTATTCGCCGTCCACGTGACGCTGGCGGTGGTTGCCGCGCCTGCGTCGCTGACCAGCGGCAGCGGCGTGCTCCGGGCAGCTCCCGCGGCGTTGTTCCAGTTCTTTCGCGGCACGACACCGGCGCTCTCGGTGGCGGCCATGGTGACGGTACTCGCTCCAGCAAACGTGATACCAATCCCTGACGGCACGGGGGCCGATGCGGACGGCACGATCTGGATGCCATTGACCGGCGCGCGACGAGTGCCGGAGGTCGGTGCAACCGGCCGCGCGCTCAGCGTGAAGCCGGTCGCGATGACGGTGAACTTTACGTAGTTACCCTTTGAATTGTCGCCGCGCGTGAACACGTTCGCGAAGTTTGCGTTCGCGGCGTCGATGACGTTGACGGAGGTTGTGGCGATGCCAGCGCCGCTGATCATGTACGCGGCGGAACGCTCGTACACCCGGTTGTCCCCGTCAACATAGACATAGACGTCGTAAGGCCGTTGCGGCAGACCGGTGACCGTCACTGTCGTCGTCGAGGTACTGGATGTATCGAGGTAACCCTTCATCATGCGTGCGTTGCCGGCGCTGTCCGCGATCGGCGTCACCCACCCGTTATTCGCGGACCACGTGACCGCCGCGCTGGTGAGCGTTCCTGCTTCGTCAACGAGCGCGAGCGCGGTGGCGCTTACCGCACCGATCGCGCTGTTCCAGTTAGGTTTCGGAACCACACCCGCGCTTTCCGCTGAAGTCATCCGCGTCGTGCTGTTTCCGACAAAATCGATTCCGATCGCTCCAGCGTCGGTTGAGACGTCGATTCCACCGTTCGCCAGGCTGCCGGGCTCCTGCGGGATTGCCCGGGAACCTGCCATGTCGACAATGTCCAAGGGACGCGGAATCGACAACGGAAGGAGGCCGTACACGACGACGCGGCCATCGACTGTCGGCATGTACACGCGTCCATTCGCGACAACCGGCGCCACGAACTTCGGCAACCTGCCGGCGCGATCGCGGGCGGCGTTCTGCTCGCTCGTCCAGATCTCTCGCAGCGATTCGGCGTCGAATGCTCGCAGTATGCCGGCGCCCTCTCCCAGAATCGCCTCGTCACCCATCGGCATCGATGCCCAGACAATGCCGGTCCCGGTCGTGCTGCCGTTCGCGGACAAGGCCAGCGCGCCACCGCCGTCGCGTCCCGAAAGCACCCCACCATTCATGTAAGCTGGCGTCGTCACTCGTCCAGCACTGAGCCGGTACGCTTTCAGCACATCGTTCTCCGCCCACGCATAGGTCAGCGGACCGTCACCTGGCGAGTTCCATGACACAGGGGTGCGTTGCCGCGCCTGATCAGCAGCGACCGATGCGCCAATCTCGCCGATCCACAGCGGCGTGGAAGAGAGGCTGTCCGCGTCGAATGCGTACAGCTTGCGTTTCATTGTTGCGACGTACAACAGGTTGCGCGAGACGCCGTTGATCGTGACGTCCTTTACATACACGGGCTGCGCGGATACCGCGCCATCGACCGTGTAGAAGACGAGCTTTCCGAACTCCGTCGTGTTGACATTGGTGGTCGTGAGCGTGATCTCGGTCAGATTCGCGATGGCATAGTGGCCGTCGGGCCAATTCGCCTGGGTATTTACGTGCGCCGTCTTCGACAGGGTCAGGACAACGATAAGGATGGTTGAAAGAAGCAGCCGGCGCAGCATCACAGACACCCCCAGTTCCCGGGTTCGTTTGGCTCGGGTGAGCTCTCGGAGAGGCTCTAGTTGAAATTGAAGAGGAGGTGGAAGGGTAGCGTGACCTGGCGCTTAGCGCAAGGAACTTTGCGAGCTCATCCGGAAGGTTTATTGAGGATGACGCGAGATTCGCGTGACGTGTGCGGGGCGTCTTTCAGGCGGTCGTTCGATCCGCCGACGCTCCGCACACGCGCTCGTTCAAGGATTTACTGCCTTGGTTGCCGCGGGTTGCATTGGTTTGGGCCCGAGTCCTTTGGATCCCACACGCATCGGCTGCCCTGCGTCTTCCAGCGTCCCGATGGTGGCGTGCACTGGTCGCGACCACGGTCGTTCGCATCCCAGACGCACGAATCGCCGCTCTTCTTGAAGCGGCCGGCGGTTTGGGGTGTGCACTGGTTCGGCCCGGAGTCGTTCACGTCCCACACGCAGTTCTCGCCATCCTTCTTATATCGCCCCTTCGCCTGGAGAGCGGCCGTGTCGACGCTGGAGACGTGAACCGTGGGACGCAGAGTCGCGCTCGTCTCGCCGGCAGCACCGACGCTCGCTGTGCCACCGGCGGCTACAGCGCCGACGAACAGCAGTATCGTGACAGAAGCGTATGCAATCAGCCGCCGTGTCATGTCACTCCTCCTCAGGAGAATTGCCGGGACACACTGTCGGTCGACGATAGTAGATCGATCAATAGCGCCTTGGGACAATCGATCGCGGCCTAGCTGATCCATGTGCTCAGCAGGGCTCTGTCACAGGCGAGCGGGTGATCCGTCTTCGTATCAGGAACAACGTGTGAGCCAGACGAGAATCTCCGACACCACGTTCGAAAAAGCGCGCGGCCGCCTGTTCGGTCTCGCCTATCGCATGCTCGGCACGCGCGCCGATGCCGAAGATCTCGTCCAGGAGACGTATGTCCGCTGGCATCAGGTCGACCACGTCACCGTTGAGAACCCGGAAGCGTGGCTCGTCACGACAACGACCCGGCTGGCGATCGACAGGCTGCGGCGGCTGAAGACCGAACGCGAGGCTTACGTCGGTCCGTGGCTGCCGCAGCCAATCGTGTCGGCAGCCCCACCGGATCGGCAGCTCGACCTCGCCGCCGATCTGTCGATCGCATTTCTCACGCTGCTCGAGCGGCTCGCCCCCGAGGAGCGCGCCGCTTTCCTTCTCCACGACGTGTTCGACGTCGGCTATTCCGAGATTGCGTTGGTGATTGAGAGGAGCGAAGCGGCATGCCGCCAGGTGGTCCACCGTGCGCGCGAGCGGGTGCGAGGCGAGCGTAAACGTTTCGATGTGACGGAGGCTGAGAAGGCAAGCCTGCTTCAGAAGTTCATGGCGGCCATGGACGCACGAGACGAGCAGGCGCTGCTCCAGCTCTTTGCGCCCGACGCCACATGGACGGCGGACGGCGGCGGCAAGACCCCTGCGTCGCCGCGGCCGATCGTTGGCCGAGACCGCATCGCGAAACTCGTGATCGGTCTCCGCGAAAAGTTCTGGGCCGTGGACCGCACCATCGAGTTCGCGACCGTCAACGGCGAAACCGGGCTCTGCATCCGCGACGGCAACCGCGTGACGGCAACGATGTCGATCGCTACCGACGGGGAGCGCATTCATGCCGTCTACGCGGTGGTGAACCCGGAAAAGCTCGCCTAAAGAGCAGGCGCCCCGGCCTCCTGAACGCCGCTGTCACACACGCCCCCGTCCGCACGTCTCCGCTATAGAAACAACAGAGGAGACTGTGACATGAATCCACGACTGGACCCGACGAAGTACATCAACTCCGGGCTGGGCCGAGCGATGCTCACGCTTTCGAGTGAAGTGGAAGCGATCATCGAACGGCCGCTGTTCGAGCTCGTCAAGATCCGCGCGTCGCAGATCAACGGCTGCGCCTACTGCATCGATATGCATACCAAGGACGCGCGGCTTGCAGGCGAGACCGAGCAGCGCATCTACGCGCTCAACGCCTGGCGGGAAACGCCGTTCTTCACGGAGCGCGAGCGCGCCGCGCTCGAATGGACGGAGGCGGTGACACTGTTGGCCGACACGCACGTCCCTGACGACATCTACCAACGCGTACGCGCGCAATTCAGTGAGGAGGAATTCGTCGCCCTGACGTTCGCCGTCGTCGTTATTAATAGCTGGAACCGGCTCGCGGTGTCCTTCCGCGCGCCGGCAGGCACTTATCAACCGCGGGCGGTTGCGGTTTGAGAGAACCTCCGCGCTGCGGGCATGTTGACGGCCAGCTCTACATATGTAGAATAAAATACTACATATGTAGAGATCACAGCCCGCAACAAGGAGCGCTGTATGAAGCCGTCACTTGTCATCACCGCCGGCGCCCTGTCCCTGGCAACCTTCGGCCTTCACGGCCAGGCTGGATACCCGTACATCGCCGAGCTCAAACAGAACTACACCATCGTCAAGAACAACGTTGTTCGATTGGCTGAAAAATGCCGGACGAACACTACGGCTTCAAGCCAACGACCGAGATCCGTTCGTTTGGCGAGGGTGTCGCGCACGTCGCAGACGCACAGGCTCGCACGTGTTGGATGGTGAATGGCGCGCCAAGGACGGTCAGCGCCGAAGCCAGAACAACCAAGGCTGAGCGGATCGCGGCGCTGAAAGAGTCGTATGCAATATGCGACGCGGCCTTTGAC
>JBKOZS010000255.1:0-6738 GCA_046726015.1 Acidobacteriota bacterium
GGTCAATGACGAATGACGAATGACGAATAACGAAATGCCAAATACCGAATGCCGAATGTTGAATAGCGAATGCCAAACGCGGAAGAAGGCAACGGCGATGCACCGTACTGTAGGCCGGGTCTTTAGACCCGGCGGGCGGCGATTCGCGCCAGTCATCGTCTGCGCGGCAGCGTTGTTGATGCCTCTTGCGGCACGGGCGCAGCTCTTCACGCTGACGAAAGAGCAGATGATCGAGTACACCGCGCAGAACCCGTTCGACCGGTTTCCTGACGGCCGGCCCAGGGTGCCGGACACATTCATCGAGCGCGCGCGCGCGTTGTCGTCCGAAGAGGTCTTCGCCGTCCTGCCCGGCAAGGGCTTCCGGAATCAGTTCGAAGGCGCGTTCCGCATCCTGCATCCGGAAAAGAAGCTGGTTGGCCGCGCATTCACCGTGCAGTTCATGCCCGTGCGTCCCGATCTCGACGGAGTGATAAACGCCAGGGCCAAAGCGTCGGGACTGGAGCGGATGTACAACCAGGTTCCCATCGACATGCTGCAGCCCGGCGACGTGCTGGTCGTGGACCTCTTTGGCAAGACCGAACAGGGGACCATCGTCGGCGACAACCTCTTTTATTACGTGATGAAGGCGACGAACGCGACCGGTCTCGTCGTGGACGGCGCGATCCGGGATCTCGAGGGCATTTCACGCATGGACATGCCCGCGTACTTTCGCAGCGTGCACCCGAGCGCGATCGGGAACGTGATGATCAGCGGCATCAATATCCCGGTTCGGATTGGCGACGCGACCGTCATGCCTGGCGATCTCGTGTTTGGAGATGCCGAAGGGGTGTACTTCATCCCGCCCGCACTCGTGCAGCAGGTGGTCGACAACGCCGACATCATCCACATCCACGACGAATGGACGCGCATGAAATTCGACGAAGGGAAATACAAGTCGAGCGAGATCTACGGCACGCCAAAGGATCCGTCGCTGAAGAAGGAGTACGACGAGTACCTGAAAAAGCGGCTCGAAGAGATTCGAAAAAAATATCCAGCGGGGAAATGATGATGAAGCGGACATTGATGGTCGTTGGCGCGCTGGCCCTCAGCAGCGCCGTCTGGCTCCTCGCCCAGCCTGCCGAAGTCTCCGTGGCCGAGGGATTTCGGACCGTGGAAGTGGCCTCCGTTTCCGACGCGACGGAACAGCTTTACGGACAGCGCGCGTATATGTCGCACGACATGCGTCCGCTCTCGCCAACGAAATTCGCGGGTCCCGCCGTCACGGTGCAGTTGAAGAAAGAGGAGCACAAGGAAGGGGCCGCCGCGTCGCAAGGCATGCTCGACGCCATTGACGCGTCGCCCGCCGGATCCGTCTATGTGATGGTGCTCGAGGACGGGCTCGACTTTGCTGGCATCGGCGGCCTGATGGCGACCGCAATGAAGTACCGCGGTTTCGCCGGCGCCGTCATCGATGCATCCGTCCGCGATACGCCGCAGATTCGCAAGCTGCAATTCCCCGTCTTCAGCCGCGGCGTCGCGCCGTCCACGACCATCAATCATTACCGTGTCACGGGCGTGAACGTGACCGTCACCTGCGCCGGCGTGCGGGTGGAGCCTGGCGACATCATTACCGCGGATGAAGACGGTGTCGCCGTCGTGCCCAGGGGGAGGGCGGCCGAGGTGCTGAAGAAATCCCAGGAGCTCGATGACACCGAACACCGGATGCTTCCGTTCATCGAGAAATACCGATCGATCAAGGAAGCCGTGAGACAGTTTGGAAGGATCTAATACCGATGCTCGCGGCTTTGCTGCTCGTCCTTCTTGGCTTCACGCTCGACGGAGCGCAGAGTGTCGAACCGGGTCGTAAGACGTTCGAGACGTACTGCGCGCGATGTCACGGCGCGGACGGCAACGGCGGGGAAATGGGGCCGCCGATTGCCATGCGCCTCGCGGCGCGCGACGACGCGCAGCTGGGGAAATTCATTCGTGACGGCCTGCCGGAGCGTGGCATGCCGCCGAGCCTGGTGGCGGCGCATGAATTGCCGGATCTCGTGACGTTCCTGCGGACCGTTCAGCGACGCGGTGCAACCGACCCTGTACTGAAAAGAACACTGAACGTTCAAACGACGGCGGGCACCACGCTCGATGGCCAGGTGCTCGGCGAAGCGTTCGACGAACTCCAGCTGCGCACACAGGACCAGCGCGTCCACCTGCTGCGTCGCGCCGGCGGCAGTTTTCGCGAAGTGACGTCCGAGACAGACTGGCCCACCTACAACGGCGATCCAGGCGGGAATCGCTACACGACGCTGACGCAGATCAACAAGGACACCGTGTCGCGCCTTGCGATGCAGTGGATGTTCACGCTGCCAGGCACCGGTCAGCTCCAGGTGACCCCGGTCGTCGCCTCCGGGATCATGTATGTGGCCGGGATCAACGAGTGCTATGCGCTCGACGCGGGAAGCGGCCGCCAGATCTGGCGGTACCGCCGGGCACGGACGCCGGGACTGTCAACGGGCGGCAACGCCAACCGCGGCGTTGCGGTCGCGGGTGATCGCGTGTTCATGGTGACCGACAACGCGCACATCATCGCGCTCAACCGCTTCACCGGCGACCTGCAGTGGGACACCGAGCTCGATGACTGGCGCAAGAACTACTCGGCGTCATCGGCGCCGCTTCCCGCGGGCAACCTGGTCATCTCTGGCGTGGCCGGCGGAGAACATGGCGCGAATGGCTTCGTGGCGGCGCACGACCAGGAGACGGGGAAGGAACTCTGGCGATTCGCGACCGTTCCAGGCCCTGGAGAACCAGGATCCGAGACGTGGCAAGGCAAGGACATCGAGCATGGTGGCGCGCCGACGTGGTTCACCGGCAGCTACGATCCCGAACTCGATCTCGTCTACTGGCCGACCGGCAATCCCAGCAAGGAATACAACGGCGATCATCGCCAGGGCGACAATCTCTACTCCGACAGCATTCTCGCGCTCGACCGAAAAACCGGTCGCCTGAAGTGGTACTACCAGTTCACGCCGCACGATCTCTGGGACTGGGACGCCACGGAGACCTCCGTGCTCGTGGATGCACGCTGGCAGGGCCAGCCCAGGCAGCTGATGCTGCACGCCAACCGCAACGGGTTCTTCTACGTCTTCGATCGTCGCGACGGCACGCTGCTCCTCGCGAAACCATTCGTCAAGAACCTGACGTGGGCAAGCGGGATTGGACCCGACGGCCGCCCGGTCAAGCTTCCCAACCAGGACCCGACACCGCAGGGCACGAAAGTGTGTCCGTCGCAGGACGGGGCGACAAACTGGTTCTCGCCATCGTTCAACCCGGCGGCAGGCCTCTACTACGTGCAGACGTTCGAGAAATGCAGCATCTATACGAAGAGGGATCAAGGCGACTGGGAGTCTGGCAAGTCGTACCTGGGTGGATCGCAGAAGACCGCCGACGACCCAAAGCCGGAGCGAATCCTGAAGGCGATCGATATCCAGACGGGCGACATTGCCTGGTCGCTGCCACAGCCCGGCCCGGCACAGTCGTGGGGCGGCACGCTGAGCACGGCAAGTGGACTGGTGATCTTCGGGTCGGACGATGGCGCGCTGATGGCAGCGGACGCTGCAACCGGCAAGGTGCTGTGGTCGTTCCAGACGAACCAGATGTGGAAGGCGTCGCCGATGACCTATGCATTCGATGGCAAACAGATCATCGCCGTCGCTGCCGGGTCGAACATCATTGCCTTTTCCGTTCGGCAATAGATTCACATGCCGATATCGCGACGAGAGTTCTGGGAGAAAGTAATCTCCGGAGGATTGCTCGCTGCAGCGACCAGCACTGCGCATGACGCCGCGTGGGCTCACGACGCGCAGGCGAGTGTGCCGGTCACCGGCTCGCACATCGGCAATCTCTATCCGTTCGTGCAAGGGCAGGCAGATCGTTCAAAACTCGAACTCTCGTTTCTTCAGCCGAAGTTCAAAAATCTGCAGGCGTGGCAACCCACGGCGCGGGCCAGGGTGCTCGCGCAACTCCTCTACGCGCCACCGCCGGCCCCGCCGCGCCCATATGTCGTACGAACCACCGACAGAGGGGATTACGTCGAGGAGTCCATCACGTTTCAGGCCACTCCGGACCTGCGCGTGCCTGCGTACGTGCTGATTCCGAAGAACGTTCGTCTGCCGGCGCCCGGTATCGTGGCGCTTCACAGTCACGACGGCGTGTATCTCTGGGGCAAGGAAAAGCTCGTCGAGAACGACAAAGAGCATGCATGGCTGACCGCCTTCAAGCAGCGTGCGTATGGCGGCAAGAGCATTGCCGCCGAACTCGCCCGTCGCGGCTACGTCGTCATCGCGACCGACATGTTCTATTGGGGCGAGCGGCGCATGATCCTGGACGACGATCCGCCCGCGTACCGGGACCGGCCGCTCACGATGACCGAGCAGGACATTCGCGCGTTCAACCAGCGCGCGTCGGACGGTGAGTCGCTCATCGGGCGCAGCCTGTTCACAGCGGGGATCACGTGGCCCGGCGTGATCCTGTGGGACGACCTGCGGACGCTCGATTACCTGGCGTCGCGGAAGGAGGTCGATCGCACCCGGCTTGGCTGTGTCGGACTGTCCGTGGGCGGCTATCGGAGCTATTTGCTGGCTGCGCTCGATCCCCGAATCAAGGCGGCGGTGGACGTGGGCTGGATGACGTCGATGGCATCGCAACTCAAACAGCACGTGATCCACACCATCGGCCTCTCGTTCCACATCAACGGGCTCTACCGCTATCTCGATTTTCCGGATCTCTCCGCGCTCATCGCCCCGCGCGCCCTGATGGTGATCAACGGGTCGCAGGACACGCTGTTCGCACTCGATGGAGTGAAAGCGGCGTTCGACAAGATCGCCCGCTGTTACAAGAAGGCGGGCGCGCCGGATCGGCAACGATGCCGGCTGTTCGACGCCCCGCACGAGTTCAACCTCGAGATGCAGGCAGAGGCGTGGGAATGGCTCGAGAAGTACGTGTAGCAGGCTGCTGAAACGAGCCAGCCTGCAACGCGAGTGTGTCAATGCCGAATGCCAAATGCCGAATGCCAAGTTTCTTGTAGTTCCCTAGCTAGGCATTTAGCATTCAGCATTTAGCATTGACATCACCCACGCAGGATGTCGCGCCATCCTTTGCGATACTCGCGGCGAATGAAGCGGTCGGCTTCGGGCGCGTTGGTGGCTTTCATGCGCGTCGCATCCCATTCGAGCTTTTTTCCCGTGCGATACGCCACGTTCCCGAGGTGATTCGCCTCGGTGGTCCACCCCGCATAATTGAAATTCGCCTCCGAGGGTTTCCCGCCTTTGCAGGCCTCGATCCATTCGATGTAGTGCCCGGGGGAGTTCGGAATCGTCTGCGGCGGCGGAACGAAGTCGACGAAATCCTTCTCCGGCAGCAGCTGGTGCTTGTTGCCGCTCGATATGATCATCCCCTTGTCGCCAATGAACAGTTGCGCGTCGGGCCACTGCGGAATGCCGCCGTCGGTCCAAATCTGCGGCCGGCTCTCGCCCTGGTGCCACGTGAGCGTCAGCGGCGGCATGTCGCCACGCGCCGCATACTCGTACACCACACGCATGGTCGCCGGCGCAATCTCCGGGTGCGCGGGCCCATCGGCGAAGGCTTCGACCGTCAGCGGCGTCCGGATGTCGAGCGCATAGAACGCGAGGTCGTTCCTGTGACTCCCGAGATCGCTCATCGTGCCGTTGCCAAAGTCCCACCATCGATACCACTTGGGCCCCGGCACATAGACTGAATTGAACGGCCGCTTGGGCGCCGGCCCGAGCCACAGATCCCACTCCAGTCCCGGCGGAACCGGTTCGACTTCCTTCGGACGGTCCGACACGATGACGATGTCCTTGTTCCGCTTCGCCGCTTCCTCACTTTGAATGCCCCACGCGCGATTCACCCAGACGTGCACTTCGCGAACGGGGCCAATCACCCCGGCCTGTATCAGTTCCCTGACGCGGCGATGATTGTCGGACGCGTGCCCCTGGTTGCCCATCTGCGTCGCGAGCTTCAGCTTCGATGCCGTGTCGCGAATCAGGCGCGCTTCCCAGATGTTGTAGGTCAGCGGCTTCTCGCAGTAGACGTGCTTTCCATGCTTCAGCGCCAGCATCGTCGCGAACGCGTGCGTGTGCTCGCACGTGCTCACGACGACGGCGTCGAAATCCTTGTGGTGATCGAATACCTTGCGGAAGTCGGCATACGTCTTTGCCCTGGGGTACTGCTCGCCGGTCTTGTTGAGCGCCGTGCGGTCGACGTCGCAGAGGACGACGATGTTCTCGGACTTGACGCCGTTGAGATTCGCGCGGCCGCGGCCGCCGGCGCCAATCATCGCGATGTTCAATTTGTTATTGAGATTCTGGCCTCGCAAGATTGCCGGCGCGTCCGCAAGCACGCCGGCGCCGGCGAGCGCCTGGCCCATGAACTGCCGCCGCGTGATCCGGCGCTGTCGCGTCTTCTTCATAGTCATGTGTCTCCTTGCGTGGGTCCTTACGCCGGCGGCATCTTGAACGTCTGGCGCACGTACTCGATGTTCGCGCGCGTGTCGGCAATCAGGTCCTTCGACGGCGCGTCAGTCTCGAGCACGTACCATCCACGGTATCCGATGTCGTAATACTCCTGCGCGAGCCGCGGCCAGTCGAGGATGTCGGTATCGCGCATCAGCTTCTGGCCGTTCTTGACGTGGACCTGGTTGATGCGCTTTCCAAGACGCCTGGGTTCGCCGTATGGATCGTG
>JBKOZS010000256.1:0-12510 GCA_046726015.1 Acidobacteriota bacterium
GTATAAGCGCGAAGGGCTGATGCAGACCGAGCACGCGCTCCTGGACGACAATGGCGATCGTGAGGGCAGCATGGAGCCGGGGCCGCAGGCGAAAGACGGGCAGTCGGCCGCCGTGTTGAGCCTGGGCTCGTCCCGCCAGCAGGCCGCGCCGGCGAACGAGAAGGTGCGCGCGCTTTACGCCGAGCGCCAGGCGCTCGAGCGCCGCATCGAATCGCTGAAGCTTCTGAAGAGCGGTATGGATCCCGAGAAGTACACCGCGGAGCTCGAGAAGCTCGCGACGGAACTGGCGCTCAAGAGCCGGCAGATTCGCGAGGCCGAGGGGGGGAAATGAGATCGGTGATCGTGATTGTGATCGCTGTGCTCATTGCCGGTGCCGGTGCGAGCGCCGCGCGATTGGCCGCGCAGGACGCCCAGCCGTTCCGCGGCGGCGGCCTCAGCCCGCGGCGTGATCCAATTGGCACCGAGGTCGAAGGGAATACGCCATACGACGGCCGGTTCGTGTTCATTCGCCTGCGCTACGACATGGGGGGCTTTGGTTTCGGCGCCCGGCGCGGCGGCGGCCCGCCGTGGTCGCACGACTACCCGGACGGCGAGATGCACTTCATGAAGATCATGGAGGAGATTACGCTACTCAAGCCGCGCACGAACGGTTCGAACATCCTCGATCTCGACGATCCGGAGCTGTTCAACTATCCGGTCGCCTACATGGCGGAGCCTGGCTTCTGGACGCTGACTGACCGCCAGGCTGAGTCGTTTCGCGCCTACCTCCAGAAGGGCGGGTTCGTGATCTTTGACGACTTCCGCGGTTACGACTGGGAGAACCTGCAGGAGCAGATGCGGCGCGTGCTGCCGAACTGGCACTGGGTGCAGCTCGATGGCACCCATCCAATCTTTCACTCGTTCTTCGAGATCAACGATCCGATGTCGCTCGTGCCGCCGTACGGCGGCCTGCCCCCGTCCTACTGGGGCATTTTCGAGAACAACGATCCGAAGAAGCGCCTCGTTGCCATTGCGAACGTGAACAACGACATCAGCGAATACTGGGAGTGGTCCGGCACCGGGTACGCCCCGGTCGATCTGGACAACGAAGCGTACAAGTTCGGCGTGAACTTCGTCATTTATGGCATGACACACTGACGAGGCATGGAGGCAGCTTTGAATCCGACCGTCACTATTGACCTCGACTCCCCCGACGACGTGGCGCTGGCGGACCGCATGAAGAGCGGGCGCGAAAAGATCATTTCCGAGCTGCGGAAGGCCATCGTCGGTCAGGAAGACGTGGTGTCGCAGGTCCTGTTGACGCTATTCGTCGGAGGGAACAGTCTCATCGTCGGCGTGCCCGGGCTCGCGAAAACCTTGCTCGTCCACACGCTGGCGCGGGTGGTCGAGTTGAAGTTCGCGCGCATCCAGTTCACGCCGGACCTGATGCCGTCGGACATCACTGGTACCGACATCATCCAGGAAGACACGACCACCGGGCGGCGCCAGATGGTGTTTGCACCGGGTCCTATCTTCGCCAACATCGTGCTCGCGGACGAAATCAACCGCACGCCGCCGAAGACGCAGTCCGCGCTGCTCGAAGCGATGCAGGAGCACCGCGTCACGATCCAGGGGCGCACGTATCAGCTCGACGAGCCGTTCTACGTGTTCGCGACACAGAACCCCATCGAGCTCGAAGGCACGTATCCGCTGCCCGAGGCGCAACTCGATCGCTTCATGTTCCACATCGTCATCGACCATCCGCCGGTGGACGAGGAGTACGAGGTCGTGCGATCGACCACCTCGCTGCAGGACGTCGTGTTCGATCGTCCGGTGACCGGGCACGATCTCGTTGCCTTTCAGCGGCTGGTGCGCCGCGTGCCGGCGGCGGAGCCGGTCATTCGCTACGCGCTCGAGATCGTGCGGGCGAGCCGGCCGAAGTCAAGCACGGCGCCCGACGCGATCCGCAAGTGGGCAGCCTTCGGCGCCAGCGTCCGCGCCGCGCAGTACCTCGTGCTCGGCGGCAAGGCGCGCGCGCTGACGAGCGGTCGCTATCACGTGAGCTTCGACGACATCCGCGCCCTGGCGCATCCCGTTCTGCGGCACCGGGTGCTGACGAATTTCCACGCGCAGTCCGAGGGGGTCACGAGCGACGCGCTCGTCGACAAGTTGCTCGAGTCGGTGCCAATGCCTCGATCCGGGATGTAACCCGCTCAGGGCTCATGGCTCAGGGCTCACGGTGGCTCAGGGTAAATTGGCTTACGGCTCAGCGATCGCATCCGGGTGTCAAACCCGCATTTAACCATGCGTAACAGTCTTCAATCCGGCGCTATCCCCGGGGCGCGGTTCGTCGATCCCGTCGTGCTCGCACGCATCGGGAACCTCGAGCTCGTGGCGCGCTCGGTGGTCGACGGCTTCATCAACGGCATGCACCGATCGCCGTACTTCGGCGCGTCCGTGGATTTCGCGGAGCATCGCGGTTACACGCCGGGCGATGACATCCGCCGCGTGGACTGGAAGCTGTTCGCGCGCACCGATCGATTCTACGTGAAGGAGTACGAGGCGGACTCGAACTCGAATTTTGCAGTGCTGCTCGACGTGTCGAAGTCGATGGGCTTCGGGAGCGTCGGCATCACGAAGTTGGAGTACGCAAAGATCCTGGCCGGTTGCCTCACATACATGGTCCACCGCCAGCGCGACCGCGTCGGCCTGGTGACGTTCGACGAGGCGATCGTCGAGCTCGTGCCGCCGTCCGCCAAGCACATGGAGACCGTGCTGCACGTGCTGGATCGCACGCAACCGTCGAAGGCAGGCCAGCTCCGTGCGCCGCTGCACAAGCTCGCCGAGCACTTTGGCAGACGCGGGGTGCTCGTGCTGATCTCGGATCTCTACGAGGATCCCGAGGTCGTTTTCGACTCGGTATCGCTGCTGCGCTTCCGCGGCCATGACCTGATCGTCTTTCACGTGCTCGATCCCGCCGAGATCGAGTTCCCGTACGACGATGCGTCGGCCTTCGAGGACCTCGAGAGCGGCGAACAGATTCCCATCGTGCCGGAGGCGCTGAAGGAGAAGTACCGTGAGCTGGTGCGCGCCCACGTCGACGCGCTCACCTCGAAGTTCTCCGAACTGCGGATCGACTACGCGATGCTGAATACCGCGGCGCCGCTCGATCATGCGCTCTTCAACTACCTCTCGATGCGCGAGCGGATGTCACGGGTCAGGTAGATGGGTTTCATAGCTCCCCTCATCCTCGGCGCGCTGGCCGCACTGGCGATTCCCGTGCTGATTCATTTGATTCAGCGCGAGAAGAAGCGGGTCGTCGAATTCCCCTCGTTGATGTTCCTGCGGCGCATTCCTTATCAGTCCGTCCGGCGCCGCCGAATTCGTCACTGGGCGCTGCTGATGCTCCGGCTGGCCGCGCTGGCCTTGATCGTCGCGGCATTCGCGCGGCCGTTCTTCCGGCGTGATTCGCTTGCCGCCGCCGCCCAGCAAGGGGCGCGCGAGGTGATCATCCTCGTCGATAACTCGTACAGCATGGAGTACGGCGGACGCTGGGCCCGCGCGCAGGAAGCCGCCCGCGACGCGATCAACGGACTGTCGGCCGGCGATCGCGCATCGTTGGTGCTGTTCTCGTCGGGCGCCGAGGTCGCGGTGCGATCGACCTCCGATCGCGGCCGGCTCACGTCGGCGCTCGCGGCGGCCGCCGCAGGTCCCGGGGCCACGCGATTTGCGCCCGCGTTGAAGCTGGCGGGCAGCCTCCTGAGCGAGTCGCCGCTGCCTCGCCGCGAAGTAATTCTGATCAGCGATTTCCAACGGCGGGGCTGGGAGCAGACGCCGGGTCGCGACGACGTACGGTTGCCCGAGAAGACGGTGGTGACTCCCGTGCCGGTCGGCGACGCGACATCCGCCAACCTCGCGGTCACGCCGGTTTCGCTGCAACGCACTCGATTCGAGAACCAGGATCGTGTGGCGGTCACAGCGGGCGTCACCAATCACAGCGCGTCCGCCGCGCGCGTCACCGTGTCGCTCGATCTCAATGGCCAGCAGATCCAGGCGTTGCCGCTCTCAATTGATCCGAACGGCACGGCGAGCGTGACCTTCGCGGCGTTTACGATTGCGTCGCGGAACATGCGCGCCACGGTGCGCCTGCCAGCCGACGGGCTGGCGCGCGACAACGTCTTCCATTTCGTCGTCTCGCCGGGCGAGCCGGTGCGCACGATTGTCGTGAACCGCTCCGGCGCCGAACGGGAAAGCCTGTACCTGTTGCGCGCGCTCTCGATCGGCGACGCGCCGCGGGTGGCGCTGGCCGAGCGTACCGGCGACACGCTTTCAGACAACGACCTTCGCACCTCACAAGTCCTGATCCTCAACGACGTGCCAGTCGGTGACGGCCTGGCCGATCGGCTCGCGCGTTTCGTCACCGCCGGTGGCGGCCTCCTGTTTTCCTCCGGTCCGCATGCCTCGTGGCCGGCCGCGCGCAGCGACGTGTTGCCAGGCGTCCCTGGCACGATCGTCGATCGCACGAGCGGCACGCCGTCGCGTCTCGGCGTGCTCGAATACAGCCATCGCGTCTTCGAGTTGTTCCGCGCGCCGCGCAGCGGCGACTTCGCGGCCGCGCGGTTCTACAGCTACCGCGCGATCGACAAGCCAGTCGCATCCGTGCTTGCCCGCTACGACGATGGCGCGCCAGCGCTGATGGAACGGAAGTCCGCGGAAGGACGCGTCTTGCTGTGGACCTCGACGATCGATCTCGGCTGGAACGACATGCCGCTGAAGCCGGTGTTCCTGCCGTTCGTCCACACGATGATCCGCTACCTGTCCGATTACTCGGAACCACCGTCGTCGCAGACGGTCGGCCAGGTCGTGCCGGCGCCCCGGGCGGTGCACGCGGCCGCGGCGTCACGCGGCACGACGATCGCGCTGGCCCCATCCGGCGCGCGCCTGACACTCGGGGCTGAGGACGGCGCAATCGAGCTCGGCGAGCAGGGCTTCTATGAAATACGGACGCCAGGAGCCGGCGCGGACAGCGCGACCGTGCTGGCGAGCAACGTCGATTTGACCGAGTCGGATCTCACGCCCATGGACCCGCGCGAGCTGATTGCCGCCGTTCTCGGTCGTCCCGCCACTGGTCCCAACACCTTTGGCGAGCCAAGGCCGACGGATGAAGCGCAGGCGCAGGCACAGCGGTTATGGTGGTACCTGCTGGTCGCGGGAGGGCTTCTCCTGGCAGCGGAAACGCTGCTCTCGAACCGGCTGACCGGCGTAAGCTAGAGGCATCGAGGCGCGATGGGCGATGGGCGATGCGCGATGCGCGATGTGCGAGGCGCGCGAGCCGCGATGTGCGAGGCGCGAACAGGTAGGCCGGGGGTCTATTAGACCCGGCATGTTGACTCTCTGACACCGGTGCGGTGAGGCCCTATGAACGAGCAACTCCTGTCGATCATCCATGACATTCGGCGCCGGTGGCGCACGAAGCTCTTGGTCCGCGGCGCGGCGTTGACCGCCGCGTGCGGAGGAGCGGCGCTGGTGCTCGCCGCGTGGGGCCTCCAGTGGATGCGCTTCACGCCCGAGTCGATCCTCTTCGCGCGCATTGCCATTGCCGCCGTCTTCGCGTTGCTGGCGTATCTCCTGCTCGTTCGTCCGCTCCTGCGCCGCGTGTCCGACGAACAGGTGGCGATGTATCTCGAGGAGCACGAGCCTTCGCTCGAGGCAGCCATCATCAGCGCGATCGAGGCGGAACGCACGGGCCTCTCGCAGCAGTCTCCCGCGCTGGTGCGACGGCTGATCGAAACTGCGATTGAACGGTGCCACAAGGTCGAGGAAGGACGCCAACTCGAGCGAATGCCGCTGCGCCGCTATTCGAGCGCGCTCGGCGCAGCGCTGCTCGTGGCGTGCGCCGTGTTCATGCTGGGCCCCGCTTACATGCGTCACGCGCTGTCGGCGCTGCTCGTCCTCTCACGCAATGTCGAGGCAGCCGCGCCGTACCGTATCGAGGTGAAGCCGGGCAATGCCACGGTGCCGCGCGGCGCCGACCTCGGGATCACGGCGCACCTGCTCGGGTTCCAGGCCGATCAGGCATCGCTCATGATCAGGAAGTCGAAGACGGCCGCGTTCGAGCGGCTGCCGCTGATCCGCGGCGAAAACGACCTCTACGAGGGGACGCTGTTCGACGTGAACGCGCCAATTGAGTACTTCGTCGAGGCGGTGGGCGTCCGCTCGCCGGTGTTCTCGCTGAACGTGGCCGACATGCCGTACGTGCAGCGGCTCGAGCTCGAATACCACTTCCCCGCATACACGGGGCTCGAGCCGCGGAAGATCGACGATGGCGGCGACATCGCCGTTATTCGCGGCACGGAGATTCACGTTCGGGCGGTGCCGACGATGGCGGCTGATGGCGGCGCGATCCTGATCGACGACAAGGCCTCGGTGCCGTTGACCGTGGCGGGCGACGGATCGCTGCTGGCAAAGTTCACCGCCGATCACGACGGCTTCTATCGCGTCGAGCTCCAGGCGCCGCATGGGCCCAGGGTCGAGGCATCGCCGAAGTATTCGATCGACGTCCTTGCCGATCAGCCTCCCTCGGTCTCCTTCTCGAAACCCGGACGCGACACATCGGCGTCGCCAATCGAGGAGGTCTTCCTCGAGGCGAAGGCCGAGGATGATTACGGCGTTGGTTCGCTGGATCTCGTCTACAGCATCAACGGCGGAGCCGAGAAGACAGTGAAGCTGTTCGACAGCGCGAAGCGGATGACCGACGTGTCGGCCGGGCACACGGTGTACCTCGAAGAGCTCGACGTGAAGCCGGGGGACTCGGTGTCGTATTACGCGCGCGCGTTCGACAACAACACGGTCGGAGGCCGCCAGAGGGGCACGAGCGACCTGTATTTCATTCGCGTGCGGCCGCTGCAGAAAGATTTCCGCAAGGCGGACTCGCAGGCGGGTGGCGGACAGAGCGGCAACCAGGTGGGCCAGCTCTCGCAGCAACAGCGGCAGATCATCGCGGCCACCTTCAACATCCAGCGCGATCGAAAGACGATGACCACGCAGCGCCTGCGCGAAAGCAGCGTGGTGGTCGCGTTGATGCAGAAGCGCTTGCGCGAGCAGGTCACCGAGCTGCTGATGAATTTTGGCCAGCGCGTTGGGGACCAGGCCGAACGCTTCAGGAAGATTACTGATTACCTGAAGCAGAGCGTGCCGGAAATGCAGGCGGCCGAGGGCAAGCTGCAGAACGCCAGCCCGGATGCGGCGCTCGCGCCCGAGCAGCATGCGCTCGAGTTCCTCCAGAAGGCCGAAGAAGAATACGAGTTGCAGGTGAGCGCCAGCCGCAATCAGCAAGGCGGTGGTGGTGGCGGGCAGGATCGGATGGCCGAGGAGCTGGCCGACTTGTTCGAGCTCGAAGTGGATCGCATGGCGAACCAGTACGAGACCGCCCAGCGTGCCTCGCAGCAGCAGGCGGATCAGAAGATCGACGAGCTCGCGGAGAAGTTGAAGGAGCTCGCGCGGCGCCAGGAGCAGGAAGCGGAACGGCAGCGGCGGCGCGGCGCGTCTGGACAGGGCAGCGGCGGCGGCGACACGCAGCGCGCGCTTGCGGATCAAGCGGAAGAAGCCGCGCGGCAGCTCGAGAAGCTCGCGCGGGAAGAAAACCGTCCCGAAGCGGCGGCCGCAGCACGGCGGCTGCAGCAGGCAGCTGACGCGATGCGGCAGGCCGCCGCCAGCGGTGATCCGAATGCCGCGGCGCAAGCGGCAAACGCGACCGAGCAGCTTCGCGAGGCAGAGCGCCAGCTACAGCAAGCGCAGGCCGGGCGCACCGGCCGCGACCTCGGAGAGGCCGTGAAGCAGGCGGAGGCACTGGCCCGCGAGCAGCAGGAGATTCAGAAGGACGTCAACAATCTCGACGCCGCAGGCAACGGGCGCGGTGACAAGGTCCAGCAGCTCAGCGAACGCAAGCAGGCGCTGGCCGGCAAGGTCGATCAACTCGAGAAGCAGCTCGATCGCTCCGCCGGCGCGATGTTCAAGGACGAGCGGGAGGCCTCACGTAAGCTGACCGAAGCGGCCAATGGCATTCGCGACAAGCGCATCGAGGACAAGATCAGGTACTCCGACCAGATGCTGCGGGCCGGTGGCCAGACGTCGGACGTCTCGTCATTCGAACGCGACATCCAGTCGAACCTCGACGACCTGCGCCAGAAGGTTGGCGAAGCGGCGGCTGCCGTTGGCAAGTCGAAGGCCGACGCGAGCACGCAGGCGCTCGACAAGGCTCGTCAGCTCGCGCGCGGCATGGAGTCGCTCGACGAGCGGATGCGCGGTCAACAGGGCCGCCAGGGGCAGAACGGGCAGCAGGGTCAGCCGGGCCGCGAGGGCCAGCAAGGCGATCAACAGGGTCAGCAGGGTCAGGGCGGCCAGCAAGGACAGCAGGGACAGAACGGCCGCCAGGGGCAGCAAGGCCAGCAGGCGCAGCAAGGTCAGAACGGCCAGCAGGGCCAGGGCCAGCAGGGACAGGGCGGCCAGCAAGGGCAGCAGGGCCAGGCGCAGCAGGGGCAACAGGGGGGCAACGGCGGCATGAACACCGGCGAGCCCACGCAAGGCGGACGAAATGGCGACGGCGATACCCGCGGCGGCCAGTTCCGGCCGGATGCAGGGGCGCTGGGCGACAGCCGCCCCGGTGGCGGCCGGTTCTCGGGTGAAGACATCCGGCAGTTCCGCGGTGAAGTGCGTCAGCGCACGGCCGACGCCGAGCAGCTGCGGCGGCTGTTGAAGGAGCAGAAGATGGATGCGAAGGATCTCGACGAGATCCTGCGCGGCCTGCGCCAGCTCGATAGCGACAGCGCGTATCAGAATCCCGAGGCGCTCGCGAAGCTCGCCGGCGCGGTCACCTCGAACGTCAAGCGGTTCGAGTACATGCTGCGGCGCCGCCTCGACTCGAACGCGAACCAGGTGTTCCTGTCGGGCAGTGACGATGTGCCGGAGCAGTATCGCAAGCTGGTCGAGCAATATTACCGGTCACTGTCGAAAGGTGGCGGGAAGTAGTCCCGAGTCGCGAGTCCCGAGTCCCGAGTCCCGAGTCCCGAGTCGCGAGTCCCGAGTCCCGAGTCCCGAGTCCCGAGTCCCGAGTCCCGAGTCGGGAGTCCCGCTTGTCCGCCGTAGCTGCTTGCGGCAAAGGCGGAAGTCCCGAGTCCCGAGTCACGATGCCTAGGGTAGTCGGAGTTCTGGTCCTCGTCTCGGCACTCCCAGTCGGCGCCGGCATCGTTCCCACGGCCCGAGCGCAGACGCCGCGCGAAGCCGCGCTGGCGGTCCTCGAGCGCGCATCGCGTCCCTTCGCGACCTACTGCGCTCGCAACGGCAACGATCTCACCGTCGTCGCAGAACTCTCCGCATCGTCAATCCAGGCCGGACGCTGGAAAGAGGGCGCTGACGTCGAAGTGGTCGTGTCCTCGCAGAACGGACGCCTGGCGTCGGGAAAGGGGCGGATCGAGCCGGGCACTTACGCCACGACGGTGCGCGTTCCGGTCGCGAGTGGCGCGTCCCCGTCGCACGTGTCAGTGAGCCTGCGCGCCAACGGCGAGGCTCCCGCGGACGATTGGGTGAAGCTGTATCCGCCGTCAGGCACGCTCGTCGGTGAGCCGATCGCGTACCGGTCGGCCTCGCGGATTGCCACGAGGCCCGTGGCGGCGTTCGAGTTTGCCCGCAACGAGCGCCTGCGAATCGAGTGGCCCGAGTTGGGTTCGGTGGATCGCCGCGAGTCGCGGCTGCTCGATCGAACGGGCAGGGTGCTGTTGAACGAATTGCCGCTGACGCACGAACGCAACCAGGCGATCGTGGACATGTCGCTGTCCGGGCTGCCCCACGGCGACTACGTCATCGAACTCGCGGCCAGCGCCGGAACCGTCACGGAACACCATATGCTCGCGATCCGGATCAGATAGCGCCTACCATCCTGTCAGCTTCGCGATGCCACCGGATTCGCCTACAGCCCACCCGGTATTGCCGCGGTGCGCGAGCGAGAATGCGTGGTACCCGCGTCCTTCGACGGCGCTCCACGTCCCCCCTTCGTCCCGCGAGATGTCGGCGCCCGCCGGGCCGACGGCCAGCCATGCCGCGCCAGGCACGCGCGCGACCGCCGATCGAAATCCGCCAAGCCCGCTGACGGCGGTCCACGTGACGCCGCCGTCCGACGTCACCGCCGCGTTGTTCACGGCTTCTGCCTCTTTCCTGTAATCGCCGCCGACGACGATCCCGTGCTTCGGATCGCGGAACGCGATTGAGAAGATCCCGGCGGACTCCGACGTGGCCAGTGGCGTTTCGGCGATCGTCCAGGTATCCCCGCCGTCTGTCGATCGCAGCACTCGCGCTTTCGTCGGCGCACTCGCGCCGATCCAGACGTGATTCGGCGGAAGGACGGCCACGTTGGTGCCGCTTGCCGCGAATGCGCCTTCGTTCGGGAGCGCGGGCGGCAGCGCTGCCGCTGGAACGCGCGTCCAGACGCGGCCGCCGCTGTGCGTCGTGAGGATGACGAAACGGCCGTCGACAGAATCGCTCACCGCGATCCCGCGGTTCTCGTCCCAGAACGCCATCGCGTCGTAGAACGCCTTCGGATCGTCATTGGTGAACTGCAGCGTCCAGTGCTGCCCGCCGTCAGCGGTCTTGTAAATGCGCGACGCGTCGCCGGGGCCGATGCTGAGCACGAAAGCGATCGTTTCGCTCACCGCGTCGATGTCGCGGAAATCGAGTTTCTCAGAGCCGGGGATCGACTGGCGCGCCCACGTGCGCCCGCCGTCAGCAGTGCGGAGGATCGTCCCGTTGGCGCCGCTCGCCCACGCAACGCGATCGCTCACCGCGCTCACTCCACGCAGGCGCGCGGTGACCCCGCTCGTCTGCGGCGTCCATCGGGGAGCGGGAGCTTGCGCCAGCGCGAGCAAAATGAGGGCAGCGACTGTCCGAGGCATCACGGGTGGCTTGTGCCGCGCCCGACCTGAAGGTCGGGCCTCCTGGTGGTCACGCTTCTGCCTCGAGGGGCGCGCCGGCGGTCGATCGCTGAGTGGAGAACGCGGAGTAGAGCATCGTGATGGCCGTGTACACGACGACGACGATCACCAGCCAACGAACGGTTACAAGAGGCAGAGACTTGACGATGTAGGCCGCGACGAGTACTCCCGGAACGCCCCCAATCGCCAAACCGAGGGCAGCGCGCAGGCTGTATGCCTTTTCGCGGATGAACCGCAGGCTTCCCACCGGCATCAGGAACGCGCAGGATCCCATCATGATTGGAAACGCCGTGCGTTCGGTCATCCCGAGCAGGCCCACCAGGATCATGCAGGGTGCATACAGGCCGATGCCCAGCGACATGAGCGCACCCAGCATGAAGTTTCCGGCGACCGCCACCACGAGCCAGATACCGCGGACGCCAATCGCTTCGGCCCCGGGAGGGAACAGACTGAGCTGCTTCATCGTGAAGAACGTCGCCGCTGCGAGCAACGCGAAACCCATCCCGATCTGGACGTTGCGCTTCGACCAACCAGCCACGATTCCCGCACCCAGCCAGGCGCCGAGCACCGCCGCGGCGATCATCGAGAACAGCGTCAAAACGTCGACGGGAATGATGGAGGTGTAGATAAAAGCCTGGACAACCGTAGGGAGGGTATGCCCGACGTTGAGCGTTCCGGGGATGATGCGGTCGGGCACCAACTTCAACCACCGGAACAGCGCCGTGGTCGTGGCGAATGACCCAATCCCGAGCGTGTCGAAGAAGTTCGTGAGCGCGCCGACGCCGATCTGCGCCGGCGTCGGAATGCGCGCATCAGACGCCGGGGACTTGGCTGCCGTCTTTTCGCCTGAAAGCGCCTGAACCGCCCGCGTCCAGGCGGCGACAAACACAGCCGTCAGCGCGCCGAGCGCCGTAAGCAGTCCGGTGATCGGGTTCATCGTTGTCTGTCTCCTTCCCGGTCCCAGCCGGACTCGAATGGATTGAGTGGAAACAGCTTACAACAACTACTGGCGGACGCGGGGTTTCCGCTTCGGGGTGCCGTTCGGCCGATACGTGCCGCTGCTCACGAGCGTTTCATGGAGCTTTGCGACGAGATCGTCGGGCAAGCACGGTTTTGTGATGAACCCATCGCACCCCGCATCCTTCGCCTGCTGCCGCGCATCGTCGAACGCGTGCGCCGTGAGCGCGATCACGGGGATGTGTCGCGTCGCAGGATCGGCCTTGAGTTCGCGCGTCGCCTGCCAGCCGTCGAGTACGGGCATGCTCGCGTCCATCAGGATGATGTCGGGCTGGAGCCGCGCCGCCATTTCAATGGCTTCGCGCCCATTGACGGCCGCCTCAACCGCAAATCCCGAGAACTCCAGGTAATCGCGATACAGCTCGCGCGCGTCTTCGAAGTCTTCCGCGATGAGGACGAGTGGGCGCGTAACGGTCATCGACGTTCCATCTCGAGCTGCCATGGATATGGAGTCGCCGGCCCTCTTGCGAGGACCGTACCATTGCTGAGGCGTCGACGGCACGCACCATGCGGGCGAGTGGTTGGGCACCTT
>JBKOZS010000257.1:0-17199 GCA_046726015.1 Acidobacteriota bacterium
ACTCTGAGTCGCTCACGGGATCTGACCTCATAATACGTGCCCATGACCGCGCGTGCCGCGAACGTCTTGAACGGATTGTTTGCCGCGATTCCCACTCCAGTTCACGCGGATGGGACTCTCGACCTATCGATGCTGGAACGCCTTGTGGCATTCGCGATCGACGCTGGAGTGGACGGCGTGTGCGTGTGTGGAGCGACCGGCGAATATCCCCACTTCGAGGCAGCGGAGCGCAAGACGATCGTTCGTCATGTCGCTCGGCTCCTTCCCGGCGATCGTGCTCTGCTCGCAGGTGTGGGTGCTCCTTCGATGCGCCACGCGCTCGATATCGGGCGGACCGCGATCGAGGCCGGCTGTCGTGCCTTGTTGCTTCCGATGCCGATGTTCTTTCGATACGACCAGCAGGATCTTCGGGCCTATTGCGCGCAGGTCAGCCGCGCACTGGCGGGCCCCTGTCTACTCTACGATCTGCCGGACTTCACGAACGCGCTGTCGCCTGAAACAGCGCTGGCGCTGCTCAACGACGAAGAGTTCATCGTCGGCATCAAGGACAGCAGCGGCCGGTCCGAACGCCTGGCGATTTTCACCGCACCCGCGGGCCGCAACGAATGGACCCTCCTGGTGGGCGACGACCGGATGCTGCTGCGAGGGTTCCTGGCCGGCTGGAACGGCGCCGTGTCGGGCATTGCGGCGCTCTGCCCGGAGCTGCTGGTCAGCCTGCGGCGCAGCTTCAAGGAGGGTCGTACCGACGAGAGCGCCAGGCTGCAGCGGCTCGTCGACGAAGTGATCGCGCACCTTGCGCGGTTCCCGACCCCGTGGGGCATTCGGATCGGTCTTGCCGCGCGCGGCTTCGACACCGGTCCGCTTCCGCTCCCGGTCACGTCCGCACGTCATCGTCAGGTTGAGGAATTCCAAGGATGGCTGAAGGGATGGCTGCCTCGCGCCATCGCTTCCATGAGCCCTAAGCCATGAGCCTTGAGCCTACTCGACGACATTCCGAAGCGTACCGGCACCAGTGATCGTGATCGCGACGTCATCTCCGCGCTGGAGCGTGAAGTCGTCGGGCGGCACGATGCCGGTGCCTGTGAGAAGGACACAGCCGTCGGGAAATGACGTCTCGCGATAGAGGTACTCCACGAGCGTGGCGAGATCGCGTTTCATCTGTGCCAGCGTCGTCGATCCCGAGAACACCGATTGTGAGCGGCGAACGATCTCGAGACGGATCTCGGTCGTTGGTCCCGGCGGCTCAGCACTGATGACGAGGGCGGGACCCAGCGCGCACGAGCCGTCATAGACCTTCGCCTGCGGCAGGTACAGCGGGTTCGCTCCTTCGATATCGCGCGAGCTCATGTCGTTGCCCGCCGTGTATCCAAGAATCTTCCCTGCCGGTGAAATCAGTAGCGCCAGCTCGGGTTCAGGAACGTTCCAGGTCGCGTCTCGACGGATCCTCACGCGCTGCCCGGGCGCAACGACGCGCCAGGCGGCCGCCTTGAAGAACAGCTCCGGGCGATCGGCGTTGTAGACGAGATCGTAGAACTGGCTGCCGGCGGCGACCCTGGCTTCCTCCATCCGTGCGGTGCGGCTGCGCAGATAGGTGACGCCGGCGGCCCAGACTTCCTGCCGCTCGAGAGGCGGGAGCAGACGATCGAGGGGAATGTCGGCCTCCGGCGTACGGCTGCTCATCGTGCTTGCCAGGAACGCGGGCAGGTCGTCGCGTGTTGTAAGGCCAACGGCCTTGTCCTGCGGAAGGCGGAACGGGAGGCCTTCACGTTCGACGATCCACCCGGTGTCCGTGCGGAAAAGCTTCAAGGCCGCCACCGTCGATTACCGCGGGGGCATGGCCGTGAACGTGCGTTCGATGTTGTCCAGCACCAGGAGTGTCGAGCGCACGCCGGCCTCGATGTACCGCTCGCCAATCTCCGGCGTGGACTTGCGCGCATCCCCCCATGTGCCCGACTTCGTCGCCCAGTACACAGATCCTGGCGACGTGAAGAAAAAGGCCGTGTGCACAGGCCCCGTGTTCGTCACGGTGAACTCCGGAAAGGGCGGGAACTCGGCATTGGCGCGGTCCATATCCACCAGGTCCGGATTAATCGCGAGGATCGCCGACGTTTCCGCGAGGTTGGCGTGGAGGCCGGTTTTCAGCGTTGAGAACTCCGCGACCTCCTCCGGCGTCAGCGCGTCCCAGTAATTGATTGGAAACGCCTTGACGTCCCTGGCAAGCTTCTCCGCGGCATTCGCACAGGCATACGCGATCGCGTAGGTGTTGTCGTAATGCCCGTTGAGGAAGATGATGCGCTTGAACCCGGTATTGGCGAACGCGACGCACAAATCCTCGATCATGGACATGAATGTCGGGATCCGGAGGTGAACGAGCCCCTTGAAGCCGACATGCGGATACGACAGCGCATAGTTGATGGGCGGCGCAACCAGCGCGCCGATGCGCGGCGCCGCACGCCTCGCGATCTCCTGCGGAATCAGCACGTCGGTGAGCAGCGGGGCATGCGGGCCATGCTGCTCGGTGGCGCCGGTGGGAATGATGATCGTGTGATGCTTCTTGAGAAACTCTTCCACCTCCGGATTCGTCATCTCCCCCAGGAACACCGTCGCTGGCTTCATCGCTTCCCCCGGAAATTCAGTGGCGGTGCGGCCTTCGGCTGCGCACGCGCGTAATCCTCGCCAAGCAGCGCCGCAACGGTCGCGGCAATCTGCGATTGCGTCACGTCCTCGACGTTGCCGCGTGAGCCGAGCGGCGCAATCGAGGGGCCGAGGCCCGCCATCCAGATGCGCTCGGCCGCCGGCACTTTCTGGCCATGGTCCGTCCAGTCCCTGCCGGTATCGCCGCGGCCATGGTCGGTCGTCACCAGCAGCGCGGTCCGATTCCCGTATTGCGGAATGGTCTGGGCCGCCTCCCACAGGGTGCGGATGAACCGATCGTTGCGCTGCGCCGCGTCCAGGTAGAGATCGTAGCGGCGGCCGTGCGCCCATTCATCGGTTTCGCCGAGCATCACGTACATCACCCGCGGATGATGCGTGCGCAAATACTCCAGCGCACCAATGCCGGTCACCGCGTCAAAACGCGATTCGCTCCAGTACGGCGGCAGATCGGCCGAGATTTCGTTAAGCAGCCGGTCTCGGTCGGTCTTCGGCTGCCGGATCGGTGGTCCATCGCCATTCGACGGCACCCCGCTTCGCGGCTGATTCAGAATCCACGGCAGGAGTTCCCACGATGCGAACGCGGCGACCTTTCCGGAGAACCCGGGTCGCTTGTTCAGCCACTCGAGCACGGTGACGTTCGGATTGAAGACCCTGTCGTTGCTGTCGACCCGCGGATCCGGAAAGCCGGCCAGGATCTCGTTGTAACCCGGATAGGAGAAGCGGAGGCCGTTGGTGAGACGCGCCACGCTGCCGCGCGATGCGTCACCAAAGATCTGTCCCTGCTTGCCGATGGTCCCCCACAGGAACGGCATCAGCTTTTCGCGGCGCTGCTCGGCCGTCGGCGCGTCGAACCGCTCCTTCAACCGTGCGACAGCGGCCTCGGCGACGCCGCCGTCCTCTTTCGTCACCAGCTCCTTCTGCAGCCCGCCGAAGACCTCCTGCCAGCGCATCCCGTCCATCGTGACGAGCAGCAGGTTGGTGACCGCAGGCGGCTGTTGCGCCGACACGACAAGCGTCGCGACAGCAACCAACACGCACGCGATCGACAGTCGGAAGAATCTCGTTCTCATTGCTGCCTACTGAATGCGCGGAAACATCTGCTTCAACTCGTCGACCGACGCCTGGCGGCCGTATTGTCCGAGCTGAAACGCTTCAGCGTACTTCACCTTGTCGGCGCGCTCCCTCCCGTAGAGGGCGACGAGCCGTTCGCGGTACTGGTCCGCAACCGCGGCGCTGCGGCGTTTCACTATATCGAGCAGGTACGCTTTCCGCTCCGCATCTCCCTTTGGCACGTCGGGCTGCGTGCGTCCCTGCCACGAATCCGCGTCGCCGAACTGTGACGGCATGGCCGAGACACACTGCCACTTCTTATCCGCGCCGCCATCGATTGGCACCACGATGGTCGGGTCGAAGGGGGTCGGCTGCTTGAACCCGTCCGAGTAATACATGAACACCGGATTGCGCGGGGTTGGCGGCGTATCGGGCACGAAGAACGGGGCCACCACCACAACCGCCGAATCGTCCATCAGCACGCCCGTGTACCGATGGTCCGGATGATAGTCGTACGGACGATGGCCCATCACGATGTCGGCCTGCCAGTCGCGAATGAGCCGCGCCATCTTCTGCCGGTTCTCGAGCGAAGGGACGAGCTCGCCATCGTGAATGTCCATCACCTGGGTTTCAATGCCGAGGATCTTCGCGCACTCCGCGACTTCCGCCTTGCGCCGCTTCGCGAGCGGGCCGCCCGCCTGCTCGAAGTGGCCGATGTCGCCGTTGGTCATCGCCACGAACTTGACTTTGTGACCCTGACTCGCCCATAACGCTGCAACCCCGCTCGCCTTCAATTCGGCGTCGTCGGGATGCGCGCCGAACGCGATAATCCTCAGTGGTCGCGATGCGGCGGCGGACTGTCCACGAGCAATCGGTTGAAGCGCAACAGTGACGCCGGCCGCGACCAGCGCAATGCACACACGTGTCATGGGGGAACCTCGCATGCTGAATCATAGATCCATCGTCATTGCATTCCTTCTATGCGCCATTCCGTTCGGGTGGTCGGACGCCCGGTTACGCGCGGCGGAGCAGCACGCATTCGACGTGGTCGTCTATGGCGGCACCGCAGGCGGGGTGATCGCGGCGGTCGCGGCGGCGCGTGAAGGATTGGCCGCGGCGATCGTGACGCCTGACACGCATCTTGGCGGCATGGTTTCGGGCGGCCTCGGGTGGACGGATCACGGCGAGAAGGCGGTGATCGGGGGCTACTCGCTCGAATTCTTCGAGCGCGTCGGCAAGAAGTACGAGCGGGCAATCGAGTGGCACTTTGAACCGCACGTGGCCGAGGAGGTGTTCAACGAGCTGGTCAAGGAGTCGGGCGTACGCGTCTTCTCGAACAGCCGGCTGCATGAAACGGAAGGCGTGAGGAAATCAGGCGCCGACGTGGCGCAGATCGTGGTCGAAAACGGCGATACGTTCACGGCGAAGGTGTTCGTCGATGCGACCTACGAGGGAGACCTCATGGCGCAGGCAGGCGTGTCTTACACCTGGGGACGTGAAGGGATCCAGGACTATGGCGAGTCGCTCGCCGGCGTGCGCGAGCGAACGCCTTTGCACCAGTTCCGCGCATCGATCTCGCCAGTAGATCAGGCAGGAAAGCTGCTGCCCGAGATCACGCCGCGCTCGGAGGATCCCGTTGGCGCCGCCGACAAGCGGGTGCAGGCGTACAACTTTCGCCTCTGCATGACGAAGACGCCCGAGAATCGCGTAGCGTGGCCCAAGCCGGCGACGTACGACCTCGCACGGTACGAGCTGCTGGCGCGATACCTGCCCGCGCTCGAAGCCACGCTGCAGCGGCCGCTGAAGATGACCGATGTGATGAAACCGGATGCCGTGCAGAACGGCAAGACCGACACGAACAACAATGGCGCGTTCTCGACCGACTACATCGGGGGCAATTACGAGTATCCTGACGGCACCTATGCGACGCGCGCGCGGATCGCGCAGGCGCACGTCGATTACATCCAGGGTTTTCTGTATTTTCTCGCAACAGACGCGCGCGTTCCCGAGTCACTCTCCGACGAGATGAAGACGTGGGGATTGTGCCGCGATGAGTTCGTTGACCACGACCACTGGCCTTACCAGTTGTACGTGCGGGAAGCGCGACGCATGATTGGCGAGTACGTCATGTCGCAGAAGGACATCCAGCAGGAACTGACGAAGCCGGACGCGATCGGCATGGGCTCGTACAATAGCGACTCGCACAACGTGCAGCGGCGCCCGACTCCGGATGGAACCGCGGTCGAGAACGAGGGAGACATGCAGGTGCGGGTCACCCCGTACCAGATTCCATACCGCGTGATGCTGCCAAAGCGTGCGCAGGCCACGAACCTGCTGGTGCCCGTCTGTTTCTCCGCGACACACGTGGCATATTCGACGCTGCGCATGGAGCCGCAGTACATGATCATCGGGCACGCCGCGGGCGTCGCAGCGAAGATAGCCATCGACGGACGCGTCGCGGTGCAGGATGTCGACGTCTCTAAGCTCCGTGAGAAACTCCGAGCGCAGCGGGCGGTGTTCGAAACGCCGCAATAACTGGCTCAGGGCTCAAGGCTCAAGGCTCAGGGCTCAGGGTGATTTATGGCTGAACGGCTCACGGCATGAGCCATGCGTCATCTGTTTTCAACCGATTCAGACGTAACAACATGATTGTCAAAGTCCATCCAGATTCATCAGCCCTCGCGGAGGCTGCCGCAGCCGACGCCGCGAAGCGGATTCGTGACGCCATCGCCGCACGCGGGCGTGCGCGCATCATCGCGGCGACCGGCGCGTCGCAGTTCGCGTTTCTCGAACGCCTGGTCCGCGAGCCGGGCATTGACTGGAGCAAGGTCGAGATGTTTCACCTCGACGAGTACGTGGGGCTTCCGGCCGATCACCCGGCAAGCTTTCGAAAGTACCTGCTCGAGCGACTCATTCGCCCGGCGGGCATTTCGAAACACCATCTGCTCGACGGCCAACGCGATCCCCGCGACGTCTGCCGGGACACTGGTAAGGCGCTGAACGAGGCGCCGATTGACGTGGCGTTCGTCGGCATTGGCGAAAACGGACACCTCGCATTCAACGATCCGCCAGCGGATTTCGAAACCGATGCGCCATACATCGTCGTCAAACTGGACGAACGCTGCCGAGAGCAGCAGGTGGGGGAGGGCTGGTTCGCCGGCGTCGCGGATGTTCCGGAGACCGCCATCTCGATGAGCGTGCGCCAGATCCTGCGCGCCCGCGCCATCGTCTGTGTCGTCCCTGACGCGCGAAAGGCGGAAGCCGTACGCGCCACGCTCGAAGGTCCCATCGATCCGATGACACCCGCATCCATTCTCCGCACCCATCCGGACGTGGCGATTTATCTCGACGAACAGTCGGCATCGCTGCTCGAGTCCGCGGACGAATGAGCGGCCCTGTTCGCCGCCTCCGGTGGTACATCGGTGCGCTGCTGTTCCTGTCGACCGTCATCAACTACATCGACAGGCAGACGCTCAGCGTGCTCGCGCCGTTCCTCAAGAATGAATTCCAGTGGACGAACAGCGACTACGCCTTGCTCGTGATCGCATTTCGCGTAGCGTACTCGGTCGGCCAGACCGTAAGCGGGCGATGGCTCGATCGAATTGGCACGCGCGCGGGGTTGACCATTGCCGTCGCGTTCTATTCCGTGTCGGCGATGCTGACGTCCCTGGCAACCGGACTGCGCAGTTTTGCGACATTCCGTTTTCTCCTCGGCCTCGGGGAATCTGCGAACTGGCCCGGTGCGACCAAGGCCGTGGCGGAATGGTTCCCGCGTCGGGAAAGTGGCTGGGCAGTCGCACTGTTCGACAGCGGATCGTCCATTGGTGCTGCGGTTGCGCCGTTCATCGTGCTGTGGGTGTACCAGGAGACCGGCAGCTGGCGTCCCGCGTTCATCCTGACCGGGCTGCTCGGCTTCCTGTGGATTCCCCTGTTTCGATCCCTGTATCGCTCGCCCGAAGAACATCCACGACTGTCCCCCGAAGAACGTGCAGACATCCTTGCCAACCGCGCCTCGGCGGTGGCGCCGGAGGGCGACGCGTCGACCGGCCGGCCCCAGAGTTATTCGACGCTGCTCTCGTTGCCGCAGACGTGGGGAATCATCATCGGCAAGATGCTGACCGACCCGGTATGGTTCTTCATCACCGACTGGTTTGCGATTTTCATCGTCAGCCGCGGCTTCAAGGTGGAGGACAGCCTGCTGGCGTTCTGGGTTCCATTCGTGGCCGCGGATCTCGGGAACTTTGCCGGCGGCGGCGTCTCGAGCTACCTGATTACGCGCGGCTGGGGCGTGGGCGCCGCTCGCAAGTTCGTGGTGGTGCTCGGCGCACTCGGCATGATGTTCCTGATCCCGGCGATTTACGTGTCGTCGCTGCCTGCGCTGGCGGCGTGCTTTGCTGTCGCGACGTTCTCGTACGCGGCGCTGTCGACGATGATCCTCAACCTGCCCGCGGATGTGTATTCGCCTCGATCCGTAGGATCGGTCGCCGGCATGGCGGGGACGGGCGCCGGCATCGGAACAATTATCGCAACCTATACAACCGGCTGGGTGTCGGACCGATATTCATTTGAGCCGCTGCTGATCGGCGCCAGCCTGGTGCCGCTGATCGCGATGGCGGCAGTGCTGCTGCTCGTCCGCAACAACGAGGCGACGAACCGCGGTCTCGTGACGCCTATTTGAATGAGGCCGGCGCACCAGGTACAAAGGTCCCCATGTTAGCGTAGGGACCGCACACAGGAGTGGGCAAGCATGAAAGAGAGTCGTTCGATTGCGATCATTGCCCTCGTCGTCGCCCTCGGGGGTCAGGCAACGCTTGGCGCGCAGGAGAAGAAGCCGGCAACGCCGGCCAAGCCTTCTACACCCCAAAAGCCCCCGCCGGCCAAGCCGACCACATCGGCCGGGCGCGGCACCACGACTACGCTGACTCCTGCCCAGAAGACGAAACTGAAGAACCCGGCGGCGCTCAAGGAAGTCGCGCCTGCCGAATACCGCGCCGCGTTCGACACGAGCGCCGGGCCCTTCGTCATCCTGGTGCACCGGAGCTGGGCGCCCAAGGGGGCCGATCGGTTCTACAACCTCGTGAAGAACGGGTTTTTCGACAACACGCGCTTCTTCCGCGTCCTGCCTAACTTCATGGTGCAGTTCGGCATCAACGGCGACCCGTCCATCCAGGGCCCCTGGCGGAACGCGAACCTCCAGGACGATCCGGTCACGCAGAGCAACAAGCGCGGGATGATCACGTTTGCCCAGGCCGCCACACCGAACACGCGGACGACGCAGGTGTTCATCAATTTCAAGGACAACTCATTCCTCGATCGGCAAGGTTTCGCGCCGTTCGGCGAGGTCGTCTCAGGTATGGAAGCGGTCGACAAGATCAACGCGGAATACAAGGAGCTGCCGGACCAGGGGCTCATTCAGCGGCAGGGGAACACGTATCTGACGAAGAACTTTCCAAAGCTGGATTACGTGAAGAAGGCGACGATTCAGAAGGCGCCGGCGAGCCGGGGCCGCGGCACTACTGGTAAATAACGAGCGAGGGGGAGGGTGTGAGCGCCAGGACCTGCGCCGGCTCCAGCAGATTCGTGTCCTGGATGTAGAACAGCTTGAAGCCGCTATACGGGAGCATGCCCTGTCGCATGCAGGCCCGATAGGTGCTGCGCTTCAGCGCCTGCCCACCGAACCCGTCTACCGACAGGACGACGTCGAGGAGAGGGCTGGAGAGGATGCGCTCCTTGTCGGGCAGCATGCCGGTGGTGAACTGGTGCACGATGAGGACCTTGGGCGGCAGGTTTCGGCTCGAGATCAGGAACTCGAGCACCGCAATCGCGTCGTTCACTTCGCTTGCGGGCATCGTCCCGATTCGGCGCCCGGGTACGCCGTCCGTCCCCATCGAGAACTCGGGGTCGAGCGCGAGGTACACATCCGGCTGTTCGAGATAGGGCAGCAGGTAGAGGATCTCGTCCATGACGTTCGAGCGGCCCGTCTGGATGTCGAGAATCAGCTTGACGCCGGCATGGCGCGCATCGCGTAGCATCCGGTCGATCACCTCGCGGCTCTCGCGACGGCGGTACATTCCATCACGCCCCGGCAGCGGCTGCGCCACGGTCGCAATCAGCTCGTACGCGGGCAGCACCTTCTTGTTGGACACCTTCGCGTAGGCTGCCGCCTGTTCTTTCAATCCGTCTGCGAGCGCCTTCCCATTGAGGCGGCCGAGGATGCCCATCCGGCCGGTCCACGGGCTGCCGTACCACGACACGAGCAGGTGGTTGTCGAGTACCGACGACGGATGGGTGACCGGTCGTGCCGCCGGCTTGCGGGGCGGGTGCGGAACCGGAGGGATCGTCGGCGTTGCGGCGAACACGCCCGCCACGAAAAGACCACACGCCAGGAGGATACCGGTGATAGCCGCGTGTCGCATCGGCGCGGCCCTTGCGCAATCGGCGTGCCCGCGTGTTTATGGGATCACTCGCACGATGTTGCGCGTTTTGCACCCGGCGGGCATACAAATCTGATCTGCCGATCACGAGTTCGTGATTTCCCGATTTGAGATAACCTTCACGCAACACTTCGCCGGCAGGAGGGCCGCACTATGCGTCGCAGGGAGTTTCTCGGGGCGGTCACCGCACCGCTCATCGTCCACGGCCTGTCAGCCGATCAAACGCCGTCTCCGGCCGCGCCGGCGCGTAAAGGCCGGATCAAACAGGGAGTCACCCGCGGCGTGTTCGGACGCGGTGCGAACCTGGAAGACAGCTGCCGCGAGGCCGCGCGCCTGGGCATCAAGGGGTTCGATCTAATCGGCCCCGCCGACTGGCCTATTCTGAAGAAGTACGGGTTAGTGCCGTCGATGTATCCGGGTGGACCGGGGGGCACTATCCCGGTCGGTCCAAGCCACAAGGAAGAGCACGCGAAATTAATCCCGCTGATGCACGCGGCCATCGACGAGGCGGCGGCCAACGGCGTACCGAACATCATCTCGCTGGCGGGCGAGCGGAGGGGAATATCGGACGAGGAAGGGGCGGACCACTGCGTCACGTTCCTCAGCGCCGTCAAGGCGCACGCTGAAGACAAGCAAGTGACGATCTGTCTCGAGTACTTGAACAGCAAGGTGAATCACAAGGATTACATCTTCGATCACATCACCTGGGGCGTCGACGTGATCAAGCGCGTCGATTCCCCGCGGGTGAAGATCCTGTTCGATATCTATCACGCGCAGATCATGGACGGCGATATCGTGCGCAATATCCGGGATTTCTTTCCACTGATTGCGCACTTCCACACGGGCGGGAACCCGGGTCGTCATGAGATCGACGACACGCAGGAGCTGAACTACCGTTTCGTCATGCAGGCGATCGCAGACCTGGGATTCACCGGCTTCGTGACGCACGAGTACTCTCCGAGCCAGGGGCACGACCCGATTAAGGAGCTCGAGAAGGCGATTCAAATCTGCGACGTGTAGTCGGCTGGCGGTTAACGGTTGATGGAGGTCGGAGCGTTCGGGTTAAGCCGGTATCCGCTAACCAACCGGCCGGCCCTCGAACCTCGAACCTCGGCAGAGCACGCTAACACTCATGCAATTACAGATCATCGATTGGATCATCGTCATCGTCATCCTCGTCATCTGCTTCGCGCCGGCGCTCTTCCTCGGCCGGCGCGCCGGCAAGAGCACGTCCGAGTTCTTCGCCTCGGGACGCGCGGTACCGTGGTGGCTGGCGGGACTCTCGATGGTGGCGACTACGTTCAGCAGCGACACGCCTAACCTCGTCACCGACATCGTTCGCCGGAACGGCGTCGCCGGCAATTGGGTGTGGTGGGCGTTCGTACTGACGGGCGTGTCGACGGTGTTCTTCTACGCCCGCCTGTGGCGCCGGTCGGGCGTGATGACGGATCTCGAGTTCTACGAGATTCGGTACTCGGGCGCCCCTGCCAAGGCGGTGCGGGGTTTCCGCGCCGTGTACCTCGGGCTGCTGTTCAACTGCATGATCATGGCGACCGTCAATCTTGCCGCGTGCAAGATTGCGGCGGTGCTGTTTGGTCTCGAGCGGTGGCAGACGCTCGCGCTGGTTGGCACCTTGAACGTCGTCTTTGCCGCGCACTCGGGTCTCTGGGGCGTGCTCGTCATCGACATGATCCAGTTTTTCGTGAAGATGACGGCCGTCACGGCCGCGGCGTACTTTGCCGTCATGGCGCCACAGGTGGGTGGCCTCCGTGCCCTCATCGACAAGCTCTCGGTCACGCCGGGGCCCGGCGGCCTGAACTACCTGAGCGTCCTGCCCGACTTCTCCAACAACTGGGACCTGGCCGTGGCCGTCTTCATCATGCCCATCGCGGTGCAATGGTGGGCGGTCTGGTATCCCGGAGCGGAGCCCGGCGGCGGCAGCTACATCGCCCAGCGCATGCTCGCGTCGCGGTCGGAGCGCGATGCGCTCGGGGCGGTGCTGTTCTTCAACATCGCGCACTACGTGCTCCGGCCGTGGCCGTGGATTCTCGTCGCCCTGGCGTCGATCCTCGTCTATCCGGAGCTGACCGACATCCAGAAGGCGTTTCCAAACCTCGATCCGCGGCTGATCGGCCACGACATCGCCTATCCGGCCATGCTCAAGTTCCTGCCGGCCGGCTTCATCGGCCTGATGGTCGGAGGCCTGGTGGCGGCGAACTCGTCGACGATCCTGACGCACCTGAACTGGGGGGCGTCGTACCTCGTTCACGACTTCTACCGCCGGTTCATCCGCCGCGACGCGGACGAGCGGCATTACGTGCTGGCCGGGCGGTTGACGACGATCTTGTTGTTTATCTGCTCATCCGCGGTCGTCTACCTGCTCGACACCGCAAAGGACGCGTTCGACATCATCCTGCAGGTCGGTGCGGGAACGGGACTCCTGTACCTCGTGCGATGGTTCTGGTGGCGCGTGAACGCGTGGTGCGAGATCGTCGCGATGATCAGCTCGTTCCTGACGTCCGTCGCGCTGTTGATGCTCGCGCGGAGCGGGGCGACCTTCAGCACGCACGTGGCGCTGATCGTCACGGTCATCATCACGACGGTGTGCTGGGTCGTGACGGCGTACGTCGGGCCACAGACGGATCGTGCGGTGCTGATCGAGTTCTACCGGAAAGTCAGGCCATTCGGGCCAGGATGGGCGGCAATCCGCAAGCAGGCGGGCCTGACCGTCGACCCGGCCGCGACTGGTGAGAACATCCCGATGGCGCTGCTCGGGTGGGTGGCGGGATGCACGGCGATCTGGTCGTCACTCTTCGCGCTTGGGAATTATCTCTATGGCCGGATGGGCTACGCCCTGCTGCTGACCGCTATCTTCGTCGTCAGCGGCGCGATCCTCGTGCGTATTGTGAAGACGCTGTGGGTGGGCGCGGAGGAAGAAGTCGTTACCGGGACACGCTCGCGCCCCGCGTGATGGTGACGACGCGGTCGGCCTTGATGTCGGTTTTTCGCTCGCGCGTCCCGTCGGGCCATTGCACGACGATCGCGGTCACGTCGGGACTGGCGCCAAGGCCGAAGTGGGCTCGCGTGTCGCTTGCGGCCAGGTAGCTGCCGTCGGTTCGCACGCGGCGCCACACCATGGGCTGACCTTTCCGCTCGACGCCAATCCACGCGCCGTACCCGAAGCGGTTCTTCGGCCCATCTTCCGCGCGGATGCCAAGCCAGTGATTGCGGGAGCCGGACTCCTGGTCCTGGTTCAGTAGCAAACGCACAGGTCCGCCGTTGTTGGTGAAGACGATGTCGACGTCGCCGTCGTTGTCGAGGTCGCCGAATGCCGCGCTGCGGCTGATCTCGGCGCGCTCGAAAGCCGGACCAGCGTCGGCGGCGCTCGTCTCGATGAAGTACGTAGCGGAACGACCGGGGTCTGACCCCGCTGTCCGGGCCAGGACACTGGGGTCTGACCCCAGGACATTGTGGAACAGCTGGTTGCGCATCCGGAACGGCAACGGCTGGCCGCGCTGCGCCGGGATGATGTTGACGGCGCCGTTCGCGACGAAGAGATCCGGCCATCCGTCGTTGTCGTAGTCGAACCAGTCGGTGCCAAAGCCGGTGAATGATGCCGTGAGTGCGGCGAGCCCGCTCTTGACGCGCCCATCCTCGAAGTTTCCCTTGCCATCGTTGACATAGAGCACGAACGTTTCGCCAATGATGTTCGTGACGAAGAGATCCTCGTCGCCGTCGAGGTCGAAGTCGGCCGACGCGATGCCCATGCTGCCTTCGGGATTGCCGGCGGCGTTCAGCGCGGAACCTGAGAGGAGCGCCTCGTCAACGAACGTGGCGTCGTGCTGGTTGATCCACAGCTGGTTGGGCGTCGCATCGTTGGCCACGTAGAGATCCGGCCAGCCATCGCCGTCGTAGTCGCCGGTGGTCACGCCGAGACCCGCGCCGTCCGCCTTGCTGATGCCGGTTGCCTCCGTGACATCGGTAAAGCGGCCGTTGCCCTCGTTGCGATAGAGCTTGTCCGGCACCGGGCGATACGCACGCGGGCTGCAGTAATCGCGCGTGCCCACGGCGTCGTGGCAGACCTTGTTGGAAGACACGTTGAAGTCGAGATAGTTCGCGACGAACAGGTCGAGGTCACCGTCCCGGTCGTAATCCAAGAACGCGGCGCTGGTGCTCCAGAGCGGATCGCTGACGCCGGCCTGCGCGGTAACGTCAGTGAACGTGCCGTCGCCGTTGTTGCGGAACAGCGAATCTGGCCCGAACGAGGTGACGTATAGATCGAGGTCGCCGTCGTTATCGTAATCGCCGACTGCTGCGCCCATTCCGTATGCCCGCAGCGCGAGGCCCGCCTGCTCGGTGACGTCGATGAAGCGCAGGGAAGGCTTGCCGTCCTTTCCCCGCGAGAGATCGTTGCGGAACAGCCTGGAGGATGGACCCGACGTGCGTGGGCCCTTTGCGCCGTCCAGCGGGCCTCCCTGCACGAGGAACACGTCGAGGTCGCCGTCGTTGTCGTAATCGAACAGCGCGACGCCGGCGCCCATGACTTCGGCCATGTAGTACTGGCCGCTGGCGCCGTTGACGTGGGTGAACTTCAGGCCGGTCGCCTCGGCGGATTCGACGAAGAGCGGATGGGCGGCGGACACAACGGCGGGTCGAAACACCGACGCGACACCGGTAATCACGGCCACGGTCAACAACACAACGCAGAGGACTCTCATTTGATGCTCGCGAGGTTGCGATCGATGGCGGCCGCAAGCGCGGTGTCTCCGTGCTGGAGCGCGAGGTCCCGAGCCTCTGTCGCCCATTTCACGCCTTCGCTGACCCGGCCCGACCGGACGTAAGCCGTCGAGAGCGCGAACAGGTACTTAGGCGCCTCGGCGTCGCGCGGTTCGATGATCTTCTGCAGTTCCGTGACGGCCTCGTCATTCCGTCCCATCCCTATCAACATGCGTCCCAGGTTGAAACGCGCGATACGCAGCGTTGGCTGGCTCTCGATCGCCTTTCGATACTCCTCGGTTGCCTCGTCGATCTTCCGCGAGCGCTCGAGGATCTGGCCGAGGTTGTTGTGCGCCTGCGCGTGCAGCGGGTTCGCCTCGAGCGCGCGCCGGTACGCCTCGGCTGCCTCGTCCCACCGCTCCTGCATCGCGAGCAGGACGCCGTAGTCGTAGTGCGCATCTGCCGCATTGATGCCCAGCGCGACCACAGCTTTGTAGTGCTCCTCGGCGCGGGCCCAGTTGCGCTGCCGTCCGTAGAGCGAAACGAGATTCGCGTGTGCCTGGGCGAGGGACGGATCGAGTTTCAGCGCCGCTTCGTGATCGGCAATTGCCGCGTCGATGTCTCCGGCGTCCGCCGCTTTGATCCCGCGTTGGAGGAGCGCGCCCGGATCGTCCCGCAGGGCAGTGACGGTCGCGAGCACCGGATCGGGCAGTCCCGGCCACCGTGCGCCGAATTTCGCATGCTGCGCAAGCGCGGCGCGCGCCTCGTCGCGCTTGCCGAGCGCGCGGTAGGACAGCGCCAGCGCGTAATGCGCGGCGCCGAACTCGGGGAACAGCTCAATCGCTCGCTGGAAGTGCGTGATGGCCGCTTCGTGGCGACGTTCCGCCGCATCGATTCGGCCGAGCCCGAACTCGGTCGACGGCGCGCACTCCGGGGCCGTGAGCGCGGAGAACAGCCGCCTGCTGCCGGCGAGGTCGCCGGCGTCGAGCAGCGCTTCCGCCAGCTTGACGCGTGCCGGCAGGTAATCAGCCGACACCGCGAGCGCCTTCTCGAGCTGGGCGGCCGCATCAGCGGGACGCGCCATACGCTGCAGCACCACCGCATCCAGGTAGGGCCACGCGAATGTCGTCGGGGCGAGCGCCTGCGCACGCTGGTACGACTGGTGTGCGGCCTCCCATTGCTCCCACGCGTGCAGGACGCGGCCCAGGTTCCCCGCGGCCTCCGCATCGCCGTCTCGAACCGCGGCGTCGCGATGCGCGCGAACGATGGCTTCACGCGCAGCCGGAGGGTACGTCTCGAGCGCGAGCGTTGGAAGCGGAGGGACGGCGTTTTGCGCGGACGGAGTCGCGGCGCCGAACGTGGTGACGAACAGGAGGATGGGAAGGGCCCGCATGAAACAACAAGGGCGCGGCGATGAACGCCGCGCCCTTGCAGATTACCCGATCGCCGGGAGGTCCGGCGGCCGGTTTAGAAGGTGAACCGCAGCCCGAGGCGGATCTGACGCTCCGGGTACGATCCGTTGATGCCGGTGATCTGTGCATAGGTGGCCGAGGTGATGCTGCCCTGCGGGTTCCCATACACCGGGTGATTGAAGATGTTGCCGGCTTCCATGCGCGCCTCGAGCCGCCGCGCGCCCCCCATCGGGAACGAACGGAAGACCGAGAAGTCGACGTTGTAGCCGCCCGGGCCGTAGAACTGGTTGCGGCCGGTGCTGCCGAAACGCACGCCAGTCGGCTGGGCGAACGACGCCCGGTCGAACCACGGACCGGCAGCGCCGATGTTGCCGAGGACGTCGAAGTCGCTGACCTGATCCGCCGTCTGCGTGTTGGTCGGCGTGTTCAGTGACGTGCCGCTCGCGGTCACCGTGAACGGCGTGCCGCTGAACGCAGCGAAGACGCCGTTGATCTGCCAGTCCTGCGCGATCAGCATCAGCGGGTTGGCGCTATAGCTGCCGCCGCTCTGCCACGGCAGCGCGTACGCGAACCCGAGCTGGAAGTTGTGGCGGCGATCGAAGCCCGCGTGCGCCCAGTTGCGATACATCTCGCTGGGCGTATTCCAGTTGAGGGTCACACGGCCGTCGTTGTCGTTCTCGTTCATCGCCTCGCTCAAGGTGTAGGCACCCTTGAACAGCAGGCCGTGCGTGAACGGCTTGTTCAGGCCGATCTGCAGCGATTTGTAATCGGTCTTCAGCACCGATTCCCACGAGTAGAGGTCGACGATGCGTCCAAGGGGCGCGAACGGACGGCTGGCATCGCCGCCGCCGAGCGTGATCGGCGCATTGACGTTGAGCCCCGCGTATCCGTCGTGACCCTTCGCGCCGACGTAGGCGACGTCAACCGAAACG
>JBKOZS010000258.1:0-9629 GCA_046726015.1 Acidobacteriota bacterium
GGACTGTAGCATAGCGGTCCTACCCGCACAAACCGCACCACCTGCGCCCCTTGCAATTGACACTTACGTCTGCGGTTCGTTACTATTTTAGTTTTTCTGCTCCGTTCAGACCTGCTGCAGGGGATTCCATAAGTCATGAAGGGCAAACGTACATTTCAGCCGAACCGCCGCCGCCGCAAGAAGACGCACGGCTTCCTGGTTCGGATGGCGACAAAGAATGGCCGCCAGGTGCTGAAGCGCCGCCGGGCGAAAGGTCGCAAGCGTCTCGCGGTCACGGCGTCCCGCTAAACGATCGGCCGTCAGGCCGGTCGCGTAAGTCTCTTTATGCCGTCCCATACTCTCCCTGCGACCCGGCGGCTGCGACGGCGGGGAGAGTTTCAGAAGGTTTTCGACGCGGGACGGCGTTCACATGGCCGTTTTCTGACCCTGGTTGCCGCGCCTGGGCCCGGTCCTTCGACCCGGCTCGGCATCGTCGCCTCGCGAAAACTGGGTGGCGCGGTTGTGCGGAATAGAGCTAAACGTCTGATTCGGGAGATGTTTCGGACATGGAGCGACGCGGGTCCGATGGATCTGGTCGTGATCCCGAAGACGGCACTGCTGGAAGCGTCCAGACCTGCGCTCGAGCAGGACTTCGAATCAGCCCTCAAGCGTATTCGGATCCAGTCAAGAAAATGACACCCGCCGCTCATGTGGCCATGGCGTTGATCCGGCTCTATCAGTTACTGCTCTCGCCATATCTCGGCGGCGAATGCCGGTTCGTCCCATCCTGCTCGGAATATGCCCGCGAGGCGATCCACGTGCATGGCGCGCTGCGCGGGTTCACGCTCACGCTTCGCCGCCTGGCCCGCTGCCATCCGCTCGGCAAACCGGGTCTGGATCAAGTTCCCGCTCCAGGTAAATCGCGCTAAACGACTTCGATGGAACGACGCGTCCTTCTTGCTGTTTTCCTGTCTTTTCTGGTGCTGTACGGGTATTCGTACTTCTTTCCTCCTCCGCCAGAACCGAAGCCCGCTCCATCCGGCCAAAAGCCGACGCCCGGGACAGCGACGCCATCAAGCCAGCAACCGGCGCCTGCCGCGCCCGCCGAAGCCGCACCGGCACAGAGTCCCGCGCAGGTTGCCACAGCGCAGGCGAACGCGCGCGATATCGTCGTGGAAAACAACTCAGTCCACGCGGTATTCACGACGCGCGGAGGCACGCTCAAGAGCTGGCGTTTGAAGAAGTACCACGATTCTGCGGGCCAGCCGCTCGAACTCGTCGCATCGAACACGCCGGCGGGAACGCCCTTGCCCTTTACGCTCGCGACTGATGATGGCGCGCTGAGCAGCGCGCTTGCGTCAGCGGTCTTCACGCCGAGCGTAGACGCGCTGTCGATTGATGCGGGTACCAAGACGCTGGGGTTCGAGTTCAGGGATGCCAGCGGCCTCGAGGCACGAAAGACTTTTACGTTCACCGCGGATCGGCCTTATGCGATTGGTCTTACCGCGGACGTCACGCGTGGCGGCCAGGCAGTGCCCGTGACCGTTGAGTGGGGTCCGGCGATCGGCAGCGGCATAGTGCCCGCGTCTCGCTCGTACAATCCGCCCCCGCGCCCGGTGTTCTATCGCGGCGGAAAAGTGTCACGCGTGAACGTGGACAAGATTCCGGAACAGCCAGTGCAGGAGGGCACGTTCGGGTTTGTCGGCGTCGACGATCACTACTTCCTCGCGGCGCTGGTCGCGCCCAGGCAGCAGCCGCTCCGCTTGACGTATCAGCCGCTGGTTGTCCAGGTTCCGAACGTTCCGGAAGGTGCGCACTTCGCGTCGTGGTCGGTGCGCTTCCCCGCGCCGCCACAGGGGGAAACGTACTTCCTGGGCCCGAAGGACTTCGACGTGCTCGAGGCGGTCAACGGCGATCTCGTGCGCGCGATCGACTTCGGCATGTTCGCGTGGCTCGTCGTGCCGCTCCTGCGCGCGCTCAAGTGGATCAACGGCTACGTCGGGAATTACGGGTGGTCGGTCGTCATCCTGACGGTGCTCATCAATCTCGCGATGTTCCCCCTTCGGCACAAGAGTGTCGTCTCCATGCGCAAGATGCAGGAGGTGCAGCCCGAGGTGAAAGCGATCCAGGATCGCTACGCGAAGCTCAAGATGAGCGACCCGGCCCGCTCGAAGATGAACGTCGAGCTGATGAACCTCTATCGCGAGCGCGGGGTGAATCCGGCAAGCGGGTGCGTGCCGATGCTCCTGACTTTCCCCGTGCTGATTGCGTTCTACTCGATGCTCTCGGTGGCGATCGAACTACGCGGCGCGCCATTCATTGCGTGGATTCACGATCTGTCGGCGCCGGACCCGCTCTACGTGCTCCCGGTTCTCATGGGCGCGACGATGTTCATCCAGCAGAGGATGACGCCGACGACCGCGGATCCCATGCAGCAGCGAATGATGCTGATCATGCCGGTCGTGCTCACGGTCACCTCGGTCTGGTGGGCGAGCGGCTTGCTTCTCTACTGGACGACCAGCAACGTCTGGGGCATCGGGCAGCAGATGATCACCAACAAGTTGATCGGCCCAATGCGGCAGCGCGCGGTTCGTCCTCCGGCAGAACGGCGCGTGAAACGTGTTGGGGCGGGCCGCACAGACCAGGCGAAAGGAAACCAGTAATGGACGTGCAGGCGCGTGTTACCGGCTTCATGAAGGACGTGCTGGCCGCGATGGGCCTGTCGCTCGACGTGCAGATCCACGACACGCCCGATGGCATCCGGATCGATTTGTCCGGGCAGGGTGGCGAGATCCTGCTTCGGCGCAAGGCCGAAGCGCTCGAGGCACTGCAACAGATCGTCAACACGGGGTTTCGCCGCGATCTGAAGGACGACCGCAGCTTTGTCGTGGATTGCATGGGGTACCGGCGCGCGAAGGATGCGGAGCTGCGCGAGATGGCGCGGTTCATGATTCAGAAGGCCAAGTCGTCCGGCATGCCTCAGGAAATGGGACCGCTCAATCCTTACGCACGGCGCCTGGTGCACCTCACCGTCGCCGAGGATCCGGAGGTCTCTTCGGAGAGCATCGGCGATGCATTTCTGAAGACGGTCATCATCAGCGCAAAGCGGTGATGATGACGGCTCAGGGCTGAGCCATGTTTTCCACCGAAGACACGATCGTGGCGATCGCGACGCCGTCAGGCCGGGGCGGGCTTGGTGTCGTACGCGTCAGCGGGCCGGCGTCCGCGTCAATCGCCTCGAGCCTTGCGCGGCGCACGGCATTCGAGCCGCGCCATGCCACGCTCGCGCGGCTCTTCGATGAGAACGGCAATCCGATCGACGAAACGATCGTCACGTTCTTCCCCGCGCCCCGCTCCTACACCGGTGATGACGTCGTTGAACTTTCGGCGCACGGCAGCCCCGTCGTGCTCGACGCGATCGTTCGCGCGGCGCTTGCCTCGGGTGCGCGCGTCGCCAATCCGGGAGAATTCACGCTACGCGCGTATCTGAACGGCCGAATCGATCTCGTCCAGGCCGAAGCTGTGGGGGACTTGATTGACGCGGTGACGCCACTCCAGGCGCGCGTCGCCTTCGATCAGCTCCAGGGAACGTTGACGACGAAGCTGGCCGCCATGGAAGCGACACTGCTCGATTTGATCGCGCGGCTCGAGGCGTCGCTGGATTTTCCGGACGAGGGATATCACTTCATCACGCTGGAGGAAACGTCCCGGGAGATCGCGTCGATCGTGACTGCGCTCGATGCGTTGCTTGCCGACGCGAGACGGGGGCGCATGATTCGCGAAGGCCTGACGGCTGTTGTCGTCGGGCGGCCGAACGCAGGCAAGTCGAGCCTGTTCAACCGGCTCGCCGGCAGCGAGCGCGCCATCGTTACCGAGATCCCGGGCACCACTCGCGATTTGCTGACGGAGCGAGTCGACATTGCCGGCGTGCCGTTCACGCTCGTGGACACCGCGGGAGTGCGCAGCCAGGCAGCGGATGCGATCGAGGAGGAAGGAATATCGCGCGCGCGTCAGGCGCGCGAGGTCGCGGACGTGCTGGTCGTTGTGCTCGACGGATCCGCGGCGTTGACCGACGCGGATCGCGATCTGCTCGCGTCAACGGAGGGTCGACCGCGGGTGATCGTGGCGAGCAAAGCGGACCTGAAGGCGTGCTGGGATGCGAGTGACGTCGGCGCAATGCTCGTCTCGTCGCTGACCGACCTGGGCATCGATCGATTGCGCGATGCGATGATTCGCGGCGCGGGCGCCGAGCCGAGCCGGGACTCGACGGCGACCCTGAACATCCGGCACACGGCGCTCCTCGCCCGCGCCCGTGACTCGGCGAGTCGCGCGCGTGACGCCGCGTTTCACGGCGTCGCGGAAGAGTTCGTGCTGGCGGATCTACACGATGCGCGCGCCTGCTTCGACGAGGTCACAGGCGCCCGAACCCCCGACGACGTGCTGCGATTTATCTTTGAGCGTTTCTGCATAGGGAAATAAGTAAATCGTTAATGCCGGTTCGACACCACGAGATCATCGTCATCGGTGCCGGCCACGCTGGCGTGGAAGCGGCGTGGGCAGCCGCGCGGATCGGGCGCGACGTGGCGATCTGTACGCTCTCGATGGACACGATCGCCCACATGCCATGCAATCCGGCGGTTGGAGGCACGGCGAAGGGTCACCTCGTTCGCGAAATCGACGCGCTGGGTGGATTAATGGGTCGAGCGATCGACGCGACCGCCATCCAGTTCAAGCTGCTCAATCGGAGCCGGGGCCCCGCGGTGTGGTCGCCGCGCGCCCAGGCGGACAAGCGGCGCTACTCGAAATGGGTTCGAGAAACGCTCGAACGCGAGCCACGCATTTCATGGATCGTTGGCCGCGCCGGGCGAATCATTCTCGAGAACGGGCGCGTTGCCGGTCTCGCGCTCGAGGATGGCGACACGTACCCATGCGACGCGCTGATTGTCACAACGGGAACGTTCCTCAACGGGCTCGTTCACGTCGGTCTCGAACAGCGGCCCTCAGGTCGCGCAGGTGAGCCGCCGTCCCGGGATCTTGCCGAATCGCTCAAGTCGTACGGCTTTTCATGGGGGCGGCTGAAGACAGGCACTCCTCCACGCCTTGATCGGCGAAGCATTGATTTCACCCGTTTTGAGAAAGCGCTCGGCGACGAGCCTCCCGTGCCGTTTTCCTTTATGAGCGGCCCAATCGGCCGCCCGCAGGTTGCCTGCCACCTCGTTTACACGACGGACCGGGTCCACGCGCTCGTGCGCGACCACATTCACGAGTCGCCGCTTTACAACGGTCAGATCTCTGGAATCGGACCGCGCTACTGCCCGTCGCTCGAAGATAAGGTGATGCGGTTCCCGCACCGCGAGCGTCACCAGATCTTTCTCGAGCCGGAAGGTGTGGACACCGACGAGATCTACGTCAACGGATACTCGATGAGCCTGCCCGCGGAGACTCAGGCCGCAATCGTCCACGCGCTCCCCGGGCTCGAGGATGCGAAGATCATGCGACCGGGGTACGCGGTCGAATACGACTTCATTCAACCGACCGAACTCGATCGGACGCTCGAGACACGCCGCGTTCCGGGCCTGTTCCTGGCCGGGCAGATTAACGGGACCTCGGGCTATGAAGAGGCGGCAGCCCAGGGCCTGATCGCGGGCATTAACGCGGCATTGCAGATAGTGAACGAGAAACCGCTGGTCCTCGGTCGGGAGGAAGCGTACGCGGGAGTGCTGGTTGATGATCTCACGACGCGCGGGTGCCTCGAACCATACCGCATGTTTACGTCGCGCGCGGAGCATCGGCTACTGCTGCGGATCGACAACGCGGATCTCCGAATGACCCCAATCGGCCGGCGGTTTGGCCTTGTCGACGATGAACGGTGGAGCCATTTTGTGGAGCGGCGGGATCGCTTCGAAAGGAACCTCGACCGCGTACGGCGTACCTCGATTGTTGTCAATGGCCAACGCATGCCAGCGGAACGAGCGCTGCGTCAGCCGGAGGTGGACGTGCGTGCGCTAATCAATGATAGGCAGTTGCCTCTGGAGATCGCAGACGCGATCGTCGACCTGGCCAGTGTCGAAACCGAGTTCCGATACGAGGGGTACCTTCGGCGGCAGGCAGAAGCGGTGGACCGACTCAGACGCCAGGAGCAGCGGATGATTCCGGCGGAGTTCAGATTCGACGGGATCGCGGGGCTCTCGCGCGAGATGGTGGAGCGTCTGACCACCGTCCGGCCCGCGACGATCGGCCAGGCATCGCGGATCCCTGGCGTCACGCCCGCCGCAGTCGCGCTTGTCGCGGCGCATGTTTCCGGACGGCTCGGTCGCTGATGGAGCCGCCGAATATCGAGCAGCTCCTCCGCGAGCGAGCCAGGAGAAACGGCGTTCTGCTCCCCGACCTCCTGATTCCAAAGCTTCTTTCGTACTACTCGCTCTTGGCGCGGTGGAACCAGCGCATGAACCTTACGTCACTGAGCGACCCGCACCAGGCGATCGACCGCCTGCTGCTGGAGCCGGTCAAAGCGGGCCAGAACGTTCCGGCGGGCCGAGCGCTGGTGGACCTTGGCTCGGGAGGCGGCTCCCCTGCCATTCCGCTCGCGCTGACGTGCGGAGCGAGATCGCTGATCATGATTGAATCGAAGGCGCGAAAGGCGGCCTTCCTGCGTGAGGCGGTCCGGCACCTCGGTCTTCCCGCCAAAGTAGAGTGCGCGAGATTCGAGGATGTCCTGCCGAACATGGGGAAGTCGGTTGACCTGGTGTCGATTCGGGCGGTGCGAGTTGACGACGACGTCCTGCAGCTCGTGCGGACGGCGCTGGCGCCGGGTGGAGAAGCGCTTCTATTTGTCGCAAGTCAAGGGGACGTAGGACGAGCAACCGGTCTCAAGCTGGACCGAACGTTAACGCTGCTGCCAACCCTCGGAACTCGGGCGCTTTTCTATAAAATCGCCTGAATGTTCCACGTGGAACAGTGGCTTGATCCCCAGCACGGCGCGATTTATCCTCTTCATCGGGAATCGCTCAAAGTTGGTCGAATAACCTAAATGGCTCGCATCCTCGCCGTCGCCAACCAGAAGGGCGGCGTCGGTAAAACCACTACAGCCATCAACTTATCGACGGCGCTCGCCATCGCCGAGCAGCGTGTCCTTGCCGTCGACATGGACCCGCAGGGGAATCTCACAAGTGGTGTCGGCCTCAAAGGGCAAGCGGCGCCGGCCGGAACCGTCTACCAGGCGCTGACGTCGGCCGAACCGCCGGCCGACCCCCTCGCCTTCGTGCTCGACACCCGCATCAAGAACCTGTGGCTGATCCCCGCCGACCGCAACCTGACGGGAGCGGAGGTGGAGCTCGTCTCACTTCCCCATCGCGAGCGGCGCCTGCGCGCTTTTCTCGACCGCCTGCGTGATCGATTCGATTTCGTCTTCATCGATACGCCTCCCTCGCTGGGTCTCCTGACCCTGAACGGTCTCGTCGCCGCAGATGCGGTGTTGATCCCGCTCAATTGCGAGTACTTCGCGCTGGAAGGCCTGGCCGATCTCGTCGCGACGCTTCGTCGCGTGCGCAGCGCGCTCAATCCGTCGCTCGACATCGCCGGCGTGTTGATGACGATGCACGACGAGCGGACGAACCTGGGGCAGCAGGTCGCGCGCGACATCCGCGAGTTCTTCCAGGACCGTGTGTTCTCGACCGTCATTCCGCGGAATATCCGGCTCGGTGAAGCGCCAAGCCACGGGTTGCCCGCCATTCTGTACGACGTCAAATCGCGCGGTGCCGAAGCGTATGTCGCGCTCGCGCGCGAACTGCTCGCGCGCGAGGCGGCCGCGTCGGTCGCGCCGGAGCCGCATCATGGCTGAAAAGCGTCCCGCGCTCGGTCGCGGCCTGAGCGCGTTGATCCCCGAAACCCCCGCGCCCGCCGTCGGCGAACGATCCCTCGATGTCGACAGCGACCTGCTGCGGCCGAACAAGTTTCAGCCGCGCACCAACATGGACGACGAGCGCATCGAGGAGCTGTCGAAATCGATTCGCGCGAACGGGATCATCCAGCCGATCATCGTGCGCAAGGTCGATAGCGGCTACGAAATCGTTGCGGGAGAACGCCGCTGGCGCGCCGCGCAACGCGCGGGTCTGCTGAAAGTCCCGGTCGTCGTCCGCGACATTCCTGAAGAGCGGTTACTCGCGGTCGCGCTCATCGAGAACATCCAGCGCGAGGACCTCAATCCGATCGAAGAGGCGCACGCCTACCGGCGGCTGTCCGATGAATTCCATCTCACGCAGGAGCAGATTGCCGACGCGGTCGGGAAAGACCGATCGTCCATCGCCAATTACGTGCGTCTTCTGCGGCTTCCGCAGGAAGTGCGATCGAATGTCGCCTCGGGCGGGTTGTCGATGGGACACGCGCGCGCCCTGCTCGCGTTGTCGGATGAAGCCACGCAGTTGAAGGTGGCGCGCGAGATCGTGGCCGGCAACCTCTCCGTCCGCGACACGGAAGCGCTGATTCGCAAGCTGCAGAATCCACCCGCCGCCAGGCCGGAGCCGCAGAAAGACGTGCACACGCGCGCCGCGGAAGACAAGCTGCGTCTCGCCCTCGGCACGCGCGTTCGCATCGTCCGCCGCGGTAAGGGAGGCAAGGTCGAAGTTGATTTCGGGAGTGAAGACGAACTGCAGCGGCTCTATGAATATCTGACTGAAAGGTAAGGTTCGTCCGAACTCCGAATGATAAGAGCGATGCGAAGACTGACTGATTACGCCGCCTGCGCTGGTTGAGCGAGCAAACTCGCCGCTGGCGAGCTTGCCCAGGTGCTGGGTGGTCTGCCCGTGTCGTCTGACGAACGGGTCCTTCTTGATTGGAGGACTTCGGACGATGCGGGTGTGTACAAGCTGGATGGCGAGCGTGCGCTCGTGCAGACGGTGGACTTTTTCACGCCAATCGTCGACGACCCATTCGAGTACGGACGAATCGCGGCGGCCAACGCGTTGTCGGATGTTTATGCGATGGGGGGCCGGCCGCTCACCGCGCTGGCCATCGCGGGCTTCCCCGGGGAGCTCGAGCGCGAGCGGATGGCAGACATCTTCAAAGGGGGACTCGAGACGCTGCAGTCCGCAGGCGTTGCGCTGCTCGGCGGTCACACGGTCCAGGACCCGGAGATCAAGTTTGGGTACGCCGTCACCGGCGAAGTGGATCCGCGCCGTGTGTGGACGAACGCCGGCGCCCGTGCGGGCGATCGACTGCTGCTCACGAAACCGCTCGGCACCGGGATCATCACGACGGCGATCAAATTCGATCGCGCGCCGGCGTCGGCGGCCACCGCGGCCATCGCGTCGATGACCACGTTGAACCGCGCCGCGGCGGACGTGTTGCGCAAACTGCCGGACGGATCTGTGCACGCGTGCACCGACATTACAGGCTTTGGACTGATTGGACACGCGACCGAAATGGCCCGTGCGAGTGCGTGCACGCTTGACATTGACGTTGAGTCGGTGCCGCTTCTCGAAAGCGCTGTGGAACTCGTCGAACGGAACACGCCCGGTGGCGGCCGCACGAATCAACAGCATTTCGGTGCGGGCGTGGCGGTCGATGGGAACCTGGATCCCCGTCGTATTCAGGTGCTGTACGACCCGCAGACCTCGGGCGGCCTGCTCGTGGCCATTGCAGAGGCCGCAGCC
>JBKOZS010000259.1:0-23004 GCA_046726015.1 Acidobacteriota bacterium
GGTAGGACCGCTATGCTACAGTCCCTGCCCCGCAGCTTCCGTAGGGTCACCCCCCGAAGTTTTCCACAACTGTGGAAAAAAATGTGGAAAAGCAAGGGCGAAGGTCCCTGAGTCCCTTGTGTCAGCTATGTAAAGTTTACCTCAGCAGTTACAAATTTGAAGGAACTGGCGTTGCCTGAGGCGAAAGTCGGACGCGAGAACATGACGGGCACCAATCTGTGGGACCAGGTCCTGGCCCGCATTGAAACCAAAGTCAACCGGCATAGCTTTTATACGTGGTTCAAGCCCACGCTATACGTCGACGAGCGTGAAGGAGCTGTTCGCGTCCGGGTGCCAAACGCGCTGTTTCGCGACTGGCTGACGAAACACTATTCCGCCGTCATCGCGGAAGCGCTGGCTGAAATCCGGCACCCTGGCACCGAGATCGCCTTTGTGACCGACGAGGCCGCGACCATACCCACTGTTGCGGAGACGGCGGCGATCGAGGCTGAAAGCGACACGCCGGCCGATGGCGATGCGACCAGCCTCAGCCCGCGCTACTCGTTCGACACGTTCATCGTCGGACCGTCGAACCAGTTCGCGCACGCCGCCTGTCGTGCCGTCGCGGAAGCGCCATCGCGCTCGTACAACCCGTTGTTCATCTACGGCGGTGTCGGTCTCGGCAAGACACATCTGATGCATGCGATCGGGCACTACGTCGTCACACATCTGAAAAGCCTGAAGCTGACTTACATCTCGTCCGAGCGATTCATGAACGAGATGATCAACGCGGTTCGATACGATCGCGTGCTCGATTTCCGCGAGCGCTATCGCAGCGTCGACGTGCTGCTCGTCGACGACATTCAATTCCTGGCCGGCAAGGAAGGGACGCAGACCGAGTTCTTTCACACCTTCAACGCGCTCTACGATTCGCAGAAGCAGATCGTCATCAGCAGCGATTGTCCACCGCACGAGATTCCACAGCTCGAAGAACGGCTGCGATCGCGGTTCGAGTGGGGACTGATTGCCGACATCCAGTCGCCGGATCTCGAGACGAAGGTGGCGATTCTCAAGAAAAAGGCGGAAACAGAAGGGATTCCGCTCCCCGACAACGTCGCGATCTACATCGCCGGGAAGATCAAGTCGAACATCCGCGAGCTCGAGGGATCGCTCATCCGCCTGATCGCCTATGCCTCGCTGACCGGACGTGAGATTTCACTCTCGCTCGCCCAGGACGTGCTGCGAAACGTCCTGCAGAACGACGAACGCGCAATCACGATTGAAATCGTGCAAAAGGCGGTCGCCGACCATTACTCGCTGAAGCTCGCGGATCTGAAGTCGAAGAACAACTCGAAATCCGTCGCGATGCCTCGTCAGATCGCGATGTACCTGTGCAAGTCGCTGACAAGCGCGTCACTGCCTGAAATAGGGAAGAGCTTCGGCGGAAAGCATCACTCGACCGTGATTCACTCCATCCGCAAGATCGAGGATCTCCGTCAGAAGGATAAAGATTTCAACACAGTTATCAACACGCTGATGGAGTCGTTTCGCTGAGGGGAAAAGTGGTTTTCAACAGCTCCTCGACAGGCTTGCTTGTGGATGGGCTGCGGTTCGGGACGAAGTCGAAAACTTGCACAAAAACAGGCCGAAAAACCAGCAGCATTCCAGGCGAATTCTGCACAGCGTAAATTGCACATTCTGAAGGACTAATAGCGCGAAAAAGGCTTTTCAACAGCGCCTCTTTCTTGTTATAATTCTTGGTTCCTGATTTCTCTCTCCTAACTACTGAGATCACCACAATGGAAATGGTCGTCCGCAAGACCGATCTGCTTCGCGAATTACAGCTCTTCCAAGGCATCGTCGAACGCAAGAACACGATTCCCATCCTGGCGAACGTGTTACTCGAAGCGAACGGTGCCGAGGTGACGATGCTCGCGACAGATCTCGAGGTCGGCCTGCGCAGCAAGTGCACCGCAAGCGTGTCGAAGGGTGGGTCGCTAACGCTTCCAGCGAAGAAGCTCTACGAGATCATCAAGGCGCTGCCGGAAACGGATGTGCGGATCGAGGAAGACAAGGGGGGCGTGAAAGTCGCAGCCGATCGATTCGACTCGCGGATGCAGACGCTGCCGCGCGAAGATTTCCCGACACTGCCCGAAGCGAGCGGGACCTATGCGGTTACGCTCCAGCGCGACGTGCTGCGGCAGATGGTGTCGAAGACGCAGTTTGCGATCACCGGCGAAGACACGCGGTATTTCCTGAACGGCGCGTTGTTCATTCAGCGCCCCGACTCGATGAGCCTGGTCTCGACCGACGGTCATCGTCTCGCGCTGATCACGGTGCCGCGCGAGAAGAGCAAGAGCAAGCTGAAGGTCGACGAGGATCGCGTGATCCTGCCACGCAAGACCCTGCTGGAACTGGGGCGGCTCCTGGCGGAAACTGAAGGAGACATCCAGTACGAACGCGGAGAGAACCATCTCTTTTTCGAGCTGAGCGGACGCCTGCTGATCTCGCGGATGATCGACGGCCAGTTCCCGGCCTTCGAACGTGTCATTCCCAAGGGGAACGACAAGCGCGTCGAGTTCGATCGCGATCGGTTGACGAGCGCGGTCAAGCGTGTCGCGCTGCTCTCGAACGAGCGCTCACGCGCGGTGAAATTTCAGATCGACAAGGGGAAGGTGGAGATTGCCTCCAGCAGCCCCGAGTTCGGCGAGGCCAAGGAGATCCTCATGGTCGACTACGCGGCCGCGCCGGTCACGATCTGTTTCAACGCGCAGTATGTCCTCGATTTTCTCGGCGTGGTCGAAACCGACATCGTGTCCCTCGAGTTCAAGGACGAGATGAGCCAGGCCGTTCTGAAACCGATCGGCGCGGACGGTTACGACTATACGTACGTGATCATGCCGATGAGAATCTGACCCCAACTCTGAATGTCTGAACTGAACGAGCAGAAACCACAGCAGCCCGCCGGCGAGCCCTTGCAGGGCGCCCCGCGCGATCCGGCCGCTGCCGCGTCCGGCAACGGTAATGGAATCGGGGTCGATGATTACGGCGCGGACAAGATCAAGGTCCTGGAAGGTCTCGAAGCCGTCCGGAAACGACCCGCCATGTACATCGGGTCGACCGGCGCACAGGGACTGCACCATCTCGTCTACGAGGTCGTCGACAACTCGATCGACGAGGCGCTTGCCGGGTTCTGCGACCAGGTCAACGTCACGATCCACATCGACAACTCCGTGACGGTCATCGACAACGGCCGCGGCATTCCTGTCGATCGCCACGCGAGCGGCCGTTCGGCAGCGGAAGTCGTGCTGACCGTGCTCCACGCCGGCGGCAAGTTCGACAACGACAGCTACAAGGTTTCGGGCGGTCTTCACGGCGTCGGCGTGTCCGTCGTCAACGCGCTGTCGGAAGTACTCGAGCTCGAGATCTGGCGTAACGGCCAGGTGCACAAGCAGACCTACGAGCGCGGCAATCCGACCGGAGATATCGAAATCACCGGGACGACGAAGAAACGCGGAACCAAGGTGACGTTCAAGCCGGATCCGCAGATTTTCGAGGTCAGCGAATTCAGCTTCGACACTCTCGCGCAGCGCCTGCGCGAGCTCGCGTTCCTCAACGGCGGCGTCACCATCACGATTGACGACGAGCGCGACGGCAAGGCGCACAAGTTCCTGTACGAAGGGGGCATCGTCTCGTTCGTGCAGTACCTGAACCAGAACAAGTCCCCGGTGAATGACAAGCCGATCTACATGCGCGGCGAGAAGGACGGCATCGATGCCGAGATCGCGCTGCAGTGGAACGACGGCTACGCCGAGATGCTCTATTCGTTCGCGAACAACATCAACACGCACGAAGGGGGCACGCACCTCTCGGGCTTCCGGTCCGCGTTGACGCGCACGATCAACTACTACGCGGGCAAGAACAACCTCACGAAGGATCTGAAGGACGCCACGATCAGCGGCGACGACATCCGCGAGGGTCTCACCGCCGTCATCAGCGTCAAGATTCCGCGGCCGCAGTTCGAAGGGCAGACGAAGACGAAGCTCGGCAACACTGAAGTGAAGGGCATCGTCGAAGCGATCGTCAACGACAAGCTCGGTGCGTTCCTGGAACAGAATCCCAACGTCGCGAAGCGCGTCATTGCCAAGGCGGTCGATGCCGCACGCGCCCGCGAAGCGGCGCGGAAGGCCCGCGATCTCGTCCGGCGCAAAGGAGCGCTCGACAGCAGCGCCCTCCCGGGCAAGCTGGCCGATTGCCAGGAACGCGATCCGGCGCAGAGCGAGATCTACATCGTCGAGGGTGAATCCGCAGGCGGCTCCGCGAAACAAGGGCGCGACCGGCGCTTCCAGGCGATCCTGCCGATCAAGGGCAAGATCCTCAACGTCGAGAAGGCGCGCTTCGACAAGATGCTGAGCAGCGATGAGATCAAGACGATGATCGCGGCGCTGGGAACCGGCATCGGCGCGGAAGACTTCGATTCAGGAAAGCTCCGCTACCACCGCATCATCATCATGACCGACGCGGACGTGGACGGATCGCACATCCGAACATTGCTGCTGACGTTTTTCTATCGGCAGATGCGCGCCCTCGTTGATTCGGGTTACGTCTACATTGCGCAGCCGCCGTTGTTCCGTGCGAAGCGCGGCCGGACCGAACACTTCATTCGCGACGAGCGCGAGATGGAGAGCTGGCTGATTCGCCGTGCAGTTGAATCGCGTGTCGTGGTGCTGCCGGATGGGCGCGAAATCTCCGGCGCGGAGCTCGAGAAAACACTCGAGCGCCTTGGACAGTTCCGCAAGTACCTGCAAGTGGTGGAGCGCCGCGGCCCGACGCGCGACGTGATCATTGCGCTGCTCGATCGGAACGTGCCGCGGGTCGACAAGAGCTTCTTCACCGACCGTGCCCAGCTCCAGGCCTTCGCGGATTCTCTGAACACTCCAACCCGCTCGGCCAGCGTGCAGCCTGATGAAGAGCACCAGGCCTTCAGCATCGTCATCGAGGATCGCAGCGGTGGGTATCCGCGCCATCACCGCATCGACCTGGACTTCGTCTCGACCACGGAGTTCCGCACGCTCGCGGCCAGCTACCAGGAAGTGAAGGGTGTGCGCGGGCCGATGATCGTGAAGACGACCGGCACGGCCGACGTCGAAGAAACGCCGGCGGAGGAAGCCGCGCAGGCCACCGCCAACGAGACGGCGATCGGCGGGGCACCGCTCGATGCCGCTACCAAGCTCGCGGCCGAACCGAAGGTGCCCGACGCCAGCTCTTTGCCAGCCGCGCTGAAATCAGCGGCGAAGGGGAAGGACTCGGAAGTGCGCGTCGAGTCGCTCGACGATCTCGTGGAGTTCTTCACCGCCGCCGGCAAGAAGGGCGTCGCGATCAACCGCTACAAAGGGCTCGGCGAGATGAACCCGGACACGTTGTGGGAAACCACGATGAACCCGGAGAAGCGCACGCTGCTCCAGGTGAAGGCGGAAGATCACACCGAAGCGGACCTGATGTTCACCACGCTGATGGGCGACCAGGTCGAGCCGCGCCGGAAGTTCATCGAAGACAACGCATTGGACGTCAAGAACCTCGATATCTAGCCACCCGTAGGCCCGACCTTCAGGTCGGGCGTGTTGCTAATCGCCACACGCGTTGATATGTGTGCGCCTGACCACGCATGACTGACATCGCAGCCTCCAAAATCCCAGTAAATATCGAAGACGAGATGAAGCGCTCGTACATGGATTACGCCATGAGCGTAATCATCGGGCGAGCGCTGCCTGACGTCCGCGACGGCCTGAAGCCGGCGCACCGCCGCGTCCTCTACGGCATGCGGACGATGGGTCTCGCCTCGAACCGCGCCTACCGCAAGTGCGCCAAGATCGTTGGCGAGGTCATGGGGAACTTCCATCCCCACGGCGACGCGTCGATCTACGACACGCTCGTCCGCCTCGCGCAGGAATTCAACATGCGGTATCCCCTGGTCGACGGCCAGGGGAACTTCGGATCGGTTGACGGTGACCCGCCGGCGGCGATGCGTTACACCGAGTCGCGCCCGGAGGCGCTCGCCGAAGCGATGATGACGGATCTCGACAAGGAGACCGTCGACTTCGTTCCGAACTACGACGAAACGACCGAGGAGCCCACGGTCCTCCCGACGACGTTCCCGAACTTGCTCGTGAACGGATCGGCCGGAATTGCCGTCGGCATGGCGACCAACATCCCGCCGCACAACATGCGCGAGGTGATCGATGGTGTCATTGGCGCGGTCGAGCAGCGCGGTCAGTCGCGCGAGGCGCGACTCAAGGCGGTCCTTCGCGCGATTCCCGGCCCGGACTTTCCGACCGGCGGCTTCATCGTCGGCCGGCAGGGCATCTTCCAGGCGTATACGACGGGGCGCGGCGCCATCACCGTGCGCGCGAGGGCCACGACAGAGGAATCGAAGAAGGGCGATCGCGTCGCCATCGTCGTCACCGAGATTCCGTATCAGGTCAACAAGAAGCGACTGATCGAAAACATCGCGGAGCTGGTGCGCGAGAAGACGATCGAAGGCATTTCCGATCTGCGCGACGAATCGGATCGCGACGGCATGCGGATCGTCATCGAGCTGCGCCGCGGCGAGGTGCCGGAGGTTGTGCTCAACAACCTCTACAAACACACGCAGCTTCAGACGACGTTCGGCATCATCATGCTGGCGATTGCCGGCGGCCGTCCGAAGGTGCTGCCGCTGCTCGACGTCGTCGAGAACTTCATCGAGTTCAGGCGCGAGGTCGTCCGGCGCCGCACCGAGTTCGAGCTGCGCAAGGCGGAAGCGCGCGCCCACATCCTCGAAGGTCTGAAGATCGCGCTCGATCACCTCGACGAGGTCATCAAGCTGATACGCGGATCGAAGAGCCCGGTCGAAGCGCGCGCGGGCCTTATCACGCAGTTCAGCCTCTCGCAGCTCCAGGCGCAGGCCATCCTGGACATGCAGCTGCAGCGGCTGACCGGCCTCGAACGCCAGAAGATCCTCGACGAGCTCGTCGAGCTGATGAAGACCATCGAACGGCTGCGCGCGATCCTGTCCAGCGACGAGCTGCTTATGCAGGTTGTGCTGAACGAGCTGAAGGACGTCCGTGCGAAGTTCGGCGACGAGCGCCGGACCGAGATCATCGACGAGAGCGGCGAGTTCCGGATCGAAGACCTGATTGCCGACGAAGACATGGCCATCACGGTCACGAATACCGGGTACATCAAGCGCACGCCGATCTCGACCTACCGCGCGCAGCGGCGCGGCGGAAAGGGGCGCATCGGGATGCGCACGCGGGAAGAGGACTACGTGAGTCACCTCTTCATCGCGTCAACCCACGCCTACATCATGATCTTCACGGATCGCGGCCGCGCCTACTGGCTCCGCGTCCACGAGATCCCGGATGTCGGCCCTGGCGGGAAGGGGAAGGCCATCGTCAACCTCGTGCACTTCGTTGGCGAGGAAAAGATCGCGGCTCTGCTGGCTGTGAAGGAGTTCCCGGAGCAGGACGATCAGCAATACGTCGTGATGGGCACGCGCAAGGGGACGATCAAGAAGACCGACCTGACCGCGTTCAGCAACCCGCGCCCGAGCGGCATCATCGCGATGGGGGTCGAGGAAGGGGATTCGGTTATTGCCGTCGAGTTGTCGGACGGCAAGGAGCAGATCTTCCTCGGGACGCGCGATGGCATGGCCATTCGGTTCGAAGAGACGGATGTGCGCCCGATGGGCCGCAGCGCCTATGGGGTCCGCGGCATCTCGCTGCGCGACGACGACGAGGTCGTGGCAATGGAGGTCGTGCGCGAAGGGGGCACGCTGCTCAGCGTGGCACAGAACGGATACGGCAAGCGCACCGAGCTCGAAGAGTATCGCCTGCAGTCCCGCGGCGGCGTCGGCATCATCAACATCCAGACGACCGATCGCAACGGCAAGGTCGTCGGCATAGCCTACGTGCACGACGACGACGAGGTGCTGCTGATTAGTCAGCAAGGAATGATCCTGCGTATGAAGGCGGGCGACGTGCGGACCATCGGCCGGGCCACGCAGGGCGTTCGCTTGATCGAGATGGAAGAAGGGGATGCCGTGGTCTCGGTCGCGAAGCTGGCGGAGAAGGACGAAGAGAACGGCGACGAAACGAACGGCGTTACGCCGGCGTAAGCTTCGCGAATTTCGCCAGCAGCTTCTTCGGTCCGACCGAATTGAACCGGACGGTGACCTTCAAGTCGTCGGTGTGTTCCTCCACCGACAGCACTGTCCCCACACCGAAGTGCGGATGGCGGACGCGCATTCCTGGGCGAAGGCCTGCGCCGGTCGTCTGATCCTCGTCCTCGTACGCGTAGGCCGGGGACTCCTCGCGGAACTTCGCTCCCTTGCCCTTGCGTCCGTACGGGTTCGTCTTGAACTCGTAGTGCGAGTGCGCGAACGTGCTCTGGTACGACGACGAGTATGCGGGGGCAATCCGCTCGATCAGTTCTCCAGGGATCTCATCGAGAAAACGGGACGGCTCCGTCGACTGGTATTCGCCAAACACCCGCCGCCTGGACGCGCTCGTGAGGATCAGTTGCGACTCCGCGCGCGTCATGCCGACGTAACAGAGCCTGCGCTCCTCCTCGAGCTCGTCTTCGTCCTCGGCAGATCGCGAATGCGGGAAAAGACCTTCTTCCATGCCGGCAATGATGACGACGGGGAACTCGAGTCCTTTCGCCGCGTGCATCGTCATCAGCCACACCTTCGCTTCGCGTGTGCCGGATTCCTCGTCGGCTTCTGACAGGAGCGACAACCGATCGACGAACCCGCCGAGCGAGGCCTCGGCCTCGCGCGTTTCATATTCCTTCGCGGCGGACGCGAGTTCCATGAGGTTCTCGATCCGCTCGTTTGCTTCTTCGCTGTTCTCTTCGCGCAGGTCGTTCAGGTAGCCGCTCTGATCGAGCATCTTGCCAATCGTGGTGTAGACCGACTCCGTCCGCGCGACTTCGGCAAGACCGACGATGAGATCGCGAAATGCGCGGAGTGATGCGACGGCGCGATTGGGCAGTCTGCCCTCGTCGACCGCATAGACCAGCCGCCCCCACAGCGACCGCGCCGAGCTGACCTCCGCAAGGCCCGCCGCAAGCAGCGGCGGCGCGTCCGCCACCACGGCTTCGGGATCGATCGCCTGCAGCGAGTCCATGACCCCTTTGCCAATCCCGCGCGCCGGCACGTTGATGACCCGCCGCAAGCTGACGTCGTCGTGCGGGTTGATGATCAACTTCAGGTAGGCGAGGGCGTCCTTGATTTCCTTCCGCTCGTAGAACCGGACGCCGCCGATGATCTTGTAGGGGATGCTCTCGCGCATCAGCGAGTCTTCAATCGCACGCGACTGCGCGTTGGTGCGATAGAGGACCGCCATCATGGTGTCGATGTCGTCGGAGCGGGCCTGCTTGATCGATCGCGTGATGAAGTCGGCTTCTTCGAGCTCGTCGCCGCCGCGGAAGTAGACGATCTTCTTTCCGCCCTTGCGATCCGTCCACAGGCGCTTGTCCTTGCGATTGCGATTCCGCTGGATGACAGCGGTCGCGGCATCGAGGATCACCTGCGTCGACCGGTAGTTCTGCTCGAGCCTGACGATCTTCGCGTCGCCGAAGTCGTTCTCGAAGTCGAGAATGTTCCGCAGGTCGGCGCCGCGCCACTTGTAGATCGACTGGTCGGGATCGCCGACGACCGCCAGGTTGCGGTGGATCCCGGCCAGCCGCTTGATGAGCATGTACTGCGGCCGGTTCGTGTCCTGGTACTCGTCGACCATCACGTACTTGAACTTGCGGGCGTACTTTTCCCTCACCTGCTGCGACGTTTCAAAGAGTTCAACCGTCTTGAGCAGCAGGTCGTCAAAATCGAGCGCGTTGCTGTCGGCCAGTGCGCGCAGGTACTTCTCGTAAATCTTCGCAATCTGCTCGTCGCGGAGGTTCCACGCGCCTCGCAACGCGTCCGGGCCTTCCATGCGGTTCTTGCAGTGGCTGATGCGCGAGAGCGCCGCGCGAGGCGGCACGAGCTTGTCGTCAATCCCGAGCTCGCGCTGCGCCTGCTTGACGACCGCCACCTGGTCCGACGAGTCGTAGATGACGAAATCGCGCGACAAACCGATGTGCGGCGCTTCACGCCTCAACAGCCGCGCGCAGAGCGAGTGGAATGTCGAGAGCCACACACCATTGCACTCTTCCCCCAGTACCGACTCGACCCGCTCACGCATTTCCCCGGCAGCCTTGTTCGTGAACGTGACGGCGAGGAGCTCGTCAGGCTCGGCGTGTCCGTCGCCGATGAGGTATGCGACGCGATAGGTGATGACGCGTGTCTTCCCGGACCCCGCGCCGGCGAGGATCAGAAGCGGACCGTCGATGTGCAGTACTGCTTCCCGTTGTTCAGGGTTGAGCTTTTCGAGGAAGTTCATGGGGGGAGTGATTGATTATAGCAGCGGACTTGCCGAGGTCCGAGGTGGGCCGTGCGATTTGCGAGGTCCGTCGTTTGCAAGACGATGGTCTCAGACTGCGAGACACACCGATGACTAAATACAACAACGTGAACCCAGGCCAGTACAAGAGCCGGGGGCGTGAGCGGCCCGGAGATGACGTCCTCCATGAGCGCAACAAGGAAGCGGAGTCCATTCAAGAGCATGAGTTACGTGAGCAGGCGCGAAAGCGCCAGCCCAAGAAGCGTGGCCGTGCCGCCAACCGCTAGGCCGATGCGCCGTTCTTTCTCGCGACGGAGTCCATAGAGCAATTGACGAAGCCGGTCGATCGTCTGCTGAAGATCGACCGCGCCCTCTTTGGGAGTGAAGCGGAGACGTCGCGCAGTCTCCAGCTGTGTGTCAAGCTCCGCGAGGGTCCGATCGCAGTCACGACATGCCGCAAATTGCATTTTGGTGCCCGTACGGCTTGGCCTTCCGCAACATTCGACGGCACCGAGACGGCGGCACGCCGCATCTGCGAGACCAGACCAAAACGCTCATGATCCGGAAATGAGGATGTGAGCGTGTACGTCTTCTGCACGGCATCCATGCCCACCTGCCACGCATCAAGATCTCGGAAACTTCGAACGTTGCTCATGACTGGCCTCCTCGCAGTTCTTCACTCATCCGTCGCAGCGCACGATGGCAGTTTCTGCCGCAAAGCAAGCTAAGTGGTTGTAGTTCCGCGCCGTGATTTTGGCCCGAGCAAGTCGCGGGCCTGCAGAACGAACGTGGACCTCGGATATCGCGCTTGCGCCTCGAACCTCGGCCGCCTCGGACCTCGGCACCTCGAACCTCGAGCACCTCGGACCTCGGGCCTCGGACCTCGGGCCTCGGACCTCGCCCCTCGGCAGCGCACGCCGTGCTAACATCCCCTCTTCACTATGGGCACGACTCTGCTGACGAAGGTCTGGGACGCGCACAGCGTGCGGCGGCTCCCGAACGGCCAGACGCAACTGTTCGTCGGGCTCCACCTCATTCACGAAGTGACGAGCCCGCAGGCGTTCGACATGCTGCGCGCACGGGGGGCGCGGGTGGCGTTCCCCGAGCGAACGGTCGCGACCGTCGACCACATCGTCCCCACGCGCGATCAGCGGCGGCCGTTTCTCGACGTGATGGCCGAAGAGATGCTCTCGTCACTCGAGCGCAACTGCCGCGAACATCGGATTCCGCTCATCGATCTCGCGAGCGGGCACCAGGGCATCGTTCACGTGATCGGCCCGGAGCTGGGGCTGACGCAGCCCGGGATGACGATCGCGTGCGGCGACAGTCACACGTCCACGCACGGTGCGTTTGGCGCCATCGCGTTCGGCATTGGCACGTCGCAGGTGCGCGACGTACTGGCGTCACAGTGCCTCGCAATCGACCCGTTGAAAGTCCGGCGCATCGTCGTCAATGGCCGGCTTCAGCACGGTGTGTATGCGAAGGACGTCATCCTCGAGATCATTCGCCGCCTGGGCGTGAACGGCGGCGTCGGCTACGCCTACGAATACGCGGGCCACACCATCGAACGCATGTCGATGGAAGAGCGGATGACGATCTGCAACATGTCGATCGAAGGGGGCGCGCGCGTCGGCTACGTGAACCCCGACCAGACGACGATCGAGTACATCCGTGGACGGCAGTTCGCTCCGGTAGGGGATGATTTCGACCGCGCGAGCCAGTGGTGGCTGTCGATCGCCTCAGACCGCGACGCGCCATATGACGATGAAGTGGTGCTGGATGCGGCGGCGATTCAGCCGACGGTGACGTGGGGCATCAATCCTGGCCAGTCCATTTCAATCAGCGAACGTATTCCGGCGGCAGGTGACCAGGAAGCCCTGGCGTTCATGGGATTCGCATCCGGCCAGCCCCTCAAGGGCACCAGGATCAATGTCGCGTTCGTTGGATCGTGCACGAATGGCCGGCTGTCGGATCTCCAGGAAGCGGCGCGCATCATTCGCGGCCGTCACGTGGCGCCGCACGTGAAAGCGCTCGTCGTCCCCGGATCTCAATCGGTGCGTGCGGCGGCGGAACGGGAAGGCCTCGACCGTGTTTTCACGGAAGCCGGATTCGAATGGCGCGGGGCGGGTTGCTCGATGTGCCTGGCCATGAATCCGGATCGCCTTGAAGGCCGCGAGATCTGCGCGTCTTCGTCGAACCGCAACTTCAAGGGACGGCAGGGAAGTCCCACTGGTCGAACGCTGTTGATGAGCCCCGCGATGGTTGCCGCCGCAGCCATTGCCGGCGAAGTCGTCGACGTGCGCGAGTTCATCACGGCGGAGGCGACCGTTGGCGGTTGAACGCATCCGTGAAATCAGCGGCACTGCGCTGCCGCTGCGTGGCGATGACATCGACACCGATCGGATCATCCCCGCGCGGTTCCTGAAAGCCGTGTCGTTCGAAGGACTCGAAGAACACCTGTTCGAGGACGATCGACGAGAAGCGGACACGCAGAGCAAGGGCGCGCACCCGGTGTCGAATCCTGCGTACGCGGGTGCGTCGATCATGCTCGTGAATGCCAACTTCGGATGCGGATCGTCGCGCGAGCATGCGCCTCAGGCCATCCGTCGACGAGGTGTTCGCGCGATGCTCGGTCAGTCCTTTTCGGAAATCTTTTTCGGCAATTCGGTTGCGCTCGGAATGCCGTGTCCGACGGCCTCGCGCGAGGCGATCAACGCGCTGATGGAGATGGTCGAGCGGGATCCATCGACGCGGATCTCGGTCGATCTCACGAAGATGCGCGTGAGCGCGGCCGGTCGTGAGTTCGAGGTGTCGTTGCCTGCCGGTGCGCGCGACGCATTTCTCAACGGCGGCTGGGACGCCACGGGATTGCTGCTCGAAGATTTCCAACAGGTTCGCGCTGTCGCGAGCCGCCTGCCTTACGTGACCGGCAACTGGTAACGCTTACCGCTCGGTTCTCACGACGTCGAGGAACGCATCGGCCGCGCGGCTTCGCTCGCCGGTTTTTCTGAATACGAGCCGAACCTGGCGCGTGGCGCCGAGCTCCGGCACCTTCACTGCGGCCAGGCTGCCTCGAGCGATTTCGGTCAGCGCGCAACGTCTCGGCAGGAGCGCCACGCCAATCCCCATTTCAACCGCTCGCTTGATCCCGTCGAGGCTTGGAAGCGAAATCTGGATGTTGATGGCCGTGCGGCGCCGCTCGTAGGCCCGCAGGACGCGATCGCGCGTCGGAGAAGGATCGTTGTGCGCGATGACAGCCTCGCGGCCGACTTCTTCGAGCGTGACGCGGCGCTTGGCGGCGAGCTCGTGAGACGGCGCGGTCAGGAGCACGATTTCATCGTTGCCAAGCGGCACGGTCTGGATGCCGCGGTCGGCCGGCTGAAAGGTCAGCACGCCGAAGTCAATGGAGCGGTCGAGCACGGCTGACGACATCTGGCGGGATGGAACGCGGCGAACCTCAATCGCCACCCCGGGGTGGGCGGCCGAGAACCGCTCGATGTGCGGTAACAGGCTATGGACCGCCGCTTCGTTCGCCCCCACGATGACGCGCCCCTTGCGGACTTCCTGCAGTTCGCGAACCGCGATCTGCGCTTCAGCCGCGAGACCGAGCAGACGCTGGGCATAGTCCTGCAGCAGCCGCCCGGCCTCCGTCAGTGTTCCATCTCGAGACGATCGGTCGAACAGCCGCTCCCCCAGCTCCTCCTCTATGCGCCTCACGGCCTGGCTGATGGCCGGTTGGGTCCGGTGGAGACGCCTTGCGGCCGCAGAAAAGCTCCGTTCCGACGCTACCGCCAAAAAGGCTGCCAAATCGGGCAATTGCATAAGCCTGTCTAATGTAATCCAAACAAATATAAACTGGACTTAGGCCAGGCAGGCCTGTACAAGGGATCCAGGAGGGTCCATGTCCGGCAGGTTGACGGTATTCGACACGACATTGCGCGACGGAGAGCAGGCGCCCGGCTTTTCGCTGCGAATCGACGAGAAGTTGAAGCTGGCCCATCAGCTGACGGCCCTTGGTGTCGACGTCATCGAGGCGGGCTTTCCGATCGCGTCCGAGGCGGACGCGGAAGCGGTGCGCATGATCGCGACGCACGTCCGCGGACCCGTCATCGCTGCGCTTGCGCGCTGCATCCCGAAGGACATCGAGCGCGCGGGATGGGCGCTGTCACCAGCGCCGCGTCGCCGCATCCACGTGTTTCTCGCGACATCCGATCTCCACCTCGAGCGCAAGCTTCATATGACGCGCGAGGAGTGTCTCGGCGCGGCCATGTCAGCCGTTCGGCTGGCGCGCCAGTTTACCGACGATGTGCAGTTCTCGGCGGAGGATGCGACGAGGAGCGATCCGGACTTCCTGTGGCGCGTCGTGGAAGCGGTCATCCAGTCCGGCGCGAAGACGATCAATTTGCCGGACACCGTGGGCTACTCGACGCCGGATGAAATCAGGGACTTCTTCACCGCGATCATCAACCGCGTGCCGAGCTCGGACCAGGTGACGTTCAGCACGCACTGTCACGACGATCTCGGACTCGCGGTGGCCAATTCGCTGGCGGCAGTAACCGCCGGCGTCCGCCAGGTGGAGTGCACGATCAATGGAATCGGCGAGCGGGCCGGCAACGCCTCGCTCGAAGAGATCGTGATGGCGACGAAGGTGCGCGCAGATCGCCTGCCTTATCAGACCGGGATCAACACGCGCGAGATTTTTGCGGCGAGCCAGTTGCTGACCGCGCTTACCGGCGAAGGCGTGCAGGCGAACAAAGCGATCGTCGGTCGCAACGCGTTTGCGCACGAAGCCGGCATCCACCAGGACGGTATGCTCAAGGATCGCCGGACGTACGAAATCATGCGGCCCGAGGAAGTTGGCGTGCCGCAGGCCACGCTCGTCCTCGGCAAGCATTCCGGCCGTCACGCGGTGCAGCGCCGGTGCGAGCAGATTGGCTACACACTCGAGCGCCGCGATCTCGACCAGGTGTATCGCGCGGTGATCGCGCACGCGGATCGCGAGAAGGTCGTGAGCGATCGCGACCTCGCGCACATCGTGTCCCGAACGCTCGGCATCGCGGCGCCTGCGCAAGCAGCCCCGGCGCCTGCCGCGCCAGCCGCCCAGGACTTCGCTTCAACGCCGGCGGAACTGGGCTACGGCCACGGCGTTTGATCGAGAGAGGGTTCTACCCGGAGAACCTCGGGAACCTTGAGAACCTGCTCGCTGTCCACCATTCATGCGTAGCCGCATCGTGCTCCTGCCCGGCGATGGCGTCGGGCCTGAGGTAACCAAAGCGGCCCAGTCTGTGCTGGCGGCCGTGGCCGATGCGTTCGACCATCAGTTCACGTTCGAGACACACCTGATTGGCGGCGCGGCACTCCGCCGCGATCTGCCGCCGCTTCCCGACGAAACAGCGAAGGCCTGCGAGGCTGCCGACGCCATCCTGCTTGGCGCCGTCGGTGAGCCCGAGTTCGATAACCGTCCTCCGGGACAGCGCCCCGAGTCCGCGCTGTTGCAGATCCGTCGCCGATTAGGGTTGTACGCGAACCTTCGTCCGGCGCGCGTCTGGCCGGGACTCCAGGCTGCGGGCCCGTTGAAGCCGGAAGTGCTCGGACCAACCGACATGCTCGTCGTGCGGGAGTTGACAGGCGGCTTGTATTACGGCGAGCCGCGCGGCATCTCCCCCGCGGAAGCGTGGAATACGATGCGGTACTCGCGCAGAGAGATCGAGCGGATCGCCCGCGTGGCGTTTACGGCGGCGCGCGCCCGGCAGCGCCGCGTCACCTCTGTCGACAAGATGAACGTGCTCGAGACGTCACGACTGTGGAGAAACGTCGTGACGGAGGTGGCGCAGGACTATCCTGACGTGCAGCTCGATCACATGCTGGTGGATTCCTGCGCGATGCGCATTACGCTGGCGCCCGCGTCCTTCGACGTGATCGTCACCGAAAACATGTTCGGTGACATTCTGTCCGATGAAGCGGGAGCCGTCGTGGGGTCGCTCGGGCTGCTGCCGTCAGCCAGCCTCGGCGACGGCCCGGGATTGTTCGAGCCGGTGCACGGTTCGGCGCCCGATATCGCGGGACTCGACGTCGCGAATCCAATCGGGGCCGTGTTGTCCGCGGCAATGCTGCTCCGGCATGCCTTGAAATTGGAAGAGGAAGCGTCGATCATTGAATCCGCAGTTGCGGCCGTGACGTCCCGTGGCGAGTTGACGCGGGACCTTGGCGGCCCCGCGTCATGTAGTGGGGTTGCGCGCGCGATCGCGTCGGAAGTCGCGCGCTGTCATCAGTCAGGCTGACGTCCGGCGTTACGCCTTCGGGCGAGTGTTAGGCGGCGCCGCGTCAGCAAGCGCTTCCTGCCGGAGCGCCGCGGCGCCAAGCAAGCCACCCATGCCCATTGATTCGACTGCCGTGCTTGGCACGAGCATCAGCGCCCCTTTTTCTTTCAACCCTTCATACAGCATGTTCATCGCGCGCAGGTGAAGTGCCGTCGGGTTGTCGCGATACGACTCCGCGGCCTTGTGGAACAGGTGCGCGATCTCCACCTCCGCCTGGCCGAGAATGATGCGTGCCTGCTTCTCGCGCGCCGCCTGGGCTTCGCGCGACATCGCGTCCTGCAGCGACTCGGGAATCACGACGTCACGCATCTCGACCGATTGCACCGTCACACCCCACGGGTTGGATCGCTGGTCGATCAACTTCTGCAATTCCTCTTCGATTCGCTCGCGCCCCTTCAAGAGATCCACGAGCGACGTGCGGCCGATGATGTCTCGCAGCGCCGTCTGCGCCGCCCAGCTGACGGCCTGCTGGTATTCCTGCACTTCGAGCGCCGCTTTTTCAGGGTCGTAGACGAGCCAGAAGAGCACGGCGTCCACGTTCACCGGTACCGTGTCCGACGTCAGCGTCTGTTCCGCTGCGAAGCTCGTCGTGATGACGCGCTGATCGATCCAGCGCGTGACGGAATCCACGAGCGGAACGACCCAGAACAAGCCCGGCCCGCGCAAGCCGACGTAGCGTCCGAGCCGCAGCACGACCCCCCGCTCCCACTGCTTCGCGACGCGTGGCGCCTGCATCAGCACGAGGCCGATGGCGATCCCCGCGAGCACGGGTACGGGATTGTTCGCCGCCACGGAGGCGGCGATGCCAAGGACGATCGGGAGTATCAGCATCAGGGCCGCGACGACGTTCACGCGCGGCCCGCCGCTCGAACCGTCCTCGTCTCCGCGTTTACGACTTAACGGCAGCATCACAACGCCCACGGCTCACGCTCCTTGTTGGCGCCGCGCGTCGATCTCCGGCATCGCGTCTTCGACGCGGAAGCCGTGAGACGAGAGCTCGGCGAGAAAACGGTCCACGAGTCGGCGCAGCTCCGCGCGCCGCAGCTCCTGGTCTCTGGGAGCCGCGCTGCGGGCGGCCACGAACGTCCCGACCCCGCGTCGCGTCTCGAGCACGCCTTCACGCTCGAGGTGCGCGTAGACCTTGGCGACGGTATTGGCGTTGACCCTGAGCTCGACCGCAAGCTGACGGACCGTCGGCAGCTGTTCGCCGACCGGAAGCCGTCCGGCCGCGATCGCCGCCTTGATCCCGCGCTCCAGTTGAGCGTGGATTGGCGTGCGGTCGGCCGAATCAAGCGCCAATGCCAGCGTCATCAGCAGTAATGTACTACTACAATAGTACAATGTCTAGTCGACACGGCAGAGGTATGATAGGCACCAACCTTTTCTGCACAGGTGCGCGGTGCGCATACGAACGCTCCTCCTGCTCTGTTGTCTTTTTCTCATTGCGAGTACCGGTCCGGTGATCGCCCAGCAAACCGCGGACGGTCCGTACCTCGTCGGCGCGGGGGGTGGCCTGTTCGGCGAGCAGTCCAGCGGATCTGTCGCCCTCGGTTTCGGCTATATGACGCCGCGCCGTATCGGGCTCGAAGTCGAACTGGCGTGGTCGCCGTCCATTCTTGAACCGCCGGACCCCCAGATTGCGGAGTTCCCGCGGATCGTCGGCCCCACGGGCATCACGATATTTCCGACGCCGGAGATCAGCGTGGACTCGCGCCTGTTGACGTTTCAGACGAACGTCGTCGGCGTGCTCGGCGCGCGCGACTCCCGCCTGAGTGCCATCGTCGAAGCCGGCGGCGGCGTCGCCGACGTGCATCGGGACGCGCATCTCAAGACGTTCAGCCCGCAGATCCCCTCGTTCGCCGAGTTGTTGACGAATCCGCTCGCGCAGATCGCGTTCGCCACTATCGAACGTGACGTTTCGTCGTCGCAGACCTCGCTGGTGCTGGGCGCCGGCGGCGGGTTCGAGTACGCGCTGACCGACCACCTCGCGCTGGGAAGCCAGGTGCGCTATCAGCACATCTTCACGAGCGGCGACGCGCTGGATCACGTGCGCGTGGAAGCGCGCGTGCGGTGGAAGTTCTAAGTCCTACTCGACCGTGACGCTCTTCGCCAGGTTGCGGGGCTGGTCCACGTCGCAGCCGCGGCGGATGGCGATGTGATACGCGAGCAGCTGCAGCGGCACGACCATCAGCACCGGCGTCAGGAGCGGATGTGACTCGGGGACGGTGATCAGGAAGTCCTGCGTGGGATCGAGCAGGCGCTGGATCGACCCGTTGCCTTCCGTCGTGAGTGCGATCACGGAGCCGCCGCGCGCCTTAGCTTCCTGGATGTTGCCGATCATCTTCTCGAACACGTGATCGTGGGGCGCGATCGTGACGACAGGCAGCTGTTCGTCGATGAGCGCGATGGGGCCGTGCTTCATCTCGCCGGCCGGATATCCTTCCGCATGGATGTACGAGATTTCCTTCAGCTTCAACGCGCCTTCGAGCGCGATGGGGTAGTTGATCCCGCGGCCAAGGTAGAGGAAGTCGCTGCGCTGATAGAACCGGCGGGCGATTTCTTCGGTCAACGGCTCGCACTTCAATGTCTGCTCGAGTAACAGTGGCAGCTGCGTCAGGGATTCGAGATGCGGCTTGGCCTGTTCGGGCTTCAACGTGCCGCGAATCTGGCCGAGGTACATCGCCAGCAGGTGCAGCGCGACGAGTTGTGACGTGAACGCTTTGGTCGACGCCACCCCAATCTCGGGACCCGCGTGTGTATAGACCGTGCCGTCCGTCTCGCGCGTCGCCATGCTGCCGACGACGTTGCAGATCGCAATGCTGCGCGAGCCTTTCTTCTTGGCTTCGCGCAACGCCGCCAGCGTATCCGCCGTCTCACCCGACTGCGTGATGACGACCGTCAGCGTGTTCTCGGAGACGATCGGATCGCGGTAGCGATACTCGGACCCGTAGTCCACGTCCACTGGCAGCCGCGCGAGCGTCTCGAACAGGAACTTGCCAACCAGGCCCGCGTGCCACGACGTGCCGCACGCCAGGATCACGACGCGCTCGACTTCGCGCAGCGCCGCGTCGGGAATCTGGATCTCGTGCAGGAAGACCCGGCCCGTCTCGACCGACGCCCGCCCGAGCACCGTTTCCTTCACCGCCATCGGCTGCTCGAAGATCTCCTTGAGCATGAAGTGCTTGTATCCGGCCTTCTCCGCCATGACCGGATCCCATGACACGCGCGTGCTCTTCTTCGACACCGCGCGCCCGGAATAGTCGGTGAACTCGACGCCGCCAGGCGTGATCACCGCCATCTCTTCATCACCCAGGAAGATCACGTCGCGGGTGTGTGCCAGGACGGCCGGGATATCCGAAGCCACGAAGTACTCGTTTTCGCCGAGACCCACGACGATCGGCGGACCATTGCGCACCGTCACGATCTTGTTGGGATCGTCGGCCGAGATCAGCACCAGCGCGAACAGGCCGCGCATATACAGCAGCGCGCGCCGGACGGCGTTCTCGAGCCCGTCGTCTTTCATCTCGCGCTCGACGAGATGCGCCACGATCTCGGTGTCCGTCTCGGTGACGAACGCGTGCCCTTCGTTCTGAAGCTGATGTTTCAGATCGAGGTAGTTCTCGATGATGCCGTTGTGGACGACAACGATGCGGCCGGTGCAGTCGCGGTGCGGATGCGCGTTCTCTTCCGTCGGCCGGCCGTGGGTGGCCCAGCGCGTGTGGCCGATGCCGTACTCGCCGTCGAGCGGGCTGACCGCGATGGCTTCTTCCAGCCGCGCGAGCTTGCCCGCGCTTCGGCGGAGCTCAATGGTGCCATCGCGTACGACCGCCACGCCCGCCGAGTCGTAGCCGCGATACTCCAGCCGCCTCAGCCCGTCGATCAGAATCGGGAGAACCTGCTTGTCCCCGATGTAGCCAATGATGCCGCACATGTCCCCATCCCCCTGCGCGCATCGATCGCGCCTCGCGCCTCGCGCCTCGTTATTTCTTGTTCTTCTCGACCCAGCCCTCTATGTTCACCTGGCGGCCGCGCGCGATGCCGAGCGCGCCGGCCGGCACGTCCTCGGTGATCGAGGATCCCGCCGCGACGTACGCCCCCTTGCCGACGCGGACTGGCGCCACGAGCTGGGAATCACTGCCGATGAATGCGCCATCCTCGATAATCGTCGGGTGCTTCATCTTGCCGTCGTAATTGCACGTGATCGTGCCGGCGCCGATGTTCACGTTCTCGCCGATCGTCGCGTCGCCGAGATACGCGAGGTGATTGGCCTTCGACCCGGCGCCAAACGTCGTCTTTTTCAACTCGACGAAGTTGCCAACGTGCGCCTCCTCGCCCACGTCGGACTGCGGACGAATGTGCGCAAAGGGTCCGACCTTTGCGCCCGAGCGGATGTGTGATTCCAGGATCAAGCAGAAGTTGTTGATAACGACGCTATCGTCGATCGTCGAGTCGACGATCCGGACGCAGGAGTGAATCTCGCAGCCGGATCCAATACGCGTGCGTCCTTCCAGGAACACACTCGGACGGATGATCGTGTCTGACCCGATCTCCACATCCGGTCCGATCCATGTGCTGGCGGGATCGATGATCGTGACGCCGGCGGCCATCAGCTCGTCGGCCCTGCTGGTGTTGAGAATTGCCGTCACGTCCGCGAGCTCCCTTCGGCTGTTCACGCCGAGAATCTCCCGCGAGTCTTCGAGGGAGACGGTTTCAACCCCCAGGCTTCGCGCGCGATAGATGCGAACGAGGTCCGGCAGGTAGTATTCCCCTTGCGCGTTCGCCGACCCGATCGTTCTCAACGCGTCGAACAGCGGCGCCACGTCGAAGGCGTAGATGCCGCTGTTGATTTCATCGATCGCGCGTTCGGCGGGTGTCGCGTCCTTCTCCTCCACGATCGCGGCAATGCTGCCGTTCTCGCGAACGATCCGTCCGTAGCCGTACGGACGATCGACGCGCGCCGTGAGCACCGTCGCGGCCGCGCGCCGCTGTTCGTGTGCCGCGACGAGCGCGCGCAGTGTGCCGGGACGCAACAGCGGTACGTCGCCAGACAACAACACCAGTGTCCCGCGCGCGCCGGCGAGATGCGGTTCGGCCTGCAGCAGCGCGTGACCCGTACCAAGCTGCGGCTCCTGCAATGCAAACCGGAGGCCCAGCCGTTTCGCAAGTACATACTGCACCTTATTGGCCAAGTGACCCACGACAACGACCGTGGTCTTCGGCGACAGTGCGTCGGCCGCGCGCAACACGTGCTCGATAAGTGGAAGGCCGGCCGCATGATGGAGAACCTTCGGCAGCGCGGATTTCATTCGCGTGCCCTTACCGGCCGCAAGAATGACGACGTGAGTGTCTGACATGGTCAGCCACTAACTTTGCACAGGTTTGGCTGAATCTGCCCGGGTATTGGTAAGCCCGGGCGCGCGCTCAGCGGCGGGACTTGCGGGAGCGAAGCGGGACGGGTTTCGGCGCGGCGGGAGTCTCCGCCACCCGGACGTCCAGCGCCGCGCGGAAGCCGGGCAACTCTCTCAACGTATCGAGGTCAGGATCCTGCCGCGCAAGGGCGCGGTTCTCCGGGTTCAGCGACACCGCCTGGTGAAGATGTTCGAGCGCGGCGTCCTGATCGCCTTTACGGAAGCTGGCCACGGCCATCATGTAATGCGCGTGATCGTGACTGGCGTCGGCGGCCAGGGCGCGCTGCAGGTGCTGCATCGCGGCTCCCTCGTCCCCGGCATTGAGCGACACCGTGGCCGCGTAGACCCACTCGTCAGCCGTCTTCGGCGCCGGTTCCTTCGGCTCCAGTTCCCGCTCGCAGACCTTCAAGTACAGGCGGGCCCGTTCGAGCAGCTCGCGTTCGTCAGGATACCGGTCGATGACATTCCGGAGGCCCTCGGCCGCGGCGGCAAAGTCGCGTCGCTGCAAGGCCTGCAGGCCGCGCTCGTACATCGCCACCGCTTCGTGGTACGTGGGTTTTCGAACCGGCGCCGGCGGGGCTGTCGACTCGGCCGCCATAGCCATGGGACGGTTCGCGGTCCGGCGGACCATCGTGGATGCTCGAGTCTCGGTCTTGACGGGTTTGGTCGGTCGCCGTTTGGCGGCCGACGCCCTTTTCAGGGCCGTTTTACGAGCGGAAGAGCGGGCGTTGACGGCCCGGCGCGATTTTGCCATCGGCATAGGCACCCCCAGAGGGTCAGCCGGGCACAGTAACAAATCGTCTGCCATGGGTCAAGACACCATAGGCACCGCGGCCGTTATGTGTCGTCTGCCCTATCTGGCAATCTCTGCTGCAG
>JBKOZS010000260.1:0-11284 GCA_046726015.1 Acidobacteriota bacterium
GAATGTACCAGTGGTATGGCTTGACGATCATCGTGCACCGTGCCTTTCCTTATGCGGACTGGGTTGGCGCGCCGAGTCCCCGTCCCGCTGTTCCAGAATGAATCCGAGCGGCACGCTCGTATCTCCGGCGCCTTCCGCGTCACTCGATGCGACGGTAAACCTCCAGGCGATTCGCTGTTTCGCACACGCCCCTGCGTAGTCACACACGGCCGCTGACAGCCGTGCGGTATACGTTTCCCCGGCCGTCAGGAATACGCGGTCAGGAAACAATCCCCACGTGCCGTCGCCGATCTGATCGATAGAGGCGGGCACACGCTCACCGTTGGAATCGGTTAACGTGAACGTTTCATTGTTGACCCCGGTGACCGGCCCAGCGAACGTCACCTTTGGTACGACATCCCGAAACACGGCCGCTGCATCCCGTGGTGGATAGATGCTCACCGTCGCTGCCGCGTTCCCGTGCTCTGATACGCCGTCGATATGGATGATCCAGTTTCGAACCTCCATTGGCACGGGCGGGGCGCCTTCCACGACTGCCGGTTCCCGACCCGGGCGTCGACCGTCGCACGGGCCGTCGAGCACGCACGGTTGCAGCGTGAAGTCCATGTTGGTGTCAGCGAGATTGCCGAGAAACTTCTTCGCGACGATCGCTTCGAGGGACTGGTAGTACACCGTCGCCGCCACAGCGATTGGACCGCGCGTGCCGGGCGGAATCACAACGGAGTATCGATCCAGCGTCACCGTCGCGCCCGCATTGGGCAGCGGCCGCAGCCGCGTATCGCGCAGGAACGCATCGTCATACAGATCGCCATTGCCGTTCAGATCGCGGAAGATTGGCAGGCCGAGAGGATTGCTGCGGTCGATGACGACGCCTCGGCCGTCGATCGGAAGCCCTTGGGCGTTCGTCACGAGGTTGACCGGCGTGGCGTACACGAGCTCCAGCGTTGGACAGTTGTCACCGAGCGTCGCAACCGCCTTGAATTGGTAGGCAAACGGATCCGGCGAACCCGCAGGGATCTTCCACCCGCAGCCGGGGAACGACGGATCCAGCATGTCGGTCGTGGTTAATCGGCCGACACGGGTCGACGTGCGATTCCAGAACGAATCATGAATCGCCAGTTCGCGACCCGTCGTCAGATCGAAGGCGGACACAGACAGCCAGGCCACGCGTCCTTCGGGAAAACCGGTCGGGAAATTGTGACCGCTGCCCGAGTTCGTCACGGAGACGTGAATCGGCGCGTTGGCGCCTGCTGGCGCCTTCGTCGGACCTGAGAGTTCAAGCGCGAGCACGTTGCGCAGTCGATCCCACGCGAGCCGCGCCTGCTGGCTCGGCGCGCCTCGGCCCTTGGTGTTGTTCCAGTAGGCGTTGTGATAGGGGCTCTTCTCATCGGCGGATGAGAAGCTGAATACCGAAAGTTCTGGATACGGTTCGACATTCGCCGTCGCGTCCAGGTCGTCGCCGAGCAGGTGCGTAATGTAGGCGTTTCCGCCGACGAAGTGGTGGCTGAAGTACGTGCGCGTCGGACCTCCTGTTGCCACGGTCCCACTCAGCGGCGCAAGCGGCCCGCCCTCCTTGTACAACGTCTGCGCGGTTCCCGGTTGCCCGTAGTCCTGCTGCATGTGGCAGGTCTGGCAATCGCGCTTGAAGGCTGGATCGAAGTTGCGGTTACCCGGTCGATCGGCGTAGCGGCTGCTCGCCCACTCGGCGTAGGTCCGCTCGATGGGAAATCCGCCGACCCACTTCCCGAGCCGGTTCTTCACCGTCAGGGGATTCGTGACGTCGTGACACGTGCTGCAGAACTCGGCTCGCGTCGACAACACGTTCCGGTAACCATCGTGCTTCGGCGATTCGATTGGTTCAGCGAAGCTGGGCCTCTTGAACACAGACGTCAAGTAGCCATCGGGTGCTGGCAGACGGCGCGGCGATGAGAGCGGACCCAGGCGTTCAGGGAACGCGATGGCGTGAGGCGACAGCCGGTACGATCCAGCGCCAACACCGTAGCCGAGATTCCGTGCGGAGCTGTCCGGCACGTCGAAAATGTCCTGACGTGCAGGCGACACGAGTGCGGTGCGCGCCTCGAGACCCAGGACCGCCACGTACCCCGTTGCCGCGGCGACCGTCTGATTGTGGTACGGAGTGTTTCGTGTTTCCGCGAGGGTGTGGCAGACCATGCACACGACGCCGGATTTTCCCGAGTCGGTGTTGCGGTACTGCGATTCGAGCGTCGCGAAGGCGGAGCCGGTGCCGTTGTCCGACGTTGGATTAAAGTTGGTGTCGAGCGCCCCGTGCTCGAGGCCCGAAGGCTGATCGATGTTCACGTTGTGCAACGGCACGTTGTCGATGTAGTTCGTCGGCATGTGGCAGCGCGAGCAGAGGCCATCAACGAGCGATCCCGCACGCGCGAGCGTGTGATGGCCGGTCCCGATATCGAATCGCGTCACGCACTCATCGCCTGACGCAAACGGGTTGTGCCGCGCCTTTGCCGTCCCGTCCGGAGGAGTGGGCGTATCGCAGTTGCCGCGCGTGGAAATCTGTCGAGCCGAGAGGAGAAACGCGGCGCGCCACGCGGGATCTCTCCACGCGTTCGCCATCATCGACCCATTCCATTCATCAAAGATCCGTTGATGACAATTGCGGCACTGGCCAGGGTGATTTGCCGCTTGCCAGTACTCCTCGAACGGGGGGCCGCTGAACGCCGCCTCCGCCGTCACATAGGGCGCTGGCTCAGGGATCCGGTTCGGCAATTCATCGCTCGTCGGTGCTGCGGGAGACACCAGGGCAACGACGGCCAGTAAGGTGGCGGCCGCCAGTGAAACCGTGCGTCGCAGACGAAGGACGTACTCTCTTGCTATCGCCGACACAGTTACATCTCCTCGTCGCCGAAGGGCCGGCGCGCGCGCGTTGCTTCAACACGGCGCCCGTGCCAGACGGGACGCCAGGCCACGGTGACCGGGGCCCCTGTGAGACGCACCAGGTCGCGAAGCGCCGCGAAGAATGTGCGAGCGAACCTGGTAAGCGGCATCACGCCAAGAAGCGCGAATGCACAAAACACATGCAGCTTCACCACAACTGGCATGTGCGCGACCAGCACGATGGAAGGCTTGAGCACCAGCGAGTGCAAGTACGGCGTGAGCGTCACTGCAGACCACGACGAGGCCCACCGGTACCGAACCGCGATCGCGATGCCGGACACAAGCTGGAGGACGATCAGTGTCGCGGCGATGACATCAAACGGTGATGGCAGGTCACGTTGATCCGTCCACCACTTCTGTTGAATGGCGAGACCAATACACGAAACAAGTGCGACGCCGGCAGCGATCACACCCACGGATTCAAGAGCAATCAGGCGAACCAGCTGTCGGTTCCACAGCAGCAGGGCGTCCGGAAATGCAATCGCGAGCACGTGCCCCAGCAACACGACCGCAATCGAATACTGCCACCATGGCGACAGGCCCGTTGTCGAGCGGGTGGTTGGCTCGATCGCTTGATCGCCTCGCCGGTATTGGACGTACCGTATCGCCGCCGCAACCAGAGACGTCACAGCAGCAACCCACGGCGTAAGAATGAAAAGGAGTTGATCTCGCATGACGGCTCAATGGCGGCTGTCGCTGCCCGCGACGCTCCGCGGATGCTGGCCCGGATCTGCGTGTCGTAGAAACGCCTTTACGGCGAAGACTTCCTCGTCATTCAAGGACGCCCGAGCGGAGATGTCGGGCACGCGTGGAAAGCATCCGCGCGACAGCACCACAGCGAGCCGCCGGTCCTGGAACTTTGAGTACGCGCGCGTGAGATCTGGACCGAGGTTTCCGCCAATCGCCTTGCCTGCCACGGTGTGGCACGCCAGACACGGCGCGCCGCCGGCGGCTGAGACGCGATCGCCGACGAACAGCGCGCGCCCCAGTTCGACCTCCGCGGCGCTCGCCTGTTCCGCGCGGCGGTTCCTCCGGGCTTCCGCGATCGGTCCACCAGCAGTGAAATAATCCAGCAGCGACTCGAGCTCGCCGGGCACGAAACTCTGATCGGGCATCGGGAACCGGCGGAACTTATTGAACAGCGCAACGGCCGCGGGATCCCCGGCGCGCACCACGGTCTGAGAAGACGTAATCCACTTCCTCAACCACTCGCGGGAGTGCCGGTCGGTCACGCCTTTGAGGTCGGGGCCTATCAGGTCACCACCGCCGAACGTATGGCACGCCCGGCAGCGGCTGTTGAACAAGCCTGCCGGACCATGCTCCGCACGAACGACGATCGCCGCCGTTGTCATCAGCGCGAAGAAACAGCACACGAGTGCTCTCGTCTGCATTCGGGCTCCGAGCGAGAGTTCGGTGAAGCCGCCTCGTCGAAATGTTGGTTAGAACGTGTTCACCGGAAGGAACGCGGACAACGTAGCAGGCGGCCCAGCTCTACGGAATGGCTCGTTGGTGTGTTGAAAAATCGAACATCCTCGCACCGCACCCGCCTGGCGCCGGAATCGTTCAGCCCCGACCGGCGTACCAGTTGAGCACTCTGACAGCGCGCAACGTGATCCAACGATTCGGCGCGCCGACGGCGCCGGCCAATTCCTCGTGAAGGGTGTTGCGGTGTCGCACGTCGACCAGCCAGCGCCCGTCCCCCTGGCGCCGCTGGAGCACGATCGCGACGGCCTCCTCGACTCGCGCGTCCGGCTGCACGCCGGCCGCGCGCAAATAGTCGAGCGCGCGTAGCCCGTCATAGTGCCAGAGCGTCGGAAACGCGAACTGCGTCCACGTCGATTCGATGATGTCGCCGGTCGACAACCGTCGGAGCAGACGACGCTCGAGGAGATACTCCTGTGCGCGCGTCCGCGCATGTGTCACCGGCGACGTGGTGCCGAACGCCTTCTCGAACGCGAGCAGCCCTTCGAGCACGCAGATCGTCGTGTGGAAGGACGAGCGCACCGAGCCGCGCTCCGCCTCGCAGTTCCAGCCACCATCCGTGAGCTGCTCGCTCAGCAGTCGATCGACGAGTCGATCGCTGCGCTCGCCGAAGTACGCGCCAAGCGCGACAACGCGGCCGTTGATGCACGGCTCGACCTCACCCTCGAAGAATGGCGAGTCTCCGAACTCGGGTCCCCACGTGACATGGCTGCGAACGAGATCGATCGCGGTTCGCGCGCGGGCGCTCGTCGGGTCGATCCCCAGGTCTCGGAGGAACAACAGCGTGTACAGGTTCGACCACCAGAGCGGCGTGGCGATGCCATCGCCCCAATTTCCGTCCGGGCGCTGCTGATCGAGCAGCCGCGGGCCCCATCCCTCCGATGCGACGCGCGACCGCTCGGCCGCGACGATCTCCGCAGGCGTGTCGGTGAGGTCGCGCATGACCTGCCAGCGAATCGACGGGTCGGCGTCGAGGAGCCAGTCGATGACGGGGTCCGTGGAGGATCGAGGGTGCGCGTCGTTGTGCGTGAGCGTCATTCGTTCGCGGCCCCTACGTTCAGGAGTATCACGCGACAGCGGCGAAGATTCACAGGAGAACGGTAGCAGACTCGCGACGGCAAACAAAAACGGGCGCGGCCTCTTGCGAGACTGCGCCCGTGCAGGATGCTTACCGTTGGCTTCTGCTTTCGGGCGGAAGCTCCCTTAGTGCAGGCGAGGGCCGAAGTGCGCCCGCTGCGCGCGCCAGTCCTCGTCCAGGATGGTCCACAGGACCTGGTCGAGGGACTCGCCGTGGCGGAAGAACGACTTGCGCAGGACGCCTTCCTGCACCGCGCCGACCTTCCGCAGTGCTCCGTTGCCGCGCCCGTTGAGGATCGCCGCACGCGCCTCGAGCCGATGCGTCCGAATCGTTTCGAATGCGAACTCGATGACCATGCGGGCGGCGTCCATGAACATACCCGTGCCCCAGAACGCCGATCCCATCGCGAATCCCCACTCGGCCGTGCCGAAGCCCGGCTCCAGCTGCCGAATCTGGAAGATTCCGATCGGTGTGTCCATCCCGTGCGGCACTACCGCGAAGCAGGCATAGTTGCCTGCCGCGCGCTCGCGTTGCGTCAACGCGATGAACCGCTCGAACCCTTCGACCGTCGTCGGCGGCGGCGAGATGAAGCGCGCCACTTCCTCGGTCGAGAGCATCGCCAGCAGCGCCGGCGCGTCCGAGAGCCGCAGCTCCCGGAGAGTGATCATCGAACCCGTCAACGTCGGGAGCATCTGCTTCCAGTCGGAGGTTGTCGTTGCTGTGCCCCGGGCAGACGCGATCGCTGCCTGGACGTTGTCGATTGACGGTCGGCGGCTGGCGATCGTCACTGGCACCCCTCGCCGGTGCACGCGGCCGCCGCCACGTTGTCGGCGGCTGACAGCAGGCTGGACCCCCACACGATATTGGCCCCCCAGACGAGATTCGATTCCCAGACGATGTTGGAGCCCCACACGAGGTTCGTGCCCCAGACGATGTTGTCCATATCGCCGGCGACGGTGCCCCAGACAATGTTCGAGCCTGAGACGAGACTCGTCCCCCACACGATGTTGTCGGCGTCCATCGCGAGGGTGCCCCACACGATGTTGTCCGAATCGATCGCGGCGGTGCCCCGCACGATGTTGGTGCCCCAGACGATATTGGTGCCCCAGAGAATGTTCGATCCCCAGACGGCGCCGTCGGGGGTCAGACCGTGGAGTTCCACCGCACCCGAAATGAGCTTGGCCGACCACGCGGCGCTCTCGGTCCCGAACGTGGTCGCTTCATTCAGAGCGGAAACGCCCCACGGTTCGATCGTGATGTCGAGCGCGCGCGTCATGGCCACGGCGCCGTCAACGTTGATCTCTCCGGCGCCCTGCGCCAGCGCGTCCTCCGCGAGCTCGGTGGCCGTGTACTGGAGGATGGCTTTCACGGCGTACGGATTCAGCGGCGCCATCGGCGTCCCATCCGGTTCGAGTTCGGTACGGTTCGCTTCGAGCACCAGCGCCACCAGGCCGGTCGTCACGGCCGCTGCCATGCTGGAGCCGCTCAGGCGCATGTACTGACCGGACATTCCCGATTCAGCGCGCACCTGCCACGCGGGATTCTTCGTATACAACGTCGTCTTGTTCGTATCGGCGACCAGCCGATGCCCTGGCGCCACGAGATCCGGTTTCGCGAAACCGTCGACCCACGACGGGCCTCGCGAACTATAGGGCGCGACGACGTCATCGCTGCGGTTCAGCGTGCCCAAGGTGTTCGCCGCGCCGACGGTGATGGCGGACGGCGCGTTGCCGGGTGAGGTGATGCCGCCATATCCGGGCTGGCCTGTCTCCGGATTGATCCCGAGATTGCCGGCCGAGACGACGACGACGATGCCCGCGTGCACCGCCTGCTCCACAGCCTGCACGAGCGGATCCGTGGCCGCAGACTCGTAGATTGGATGGCCCAGGGACAGATTGATGACGTCGATGCCCAGTGCGGATTTATTGGCAGTGGCGAACGCCAGCGCGGCGATGACGTTGCTGGTCATCCCGCTGCCGTTCTTGTCGAGCACTCTGAAGCCGATGAGCCGCACATTCGGGGCGAGCCCCTGCCACAGCGCGCCGTTCTGCTTTCCGCTGCTGGCGATTGTCGCGGCGACGTGCGTGCCATGGCCGAACTCGTCTATCGGAGACGTCCTGGTCGGTTTGCCGGACTTGACCACGTCGTAGAACGCGGTCAGCTGATCGTGGATGTCAGGAATGTTGGCGAGGCCCGAATCGATCACCGCCACGCCCACGTCGCGGCCCGTGAGGCCGCTGCGGGCGCTGCCTACCGCGCTCCGAAGGAAGTCGAGTGTCGAGACCGCGTCCGGATCGGCGGCCGTGGCGTGCGCGTCCACCACGGCATCGAGAGATATCGACTCGATCGCCGCGTCAGAGGCAAGGTCCGCCAGGTCCGCGGCATCCACGGTTACCACCACGGCATCGAGTGCGTCGACTTCGAACGCGGCCTGCCGGCCCCTTGCGTGGAGTTTCGCGCGCACCGCATCCCGTCCGCCGCGAACGGACCTGATGATCACGGGAACCTGTCTCGTCGCCGTGTCGGCGACCGCCATTTCCAGGGCCCGATCCAACTTGGGTTTCTGCTGACCGGCCGCGTTTGCGGGGAGCACTGAACTCAGGAGAAGAATGCATGTAGCGGATACTGCTAAAAGGACCTTACGCATCTCAGTCACAGCCAATCCTCACAGATGGTCTTCGATCGCCAGCCAGTCGGCGCGCGACGTGGCCGCCTACGGTGTCTTCCGTACGTGGGCCCGAAACCTGGGTAAATAACCGACCTGGGGTAAAACAACCTTGGGTAAAAAACGACCTGGGGAAAAAAACGACCGCGGGTGTGACAAAGCGAAGACCCGGTGTCCACCTCATCTATGAGCAAGAGCGGCGCCGTACCTTCCGTTGGGCCACTGTTCGCATTTAAGTGACCGATTCATCAGGAAGTTAGCGGAAAAATCGCTACCGGCGCGTCATGGCCGTTGGAAGACGCGAGCGCTCCGTTACGGAACTACTCCGACCGATGTGAACTGGAAACCCAAGAGCTAAAGTCGGTCAAATTAAACACTTACTCAAAATGTCCTTCTTCGGCCCAGCGTTCCCGGGATGGAACACGCCACGGTGGACCCGGCGGTCGAAACAGAAAGGCACAAAGGAAAACGGGCGCCGCCCTGCGCGAAGCTCCAGTCCGCCACCAGCGCGGCGCGGGATCGCGCGCGTGCCGTCGCACAGCGTGAAGATCTGAACGGCGTACGACGACAGGTGAAGCGCCGAAAAGCGCACCATCCGGCAGATCGAACGTGATCGTCGGCACCGTCCCGCCTCGAGGATAGGCGCGAGCTTGATGTGATCCCGATCAGAGCGACGTGATCGCTTACGGAAATCACTGCATCGACTTCCCCCGTCCGCACGCCGTACCATGTGGTCGACCTTCCGGATTCGGCCAGCGAGGCTTCGGCAACGGCCTGGTGGGAAGCGCTGACGGAGGCTGGCGGTGAGGGCGCCGTCGTTAAGCCGATGCAGTTCGCGGCGAGGAATTCTCGCGGCCTTCTGCGGCCCGCGGTGAAATGTCGCGGCCGGGTATACCTGCGGATCATTTACGGCCCGGAGTACACCCTGCCGGAACACCTCGAGCGCCTGCGCGAATGGGGTCTCTCCGGCAAGCGATCGCTCGTGTTCACGAGTGTGTCTTGCCAGCTGCGCTCCAGAGCGCGTTCGGACGACGCGCGCGAGCGAAAGCGAAGCGCGCCACGCGCACGGAGCCGAGGCGTCGACGCCCGGCCGTTGACCAGGGTCCGAGAGGAGTCGTGTTGAATTCGGTGAATCATCCACCCCGTGCCGTGACGGACGACGGGTCCAGCGCGAGGAAGTGGCGGACGGCACGTCTGGCGTTTCCGCTCGCGAGCCTTTCGCTCTTCGTCCTGCTCGCTGTGGTGCACACGTGGCCGCTCGCGACGGCCCCCGGTCGGCTGTCGCGCAACGATGCGCCCGACACGGTCCATAAGGAATGGATCCTTGCATGGGACGCCCACCAGCTCGCGCACGATCCGTGGCATCTGTTTGACTCCAACATCTTCTACCCCAAACGCAACACGCTCGCGTATTCGGACCATTTGTTTGTGCAGGCGCTCATGGGGGCGCCGCTGCTGTGGTTGGGCGCATCTCCTGTACTCGTCTACAACCTGCTGATCATCGCCGGGCTCACGCTCACCGGATGGGCGACCTGTCTCGTCGTTGAACGGTGGACGCGGAATCGTCTGGCCGGCATCTTCAGCGGGTCGTTGATGGCATTCAATGCCCTGACGTTGACGCGATTTCCGCAGATCCAGGACCAACACATGGAGTTCTTCCCGCTGGCGCTCTGGGCGCTTGATCGCCTGCTGACCACGCCGCGACTCGCGGACGCGGCCCACTTGGCCGGCTGGTTCGTCCTGCAAGCGCTGACGTGCGGATATCTCATGGTCTTCACGTCGCTCTCGCTTGTAGCAGCCGTCGCGGCGAGGCCGTTGGATTGGGCTGGGCCTCGATTTCGCCGCGTGGCGCCGCTGTTGCTGTTGTCGGTAGGCCTTGCAGCTCTGGCGTTGACTCCGTTTCTGCTGCCGTATCTGCGTGTGAGCCGCGAGGAGGGCTTCACGCGGTCTCTCGCCGAGGTGTCCGAGTTTTCAGCGCATCTCACCGACTATCTGGCCACGGGGGGTCGGTTCCATTTCAACATCTGGAGTCATCGATTTTTCGACGGTGACGGGCTCTTTCCCGGTGTCATTGCCTCGGGTCTCGCCGGCGCGGCGCTAGTTTCGGGCGTGGCATGGAAGGATCGGCGGGCAAGGATGGCGGTCGCCTTCGGCTTCGTGGCGTTCGCCGTGTCATTCGGCCCTGCTTTCCCGTTGTATGCCCCGCTGTGCCGCGTCTTCCCACTGATGGCTGGCATTCGAGGCGCAGTTCGCTCCGGCCAGCTGTTTCTCGCTGCGATTGCCATCCTCGCTGGATTCGGATGGGCGCGGTTACAGCGGTCCGAACGTCGGCTCGTCGCACTCGGCATCCTCTTGCTCCTCGGCGCACACCTCGAAGCTTTGCGCGCACCGATTCAGTACCGTCTGTTCGAGGGCATTTCACCGATCTTTGACAACCTTAGGACGGGCAAGAAGGTGATTGCCTGCTTCCCGTTTCCTAAAGCCCGTGAGATATCCGAGAACGTCGACTGTATGCTGGCATCGACCCGCTTCTGGCAGCCAATCTTGAACGGCAATTCGAGCTTCACGCCCGAGCTCTACATTCGCGAGGCCGCAGCGCTCGACGCGTTTCCCGAAGGGACGACGCTGCAGTACCTGCGACAGGTTGGCGTGACGCATGTCATCGTGTTCACGAACAAGTTGAGCCCGCCGCGTCTGAGGCACCTGGACGAACATCCGGAGTTGGTGTTGTGGAAGGCGGACAAAGCGGTTCGGATCTACTTGCTCAATTAATGTCGGTCCGGGATGGTCGAATGCCGGCAACGGGGGCGTGATCTCCACCTCTCGGACCGACCACACCCGTACAACGTTTCCCGTGGTGTCAATCAGTGCCTCACCGGCCCACATGCCGCGTCCAGTTGTGCCTGGAGGCAATTCGGGGTACTTGGGAGACACATCGTGTAGTTTCTTTGGCGGTCGGATTTTCCCGGAAACGCGGACGGGTCTTTCGCCGACCAGCCTTTCGCCTTCGCGTTGACAGACGCCGAAGCGGACCTGAGGCGAAAGAATGGCTTCGCGCCGCCTTGCTTCATTTTCGATTCGAGGACCGGCCCATCGCAGCTCCCTTACTCGCGCCAGCGTTCGTGTGCGGCAACACCTCGCGCCCG
>JBKOZS010000261.1:0-10730 GCA_046726015.1 Acidobacteriota bacterium
GACGAACACGACACGGAACGCGCGGCCTCGCGCCTGATGCGGGCTGCCGACGAACACGCGCCCGTAACGGCTCTTCGGCGGGTCGATCTCCATCGACAGCAGCCGATCGGCAATCACGTCACGCGCTTCGTCGAGGGGGACGGGCCCGATCTCGCTCATCGGGCGCAACTGTTCGATGACGCGCAACACGCGTTCGGGTTGCCGCAGTACCATCGGCGCAAGCGCCGCGAAGCGATCGAGCCACTCGCCCCAGGTCGCGGTGGCCGGCCACGACGCGAGCCGGTCGATGATCGGGAGCGCGAACGCGCGCAGGTGACCGAGATTGCGCCAGTCGCGCTCGAGGCGCGCCGCCCTGGGCGATTCAGGATCTTCTTTCCGTTCCTCCGCGATGCGGACGCGATATTCCCTGGCAAGCCCGTTCAGCCGCCGGTGCCAGCGCGCGGGATCGCCGCCTATCACGGCCGACTCGACGATCAGCGTTTCCCACTTCCACGGCGCACGAAGCGTCCCGTGAATGATTGCCTCGTCGTCGAGGTCCGAGGGTCGAGATCCGAGGTCCGAGGGTCGAGGTCCGAGGTCCGAAAGACCCGCACTTTCTTCGTCGGGACTCGGTTCTGCCACCTCCATCCGCGACGCGGCTTCCGCAATCGCGCCAAGCGCCTCGTCGTCCGGCGGCACGAACTCCGGTGCGCGCGCCTTGTCGTCGAGCGACGGAACCTGCGCAAGCGAGAGGTACTCGGCAAAGCGACGCGCCGAGAGCCGCTCGCAGGCACACGCGAGGATGGCCAGGAATGCACGGCCGGCAGGATGCGGCCGACGTGTGCCGCGATCGAACCATGCGGGGATGCCGGCGCGATTCAGCGCGTGCTCGAGCAGGCTGACGTAGTGCTGCGGGGCACGGAGGAACACCGCCATCTCGTCAAACGCCACACCCGCGCGGGATTCCTGGACGATACGGCGCGCGATCTCCACGCACTCGCGGCCTTCGCCCGGCGCGGAGAAAAACGTGACGTCGCCACGTTGAGCGCGGATTGGCGGCTGGCGCGGCGAAAACAGATTCCGGCGCAGCGCCGCGAGATCACTGTCTCCTCCCTCTTCATGAATCTCCGGTTCGAGGCCAATCGACTGCAGCCGCTTCAGCGCAGCAATGTCGCCGAAAGGCACCGTGATGAGGACGGGGCGCTGCGGGTGAAGCAGGGCACGGACGAATTCGAACTCGACCGGCGAATCGAGAGGAACATCCAGCAGGAGCAGCGGGACTTGCGCCGGAAAACGAAACCGGGTCGAGTGATCGGCGAGCGCGCGTGTGGCGGTGTCGAAAAGCGTCGCGCGATCCGTGGCACTCGCCGCGGAGAATTGCTGGTCGAATCGCGCGAGGAGTTCCGACAGGTCAGCGCCGCCGAGCGGCAGATCGGCAAGGCGGCCACCGTCGATCTGGGCGAGCCGGATCTCCTGCAGGGTGCGCGCGAGCGCGCGCGCGAACCCCGGCGTTGCGGCAACGGGCTCGAAATAGGCAAGCGCGTGATCGCGCCGGGCATCAAACGCCGCTCGCGCCGCGACCGCCTCGGTCGCGAGATACGACGAGGGGGCGAGCTCCTGGTTCGCGAGAATCGGTGCCGCGATCCGCGCCGCCAGCTGCGTGAAGCTGAATCGATGCAAGCCAATCGACGCGCCACGAGCCACGGCAATCGATCGAGCGAGATCGTCGGCAGCACCACGCGATGCGGCAACGATCAAGACGTCGCCCTGCCGCGCCTGCTCCTCGACAAAAGCGCGCGCCTCGCTCAAACGAAGGTGTGTTGCGGAGGATTCGAACAGGCGGACCATCTGCACTCCCCCCGGACGCCGTGCCGGGTCACCGTGATCGGCCGCGCACCGCGGCCGGTTGAGGAAGTATACAGCTACGTCCGCGGAAAGCCGCGCAGATATTGCGGGGGCGGGTGAACCGGGCTTCCGATGCATACTATCCGCCGTGCTGATGGCCACCTCATCGCTCGCCGCCCGCCTCGAACGTGCCGAGTGCGCGATGGCGGTGGCGTTTGGCGAGCTTGCCAGGGCACGATGCGACGACGCACTGATTGCGCCGCTCGGGGGGGCGGCCGCGGTGTATGGCGGGCCGGGTGAGCCATTCAACAAGCTCGCTGGCCTCGGTTTCGCGCCGCTGGACGATGACGTGCTTGCCGAAGTCGAGCGCGAGTTCGATTCGCGCCACGCTCCTCTGCAGGTGGAGTTGGCGGTGCTCGCCGATCATGAGATCGCGACGCGCCTGGCAAAGCGCGGCTACCATCTCGTCAACTTCGAGAACGTGCTCGGCCTCGAACTGAGCGGGGCGGCGATCGATCGCGCCGCGGCCGAGTACGAAAAACACACGACGAACGGCATTACCGTGCGTCGCACGGTGGACGCGGAAGCGCCGGTGTGGATCGACGCCGTGGCGAGCGGCTTCGCGCATGCCGACGTGTTCGACGGACCTCCCTCGCATGAGACGTTCGCGCGGGAGTCGCTGGAACGCGTCTACAGGGATTTCGCCCTCGTGCCCGGACTCGTGAGCTATCTGGCGCACCGGGACGGCGCAATTGCCGGCGGCGGAGCGCTTCGCATCCGCGATGGCCTCGCGCAGCTGTGTGGCGCCGCCACGCTGCCGGATCATCGCCGCCGCGGGGTGCAATCCGCGCTGCTTCGCGCGCGGCTTGTCGATGCGGCGCGCGAGGGCTGCGATCTTGCCGTGGTGACGACGCAGCCCGCGTCGAAGTCGCAGGAAAACGTGCAGCGCGCGGGCTTCAGCCTGCTCTACGCCCGCGCGATCATGATTCGACAGCCTCGCCATAATTGACGAGAATCCTCATGACCGAAATGTGGAGGCATTCGTGTCGCGTGTCGTAGCTGCCCGGTGGACGCGAGCGCACCGCGGACGAATTCCGCTTAGCGGTTCGCGTCTATGCTGCCAGTGCGTCGACCCGCTCGCGGATTTGCTGAAGATCGAGCGCCAGCTGTCGGAGGCGGGTGTCCGTCTCCTGCAGCTTGTCCCCTTCCGCGCGGACGAAACGGCTGTACGGGGCGATGCTCTCCTGCATTCGTACCCCGCTCCTCGCAATCTCCTCTTCGAATTGCTTTCTCAGCGCCGCCGACAGGCGCGCACGCACGTCGGCAATCTTGCGGCGCATTTCTGCTTTTGCCTGGTTCCGCTTCGCCGGAATGATGAAAAAGCCGAGCGCGGCAACCACGCTCGCGAGGATCAAGCCCGTGACGTCGGCAGCGGCGGTGCTCGCGGCGACCGTCACCAGCGTTCCTAAGCCGACCGCACCGGCGCCGGCGGCTGCGGCCGCGGCGACGGCATTGCGGGCGCCATCAGCAAGTTCGCTGGCTTCCCGCCGACGATCGTACAAATCGACCACTCGCTGCGCCGCGGCGCCGACCGAGTCCACGAGCCGTCGACGTTCATCGTGGAATGGACGGGACTCGGGGTCGCCGCGGTCCTCCCCCACGATGCGCTCGCGGAACTCGCGCCGGCGATCCGCCAGGTGACGGGAAATACGCTGCCACTGGCGATAGTCGGACTCGACGAGCCAGTCGACCAGTTCGTTGACGCGCTTTTCAATCTGCTGCGGCGCGTCGGCAACAACCTGCCGCTCGAATCCTTCCTGCACGCGGGCGCGGTTCAGCAGGTCGAACATCCGCCCGATGCGCATCGTGTCGTCGAAGAAATCCTGGCCGCGGCGTTCCATCTCGAGCAGCACGTTATCGACAGAGGCCATGCGGCCTTCAAAATCGCGGGCCATGTCCTTCGCGTACACCGCAAGCTGCCCTTCGACATCCTCGAGCAGCGAAAAATCCTCCTGCAGCATGGCCAGCCGCTCGCGCGTGGCCGCTTGATATCGCTCGATGAGCGCCGCGCCCACGCCAAGCGGGTTGAGGAGCTTCAGCTTCGTGCGCGCCGATTGATCCAGTGACGACCGGATGTATCGCTCGAGCGCGTCGAAACCGCTCTCCTGCCAGAACTGTGGCTCCCCGGTCTTCGCGCGGAAGGCCGCCTTTGCGCTGACGCCAAAGATCTCCGGCGTCAGGCCAAGCAGCCGGCGCGCGTTATCTGCGACATACGACCGTACTTCGCCAAGCTCGCGCTCGCCGCCAAGGATGTCGACCTTGTTGATGACGATCACCACCTTCTTGCCCCAATCGCGGATCTGTTCGAGGAACGCGCGCTCCGTTTCGGTGAACGGACGGTCCGCGGAGGTGACGAACAGCACGAGGTCGGCGCGCGGCACGAACCCGGACGTAATGCGCTCGTGCTCGCGGATCACCGCGTTGGTGCCCGGCGTGTCGACGATGTGGATTTCGCGGAGCAGTTCGGCGGGCGCGCTGATGGCAAGCAGGTGCGGCTCGATCTGTTGTGAGGTTCGCTCGGATCCATACCGCAACAAGGTCACCTGCGCCGTCGTTGGCGTCACCCCTTCGAGCATGACTTTCTCGCCCGCAAGCGCGTTGATGAACGCGCTCTTGCCGGCGTTGAACTCGCCGACCACAACGAGCAGGAACAACTCGTCGAGCTGTTCGATCGAGCGTTCGAGGGGTTCGAGGTTTTCGTCGCTGGCGCCGAAACGGATGAGGCTTGTGCGGAGATCGTTGAGGATTCGTCGTTCCTCGCGTACGACTTCCTGCTCAGCCGGATCCAGGATGCCTTTCAGCGACACAACAGCGCACCCAGTGCAGGTGTCGTGCCGGGGCCCGAGGGCCGAGGTCGAGGTCCGAGGTTCGAGGGCCGAGGTTCACGGTTATCGGACGGGGATGCGGCGGATCGTGCTGCCCTGGCCCAGATAGAAGAAGATGCCGTCGGTCAGTGTGCCTGCCGTGACCGATCCCGCGCGTTCGTCGAGCACATCGACGCGCGTCACCGCCTCTCCGGCATCGTCGAGCTTCAAGCGAAGCAGACGCGGACCAGATGAGGTCTCCTGCAGGGCGATCAGCGAGCCGCCGTGCCACCGCAGCCGTCCGATGTTGGATAAGGCCGTGCCCTTGGGTGCGGCGAGCTTTCTGGTCGATCGCCTTCCCACGTCGACGCGCAACACGTCACGCCCGCCAGCGACATAGAACGTACTCGCACCGGCTACTGCCAGGGTGCGCGCTCCGCCAGCACCAGTCTCCTGCGCAATTTCGAATTGCCGCGCTCCGGGCTTGAGCCGGAAGATGCGTCCCGCCGCAGCATCCACGGCGAACACCGTTCCGTCCGCGGCAACGGCGACGTCTTCGAAACGCGCAGGCTTGCCTCCCTCCCGCGTCGTGACCTTGGTGAGGACGCGTCCGGAGATCAGCTGCAGCTTGTGCAGCGCGCTTTCGTGCCCATCAGTGCTGGCCACCCAGAGATCGCCGCGCTTTGGATCGATCGCAAAACCGGAGATCTGAGCGAGAAAGTCGGCAGACGTCGCACTGACCAGCGTGACCAGGTGATGCGAGACCTCGTCGATGACGATCAGACGGCCCGCGGCGCGGTCGCCAAGCAGGAACCGGCGCGACACGGCGTCGTAATCGAGCCCGACCGGTTCGAACTCGGAAGGCGCATCGAACGTGAACGCGTCCGTCGATGACTTTGGTGCAGGGGCAGCGGCCTTTTTCGCCGCGAGAGGTGCGGCGGCTGATGCGCGCGACGCCGATTCGGCGAACTCGGGCCAGTTCTTGAGGCCGCGTACGCGACGGAAGTCCTCATTAGTCGCCGCGTCGGTCTCGATCCCAAGTTGCCTCAGGCGCTGAAGCATCACCAACGCGTCGCCCGGCCGGCCGCTGAGCGACTGCGCCCGCGCCAGCAGATACATCAACTCCGGATCGTTTGGCTTTGCCTTCTGCATCGCGCGCCACGCCAGGTCGTGGAACGTTTCATAGTCCCCTCTGGCTGCGGCATCAACCGCCTGCTGGCGGCAATCGTCGAGGGTCGCGCACGCAGCTCCACCCTGGAGCGTGGCGGCAATGAGGAAAACGAGGAGCACGGCGTAACGGCTTATGACTTAGGGCTTAATGGCTCATGCCGACCTCGGGCTACGAGGGCTTAGCGTCGTGAGCCAGGCTCAGCCTTGAGTCCTGAGCCTCGAGCCCCAGTGTAGTCGGTTTTGTTCCGCGGCGGTTCTGGTATACGATGACCCGCTCATCCCCGGCGAGGAGACCCGTCTTGCGAACCGTTCGTGCGGTTGGTTTCGTGGTGTTCTTTGCAGGTGCCGCAGCGGTGGTCGGCGTCCCGGGCGTACGCGCGCAGCGCGGTGTCCCGGCAGCCAACCAACAGAAGGACGTACGCATCCTTGCGCAGCACAAGATCGCCCCTCGCTTGCTTTCCGAGATCTACCGTCGGCGGGGGGACGCTCGACGCAGGGGTCTCGCCGTCGATCGCGGCCTCGCGGTTGACCGTCACGGCCGCGTGCTCGTCAACGTTCAGGCGGATGTCCAGCCGGCCCTTGAAAAGAAAATCAAGGCGCTCGGTGGAATCATCGTGTCTGCGTCTATTCCATCGCGGTCGATTGTGGGGTGGATGCCACTGATGACGCTGGAGCGTCTCGCCGCCGATCCGTCGGTCAGCGCGGTCAATCTCGCGGTTCACTGAGGACGTCGTCCATCGCGTTTGGGCGAGCGTCCGCCCCCGCTCTTCCGTCAACCCTCCTCCATCGACCGTCCTCCTTTAATGGCAACCAAGAGGCCTGTTAGGGCGTCTTACCAATTACAGACCATTGCCGGTGCCTGCTGAGGTAAAGCCGGACGCGACAGAAATGGCGAAACTCGACTACGACGTTTGCGCCCGCTGCGGCGCCCTGTTCGATGACCAGGGAGAGAACGGATGGTGGGTGCGGGAGAGCATCTGGTGGCACGAGTGCGACCAGAAGCGCCCCGCGCGAATTGTCGTCCGAAGACTCGAGCTCAAGAAGACTGCGTAACTTCACACTCCCAAGGCCCGGCGGGCGCGAATCTGCGCCTGCCGGCGCCGAAGGTCCAGGACGCGATACTTGTCCGGCCCGCGAAGCTCGCCCGGCGGCGTGGCCAGCCGCAACCCACTCCTGAATCCCCGCGCGATAGTCCGCTCAGCGGGCAACGTTCCGAAATCGAGCCTTCGTGCAACAGCGTCGGACCGGGCGTCCATTGGCTCCTCCAGTTACATCGGTAAATTCGAGGCAACTGTAGACTCGACGCGTGACAAGGCAGGTCACGGCCCGATAAGATTTCGTTTCCACTCTTCAACCCCAGGGGTCACCTGCATGTCATCTCGAGTCCTTCGCGCGGTAGTCGTGTGTGCCGCGCTGTTCGGCATCGTTGTATTTCGCTCCAATTCAGTTGTTGCGGTCTCAGCAGATGTCGTGATTAGCCAGATCTATGGCGGCGGCGGTAACGCTGGTGCGCGATTCAGGAACGATTTCATTGAGCTGTTCAACAACAGCGACGTAGCGATGGACCTCACGGGCTGGAGCGTGCAGTACGCCTCGGCGGCGGGCAGCACATGGCAGGTCACGAACCTCACTGGCTCGATTCCGGCGCGCGGGTTCTACCTCGTACAGGAAGCGGCGGGAAGTGGCGGCACCGATGACCTGCCGACGCCCGATGCCTCGGGCAACATTTCAATGGCGGCCGCTGCCGGCAAGGTCGCGCTCGTCCGGAATCAAACGCCGCTCACGTCGGGCGGTGGACCAAACTGTGCGGTCGGCACGGCGATCGTCGATTTCGTGGGCTACGGCAGTGCAAACTGTTTTGAAGGCGCCGCGGCGCCGGCGCTGAGCAACACGACCGCCGCACTGCGAAAGGCTTCAGGGGCAACGCAACCCGACACCGATCGCAACGGCACGGACTTCCTTGCCGGATCGCCAAATCCTCGCGGCAGCGGAATCATCATCACCGTTCCAGTCGGACGCGGGACTGCGACGCCTGATGCCGTCGCACCCGGCGATGCCACGCTGCTCACCGTTGCCGTCACTCCAGGTGCGGCGCCGACCAGCACCGGCATTGCAGTAGTCGCCGATCTCACATCGATTGGCGGCAGCTCAACGCAACCGTTCTTCGACGACCAGACGAATGGCGACGTCACGGCGGGCGATAACATGTTCACCCTCGCATTCACCGTGCCGCTGTCGGTCGGCACGGGTGTAAAGACGATTGCCGCGAACATCGTCGATGCGCAACTCCGATCGAGTACCACGTCATTCACCGTCAGCCTCGTCGGCGCCGCGCCCAAAGGCGTCGTGATCAGCCAGGTGTATGGCGGCGGCGGGAATTCCGGCGCGCGGTTCCGGAACGATTACATCGAGTTGTTCAACACGACCACGGCGCCGGTAAGCCTGAGCGGGTGGTCCGTGCAGTACTCATCCGCCGGAGGCGCGAGCTGGCAGGTAACCGCGCTGACCGGCACGATCCAGCCGAATTCGTACTACCTGGTCAGCGAAGCGGCTGGGAACAATGCGAGCGCCGAGCCGCTTCCGCAGCCGGACGACGTTGGCACCATTGCCCTGGCCGCGGGCAGTGGCAAGGTGGCGCTCACGAGTACGACAGCAGCGCTCACGGGCGCGTGCCCGGCGTCCAGCATCTTTGTTGCGGACTTTGTCGGTTACGGGTCGGCAAATTGCTTCGAGGGCGCTGGCGCTACGCAAGCATTGTCCAACACGACGGCTGCACTCCGACTCAATGGTGGCGACGTCGACACGGACGACAACCGGGCCGACTTCATCGTCGGCGATCCGAAGCCGCACAATCACGAGGGAATTCCGCCGAGCGGCGCAGGCGCGGCGACGCCGCAGGCAGTCCCGTCAGGAGGCACCACGCTGCTGACGGTCACGGTCATTCCCGGCGAACGGCCGGTGAACACGTCTATCAGCGTAAGCGGCGATCTCTCGCCGATTGGCGGCGCTGCGGACGTGCCGTTCTTCGACGACGGCACGCACGGCGACCTGGTTGCTCACGACAACGTGTTCTCGTTGAGCACGATCGTGACGGGGACGGCTGGCGTGAAGGCCCTCGCGCTCGAGATCACTGACACCGTTCCGCGCACCGGCCCGGGCACGATCGCGCTTGCCATTGAAACAACCACCACTGCCATTCACAACATCCAGGGCCCCGGCAGTGCCTCGCCGTTTGCAACGATGTTCGTGACGACCACCGGTATCGTCACTGGTCTGAAATTCAACGGTGTCTTCGTCCAGGTGCGCGATGGCGAAACCGATGCGGACGTTTCTACGTCCGAGGGCGTGTTCGTTTTCACCGGACGGCCGCCTGCTTTTGTCGCGACCGGGCAGGAGGTATTTGTCTCGGGCACCGTGCAGGAATTCGTGCCTGAAGCGGATCCTGCCAGCCCACCAGTCACCGAGATCATCAATGCCTTCTTTCGCGTGGCGGCCAGCGGACAGCCGCTGCCCCAGCCTGTGATCCTGCTGCCGTCCTACACGAATCCTGGCGGCACCTTCGAGCAGCTCGAGCGGTTCGAAGGCATGCGCGTCACGGCAAATATCGTGGCGATCTCGCCGACGCAGGGAACCGTCGATGAGACCAACGCCACGTCTACGTCGAACGGTGTCTTCCACGCGGTGATTCAAGGTGTTGCGCGTCCGTTCCGCGAGCCTGGACTCGAGCCGGATCAGTCGGTGCCATCCGGACCCGACGCGCCCGCTCACGTGCCGCGGTTCGACGGGAATCCCGAACGGCTTCGCGTCGACAGCGACGCGCTGCTTGGCGCGCCGCCGATCGAGATCGCCGCGGGACAGACGATCAGCGGCCTCACCGGGCCGCTCGATTATGGATTCCGAACCTACAGCATCCTTCCGGATCCACCGTCTGTGTCGGGTTCCCTCTGGACGCCGTCGGGCAGCGCCATGGCGGTTCCGGTGCCGGTGCCGTCGGCCGGCGAGTTCACGGTTGGCCACTTCAACTTCGAACGGTTCTTCGACGATGTGGATGACGCTGACGTGGATGACCCGATCCTCACCACGAACGCGTTGAATGGGCGGTTGGCGAAGGCCTCGCTTGCTGTTCGTCACGTGCTGCGGTCGCCCGATATCCTTGGCGTCGTTGAGGTCGAGAACCTCTCGGTGCTGCAGCGCCTCGCCGACCAAATCAATGCCGAAGCGATTCGCGATGGCGAGACCGACCCGCAATACAAGGCGTTCCTCGAGGAGGGTAACGATATCGGCGGTATCGATGTCGGCTTCCTCGTCAAAACCGCGGGCGATCGCGTCAGTGAGATGACTACCGAGCAGATTGGCAAGGACGAGACCTACACGCAGCCGAACGGTGAACAGGCGGTGCTCAACGATCGACCCTCACTCGCGCTCAAGGCCGTGATTACCAGTCCGCTTGGCACGCGGTATCCGGTCACCGTCATCGTCAACCACCTGCGCTCGTTGAGCGGCATCGATGGCGCCGATGGCGCGCGGATCCGCGAAAAGCGCCGCGCGCAGGCGGAATTCATGGCGAAGGAAATTCAGCGGCGCCAGGCGGCGGAGCCGGGCGAGCGGATCATTTCCGTCGGTGACTACAACGCGTTCCAGTTCAATGATGGTTACGTCGACGTCATCGGCACGATCAAGGGCACGCCAACACCAGCCGACCAGGTTGTGCTCGCAAGCCCGGACCTCGTCGATCCGGACCTGACGAATGCGGTGGACCTCTTGCCGGCGGAACAGCGCTACTCCTTCAGCTTCGACGGTAACGCCCAGGCGATCGATCACGTGCTCGTGAACGAACCGGCCCGGCGGCGCATCAGCCGCATGGCATACGGC
>JBKOZS010000262.1:0-12220 GCA_046726015.1 Acidobacteriota bacterium
CTGGAGGACTGGTTCCCGCATCCCTCTCCGGATGGCAAGTCGCTGCTGTTCCTGTCGTTCCCGCAGGGGACACAAGGGCACAACGAGCGCACGCTTCGCGTCCGGCTTCGGCTGATTCCGATGCCGGGAGAGTCGATCGCGGCGGTCGTGCCGCAAACGCTGCTGGAATTCACTGGCGGGCAGGGAACAATCAACGTCAACTCGTGGGCGCCAGACTCTACGCGGTTCGCGTACGTGACGTACGCGCCACGAGCCCCGGTGAGCGCCGGAGGAGATGGCGGCAGAGACTGACCAGGCGAAGCGACGAAGGATGGTGTTCAATGCGCAGTGTTCAGGTGACGCGGGGCTTGACCATCGGCGCGGTGGTGTTCGCGCTGGCGGCTGCGGTGTCCGGGCAGGCGCGCCCCGCGTCCACACCGGCCGTGAACCCGGACGAACAACTGCTCGCAGAGGTGCGTGCGCTCCGGGCGGAGATCGCCGATGCCGCGAATACCGCGATGCGCGCGCAGCTACTTGCGATGCGCCTTCAACTGCAGGAGCAGCGCATCGGCGTGATCGTTCGTCAGCTTGGCGACGTGCAGGAACGGCGCCGCGGCAACGATCGCGTGAAGGATGCCCTGGCGGCGCAGATGAAGATGTTCGAAGGGATGACGAAGGAGGAATCAGCCGGTAAGAGCGAGGAAATCGAGCAGTTTCTTGGACCGCTGCGCGCGCAGTTGGGCGCGCTCGAAAACACCGATGCGACGCTCACGGCGGAGGAAACGAGCATCTCGACGATGCTGGCGGAAGAGCAGGCGCGCTGGAACAGCTTCAATGCCCAGGTGGAGGAACTCGAACGGGCGACGATGCGGAAACCCCCACGGTAGAAAGGAGCGGCAATGGACCCACTGCATCACGCGTTCTATGCGCGATACCTCGCGGTTGGAGACAGGGCGTACGCATCGGGCAGCAAGGCACGCATCGCGGCTCACGATCGGCTCGTGCTGCTGATTGGTGAACTGGAAACGAGCGTGAACACTCGCGGCTTCGCTCAATACCTGGCGCGCATGGGGCGTCGCCGCGCGGAATTGGCCTTGCGCGCGTTGACCACTGTTGGCGCGATTCGAACGGCCAACATGCTGTCGGCGGCACTCGCGCCGGAGGTCTCTCCTTCTCGACTGAGCGCGCTGGATCGCCGGTTCAGCTACTCACGCGAAGACCTCCCGGCACTGACGATGCGCTACATGGAAAAGCAGAAGACGCGCAATTGACGGCAGTCGGACGGCTGGTGGTGCTTGGAACAGTCATCATGTCGTGCGTCGCCTGCGACCAGGTGACCAAGGAACTCGCCAGTCGCGCGCTGCGCGATCGACCCACCGTCAGTTATCTCGGCGACACGGTCCGCTTGTCGTATGCGGAAAACCCTGGCGCCTTCCTCAGTTTCGGCGCCGAGTTCCCGTCGTGGCTCCGTGCCTGCCTGTTTGGCGGCCTGACTGTCCTGACGATTGCCTTGCTCATGACAGGCGTCGTTCGCGTCCCCTCCGCCACGTTCTCCCAGCTGCTCGCCGTCGGCCTCATCATCGCCGGCGGGATCGGCAACCTCGTCGATCGCCTGCAGTTTGGATTCGTCCGCGACTTCCTGAACGTGGGGGTGGGGCAGCTGCGTACGGGAATCTTCAATGTTGCGGACGCCGCCGTCATGGCCGGTGTGGCTGTGCTGTGCGTCATCTCCTTACGGAAACCGACAAGCTGACGAACACGCAGCGTTCGCGCGACTGACCATGCCGATCCTGTACCTTCGCGGTACTCGAGATCGGCTGGTGTCCGACACGAGCTGGCGGCGCATGGCCATCCTTCGCCCGATGTCCATCGAGCGGATCGAGGGGCCGCATCTATTGTTGCAAGCCAACCCGGTCGAGTCGTGGCAGGCGATGAGCCCGTTTCTTCAATCGTTGGGGTAATTCGGAGCGATTCGGCCCGACCGGTGTCCAACATACCAGCGAGACGGCGATGCGAGAGATTTTGCTCGGATGCCTGTCCGTGCTGGTTGCGTTGGGCATCCGCGGGCCGCAAGCGAAGCCTGATTTCTCAGGCAAGTGGGTGCTCGACACCGTCGGCGATCCGCCGGCGGGCGTCGTTGCGAATTGATCGTCGTTCAGACGACGAAGCGCCTGACGTCACCTCGAGGCGCTTCGGTCGACTTCACATTTCTATCGATGCAGCGGCGTGACGCGGACGGAGTCCGCACCGACACGTACGACACCGGCATCACCGGAGGAATCGTGGGCGCGGACGGTTCCAGCACGACTTACTCCGTGAGGTGGGTAGGGTCCACGCTCTTCATTGGCACCAGTAGTTCTTCCGGGCCTCCGGACGACCGGACGTTCACGGAACACAGCGAGGAGTGGTCACTCGACGCAGACGGCAGGCTTCAGGTGGTTGTGGAGGACCGCGCGCCCGGGAGGACGACATCGACCACCTCGATCTACCGACGGCAACGCTGAGGCGAACCTCGGACCTCGGACCTCGGACCTCGCGCCTCGCACCTCGCACATCGCGCCTCGCGCTTCACACCCTCAGCACATCTGACGCGAGCAGCGTGCTCCCTCGCACTGACATCTCTATCGACGGCCACCCGGGCGTGGATGTGATGACGTCCACGCGCCCATCGACGACGAGCGCGGTGTCCTCGATCTTCGTGCCGGTGATCGACGGGTTCCAGGCGAAGGCCTGGCGCGTTTGAACGACTTCCTGCGACTTCGGATGAGCGACCCACTCACGCGCGCGGTATCCCGTGGCACCGCCCTGGTGATGCAGCGTCTCCTCGCCGGGGAACCCCGCTGCCTGGTAGGCGTCTGCGGCGACCTTGAACAACTGCGCGCCGGTTGCGCCGGGACGCGTTGCGTCGAGCAGGTGTCCGAACACGGACGCCGTCGCGCGCGTGCGCGCCTCGAGGTCCGCAGGCGCGGCCTTGGTGGCGACGATGCGGGAGAGGCAGGCGATGAGACCGTCGCGTTCGGCACAGACGGCGACGAGCACGGTGTGCTTCCACTGCGACGCTGTGGTGACGGGGTGACGATACCTGGCGATGCGGTCGTCGGAGCCAACGAGCAGGACAATCGCGCGAGCGTTGATCGCCGTCAGCGCGAGCATCACGGTGGCCGCGATCTCGCGTTCGTCTTCGCCCGGCCTGAGCCGGCGGCAGACGTCGCCCACCACCATGCCGCACTCGTTGCCCAGCGCGCGGTAGCGATCGACTTCGGTGGCCGTCAGCAGCGCGCGCACGCGTGCCATGCGCGCTTCCGACGGTGTGGTCTCCGGCAACGGCCAGTCCGCGCCGATCGGCGCTGTGCCGCCGATGATTTTTCGCGCGGCGGCAACCGCATGCGACGCGTCCTGGTCGTCCGTCCATGGATACTCGACCGGTTCGAAATCGAGTCCTCCCAGCACCTCGGTACGGAGGCGGGGCATCTCGATCGTGTTCGCCAGCACGAACCGACGGCCATCCGCGGTGACGAGCAGCCGCTGCGTGCCAGCCTCGCGGCTGGCATCGACGCGGTTGCTGCGGCCGCCGGTCAGCCAGGCGATGTTGTGGTGAGTGGCGAGAAGGACGCCGCCCAGGCCGGCGTCCTTGAGAGCGGTGACGAGGCGCGCCTGCTTCTCGTCGATGTCGCTGGTTGTCACGAGCCCTGCTGCGCGAACGCCTGGTAGCGCTTCTCGATGTCCTCGGGCGTCGCCTTGCCATTGAGGATCAGCACACGATAGCGGAACGTCACGGACTTGCCCGGTTCGAGCGTGAGATCGAGCGACTTCTTGCCATTCGTGAATACCGACTCGCCGAGCGGGTTTGCGGCGAACAGGCCGTAGCCGCGGGCGTGCCAGTAGGTGGGGAAGCCAGGGTTCGCGGGGTTGTCGAGAATCGCAAGCGTCACCGGTTGGTTGTCAACGGTGCCGCCGACGAGCGTCCATCGGCCACGCGTGCCCCACACCTTATCACCTTTCAACCCCTCGCTGCTGATGTATTGTCCGGTCACGCCCGTGTTGTCCTTTGCCTTTTCGTCGGGCTGCTCGAGGCCGCGCGCGACGCGCATGCCGATGAAGGCCTCCTTGTTGTCCGTGAAGACGACCTTCTCGTCGCCGGCAGTCAGCGTCGTGACGCGATCGATGATGCGCGAATCGGGCGTCCCGCTGAACACGAACCTCGTCCGCTCGTGCACGATGGCCTTGTTGTCCGGTCGCACCCAATCGGTCTCGACCGTCAGCTCGCCGGTGTCGCCGCTCTTCGTCTCCACGACCGTGCGGTGGAGAATCGTCCCCATCTTTGGCGCCTGCTCGGGCTTGATTGCGTCGGAGTTGTTCCAGAAGTCGAGGCCGTTGACGTCGCCGTGGTTGAGCCAGAGACCGACGTGGTGCGGATGATCGACGCGCTCCCCCTTCTGCGGATCCGGCGGGAAATTGCGCGTGACGAGCGTGCCGTTCGCCGTGCGAAGCGGATAGAGGACTGGTTTCTTGAGGGTCGTCGGCCAGATGTACGACGTGAAAGGCTTTCCGTCGATCGCAATGTCGACGCGCCGCTGGGCTTCGTTCGGCGTGACCTGCACGCGCGCCTTGTCGGGAGCGCCGCTCATCAGCAGTGGAAGAACGAGGACGCCGAGTGTCGTGATGCGCATCGCGTTGGACCCTTTCGATGTGTTACTTTAGCGCTAAAGTTTTATCATTCCGGAGCGACTATGTCACTACGAACGACTCTCGCCGTTAGCTCGCTGATCGCTGCCTCCGCCGTAATCTCGTTGACCGCGCGTCAAAGCGCTGCGCCCAATACGCTCTCTGACGCGGACAAGAAAGCCGGCTGGTCGCTGCTCTTCGACGGCAAGTCGCTCGATGGATGGCGCGGCTACAAGAAGCCGGACGCATCGGGAACGCGATGGAAGGTCGAAGACGGCTGGCTGACATTGCCCGCCGGCACCGGCCAGGACACGCGCGGCGCGCGCGACATCATCTCGAAGGACACGTTCGATCACTTCGAGCTCACGCTCGAGTGGAAGATCGCGCCGGGAGGCAACAGCGGCGTCAAGTACTTCGTGCTCGAGGACCAGGACGCGGCCATCGGTCACGAGTACCAGGTGATCGACGATGATCGGCATGCTGACGCGAAGATCGGCCCGCATCGGCAGACCGCCGCGTTCTACGACGTGTTGCCGGCGTCGAACCGTCCGCTCAAGCCCGCGGGCGAACTGAACACGACGCGAATCCTCGTGCAGGGGAACACGGTCGAACACTATCTGAACGGCAAGCAGGTGTTGAAATACACGCTCGACAGCCCGGAGCTCCGCGCGGCCATTGCCAAGAGCAAGTTCAAGGACATCGCGCGTTTCGGCAAGCTCCAGAACGGCCACATCCTGCTGCAGGATCACGGCGACCAGGTCTGGTATCGCAACGTCAAGATCCGCCGCACAGGAAACACCTCTACAAAGTAAGCGCCGCATGAGAGTCGGTCTGCTCGGCGCGGGCAACATCAGTGATACGCATGCCCGCGCCGCGCGGGCAATTCCCGGCGTCGAGATTGCCGCGGTCTGCGGCGCGAACCGCGCCAAGGTTGCGCGCCTTGCCGACGAGCACGGCGCCGCCGCCTACGGGGACGTTGATTCGTTCCTCGCCCACCGGCCAATGGACATCGTGGCCATCGGCAGCCCCTCCGGACTCCACGCGGACCAGGCCATCAGGACGATGCGTCGCGGCCTGCACGTGCTGGTCGAGAAGCCGCTCGATGTGACCGTCGCAAAAGTCGATGCCGTGATTGCCGAGGCCGCGCGCGTCAACGTCAAGGTCGGCGTGTTCTTCCAGGATCGCCTGCGGCCGGACGTGGTCGCCATCAAGCAAATGATCGAGGCGGGGAAGCTCGGTAAACCGGTGTTCGCGTCGGGACGCGTGAAATGGTATCGGCCGCCCGAGTACTACGGCACGTCACGCTGGCGCGGGACCCATGCGCTCGATGGCGGCGGCGCGTTGATCAACCAGGCAATCCATACAGTCGATCTGCTGCAGTGGCTATTCGGTCCCGTCAAGCAGGTCTGCGCGCGCACCGCGACACGGATCCACTCGATCGAAGCCGAAGACACGGCGGCGGCGGTGCTCGAGTTCGCGAGCGGCGCGCTGGGCGTGATCGAGGCCACCACCTCCGCGTACCCGGGGTATTCGCGACGAGTCGAGGTGACGGGCGCGGAAGGTACCCTGATCCTTGAAGGCGATCGACTGCTGGCGGCCGACTTGCGGACCCCGGCGGATGTCGGAACCGCCAGACCAACGGATCTCGAGAGCACCGCGTCACCCGTGGTCAGCGACAGCAGCGCGCATCAGCGCGTCTTCGAAGATTTCATCCGCGCGATCGAGACGAACGGCACACCGGCCTGCGACGCGCGCGAAGGGCGTCACAGCGTGGCCATCGTGGAAGCGATCTACCGGTCAGCCCGGCAGGGAGGATTTCAACAGCCATGAAACGCATTGCCTACGCTCTCGTCTGCATGAGTGCCGGGGCCGCGCTGCATGCCGCCGTACTGCAGAAGCCCGCACCAGGCGGCTACATCATCGAGCACGATGCGGAGGTCGCCACCAACGAGCCAGGGACGCACAACGGCGGCGGCCAGACCATCGGGTACTCCTTCTTCAAGAAGGCCCCCAACCTGAAGCTCGTTTTCAGGAAGCGCGCGCTCAAGCCCGGCTCCGGGATCGGGCTGCACGAGCAGCGGGAGGACGAGATTTATTACGTTTTGAGTGGCAGGGGGGTGATGACGCTCGACGGCAAGACCGTGGAGGTCACGCCGGGCACCGCCGTGCTCACGCGCACCGGCAGCTCACACAGCTTGAAGCAAACCGGCGACGAGGACCTGGTGATCCTGATTAATTACGAGGCCGCGACGAAGTAGTTGCAGTCTGCAGTTTGCAGTTTGCAGTAAGGGTTCGACGTTACTGCGAACCGCCAACCGCGAACTGCGAACCGCCAACCACGAACGCCTACTCCGCGCGAGCAGCGTACTCCCTGGTCAGTCCGTTGCGCGCATTCGTGACGGTAAAGCTGCCATCACGATTCGCAGTGACCTTGATGCCGTAGGCGGTTGTTTCATCAAGGTTCGCAATGAACTGTTCGGGGGCGTTGTGATCCTTGCCGCCGCCGACCGCAAAGTGGAGCTGCCAGAAATCCTCCAGGCCCGGAGAGTCGCGAACCACCTGCCACGCGTCCGGTGACCCGCCCTTCTTCGCGCCGTTGTTCATGACGGCCACGCGCGGCTTGAGCGCGTGCACGATCACCGCCGGCCCGGACTGATCGTTGCCGTGATGCGTGGTCAGGTAGAGATCGACCTGCCCGAGACGGTTGGTGGGGCAGACGAGCTCCTGCTCCTTGTTCCACGTCAGGTCCCCCAGGTCAATCATCTTGAACCGGCCGAATGTGATCACGGTGCCGACCGACTGCGCGTTCTCGCCGGTGTCAGCAATCTTGGGTTTGAACGACGCGCAGAGCGGGTTGTGTGCTCCCGCGCCCGGCAACGCGCTGGCGAGGTGACTGCCGCTTGCGGAGACGACCGTCACGTCCATGCCGGCGATCGGGACTTTGGCGCCTGGCTTCACCTGCAGGTGTTTGCCGGACTTTCGCGCTCCGACATAGGCGTCGTACAACTGCTTCGAGCCTGCTTCCACGCTCTCACCATGATCGACGAACGTGCCGATCGGCAGGTTCGCGGCAAGGGCGGGTGCATTTCCCGCGTGATCGGTGTGGTAATGCGTCACCAGCAGGTAATCGAGCCGCGATACTCCGGCCTGCTTCATCGTCTCGAGCACGCGCTTGACGTCGCGGTCGTCGTTCCCAGGGAAGCCTGTGTCGATCAGCATCGACTCGCCCGCCGGCGTGACGAAGAGCGTCGCCTGCCCCCCCTCGACGTCGGCGAAATAAATCTGCAGCGGCTTGTCGGCCGCCGGCTGTGCCGCGTCCGTCGGCACGCCGAGGACCATCCCAAGTGTCAGCAGCAGGGCGTATCGCATTACTGGTTCTCGAGATGGGTGAGGTAAGCCGCGAGGGCGCCGCGATTGTGACTGCGAACGTGCTCTTCCAGCGTCGGGAAATCTCGCGCCACGATCGCGGCAAGGATATCCCGGTGCTCGCGCTGCGCGTCGGGCACGCGGTGGCACAGCACGCCGTTGAAGTAGTAGCGCCGGACCCGGTCCCACCGGCCGAGCACGCGGTCTGTCATCTCGCCGAGCAAGGGCAGTTTCGTGGCGGCGCTGATCGCGTGATGAAACCGCGTGTTCAAGTCCGCCCAGTCTTCGAATCGTCCTTCGGCTGACGCCGCGTCCATCGCAGCCACGAAACGCGCAAGCGTGTCGAGCGCCTCCGGCGATCCTTCTTGCGCGACCAGCCGCGTGGCCATCAGCTCGAGGCCTTCGAGCACCGTGAAGACATCCACGATCGACTCGCGCGAGATTGACGACACGGCCGCGCCCACGTGCGGCACGCTGGCGACGAGCCCCTCCGACTGGAGGATCTGCAGCGCCTCGCGGACGGGAATGATGCTGACGCCAAGGCGCGTCGCGAGGTCGTCGATGACGAGCCGTTCTCCTGGCTGCAGCTCGCACGTGAGGATGGCACGACGAAGTGTCTGGTAAACGAATTCCTGTTTCGTCTTGTGGCGGGCGCCGGCGGTCGATCCCAGAAGAGGCATGACTTTAGATAGTTGTCGCGAATGGCCGCATATGATATATCACGCGCGGCACTTCGTAAATACCCCGTGGTCTCTTTTTCATGTGCGAGGGAGGAACCATGAATAGAGGCGGTACCTCGGTGATCCCGCGGTCGTGGTGTCGGCGTCTGCTCCTTCTTCTTCTCATCGTCATGTCCCCGACGCTCGCGCTTGCCGGAGCACAGGCCGTCACCGGGACCATCCTTGGGCGCATCACCGATGGTTCGGGCGCCATCGTCCCCGGCGTGACCGTCACGCTGACCAATACAGGCACGAAGCTCACGCGCGTCGTGGTCACCGACAGCAATGGCGAATACACGGCTCCGTCGTTGCCGACGGGCCAGTACGCCGTCGCCGCCGAGATCTCCGGCTTCAAGAGCGTGGCGATGTCCAACATCGACCTGGGCGTCGACCAGCACGTGCGCATCGACATCAAGCTGGAGGTCGGCGCGCTGAGCGAGACGGTGACGATTGAAGCGAATTCGCCGTTGGTCCAGACCTCGTCGTCGGAGCTGGGGACGACGGTGACCGATGAGCAGATTGAAGCGTTGCCGCTCAACGGACGGAATTTCGTCAGCCTGACGCGCACCGTCCCGGGCGTCCTGCGCGGCATCCCTGGTTCCAATATCGATGGCGCCGGCAGCCTTGCCTGGCGCGCATCCGCATCCTTCTCGGCCAACGGGCAGCGCACGCGCGACAACAATTTCATGCTCGACGGCGTGGACAATAACGAGACGTGGCTGCAGACCGTCGTCATTTTCCCGAGCGTCGACGCGCTGGACGAGTTCAAGCTGCAGACGTCAACGTATTCGGCGGAGTTCGGCCGCTCGCTGGGCGGTGTCGTGAACCTCCAGATCAAGTCGGGCACGAACAACTTCCACGGCAGCGCCTTCGAGTTCCATCGCAACGATGCGCTCGACGCGAACAACTTCTTCAACAATCGCGCGGGCCGGCCGAAACCCGACTTCAAGCAGAACCAGTTTGGCGGAACGCTCGGCGGTCCAGTATTCAAGCAGAAGACGTTCTTCTTCGGCAGCTACCAGGGGCATCGTGAAGAGCAGGGGCAGACGTTCCTGTCGACGGTGCCATCGCTCGCGATGCGGCGCGGGGATTTCTCGGAGCTGAACCGCGTCATCTACGATCCGCAGACCGGCCAGCCGTTCCCGGGCAACGTGATTCCCCAGAACCGTATCGACACGGTCGCGGCGAACATCCTGGACCAGCTCTATCCCGAGCCGAACACCGGCGGGACCCGCCAGGCAAACGGACAGACGATCAGCAATTACTTGATCAATCCGATCAAGGAACGGCAGGACAACCAAGTCGACGTCAAGGTCGACCACAACCTCACCACGAACAACCGGTTCTTTACGCGGTACAGCTTCCAGAAGACGCACCGGTTGCAGCCAGCCACGCTGCCGCACGGCGACGCGGGCGCCACGTTCGGCGCAGGGGATGGCAACATCAAGGCGCAGAGCGTCGCGTTCAACGACACGCACATGCTGAGCGCGAAATGGCTGAACGAGTTCCGGTTCGGCTGGTCGTCCATCAAGTTCCTGATGACGCCAATCGACTACCTGACGAATCCGGCGGCGGCGGTCGGGATTCCCAACATCAACCTGAACGACGCCACGTCGGCGATGACGCAGCTCGGCTTCCAGAACATCCGTAACCTGGGGGCGAACAGCAACCAGCCGCTCATCACCAACCAGAACGATTTCCAGATCTTCGACAACGTCACGCGCAGCACCGGACGGCATACGCTGAAGGCGGGCGGCAGCCTGACGCTCAGGTCGCGCGAGATTCTCAACGCCGACACGATCGTCGGGAACTTCGCGTTCAATAACAACATGACCTCGAACTGCGCGGGGCAGGGGGCCGGTTGCACCGTGAACAGCGCGACGGGCTTCGATGTGGCCAGCTTCATGCTGGGGTTGACGTCCTCGAAGAACCGGAACCTCTTCGACGCAGAAACCTACACGGAAAAGCGGCCGGAGATTGCCACCTACATCCAGGACGACTGGCGCGCGACCAGCAAGCTGACCGTGAACCTCGGTCTGCGCTGGGACGTGTTCCAGCCCTGGGTCGAGGTCGACAATCGCCAGTCGAACTTCGACGAAACCACCGGCACGTTTGTCATCGCGTCCGACGATGCGTCCCTGAGCGGAGTAAAGGTGGGACGTTACCTTCAAACGTATTCGAAGGCGGACCTCGGCCCGCGGTTCGGATTTGCGTACGACGTTACCGGGGACGGGAAGAACCTGATCCGCGGCGGCTTCGGCATTTTCTGGAACTTCTCGCCAGGCGGCACATCGTCGTCCAAGGCGCAGAATCAGCCGTTCCTGCAATCGACCTCGCTGACGCCGACGCCAACCGCATACGGTTCGAACCTCCTGCTCAAGGACGGCCTGCCGCTCCCGCCGGGCGTGGATCCCAACCGGCCGGCCGCGGGTTCGACCCGATCGGTGTTCATGAGGGACTTCCGCGACGCGTATGCGCGCCAGTGGAATGTCAATTACCAGCGGAGCCTCGGAACCAACTACATGGTGGAGGCTGCCTACGTTGGCTCCCAGGGTCGCCAGATGGTGATCAAGGTGGACATCAACCAGGCGCGGCCCGTCGTTGGCGTCAGTGATGCGAACGTGAACCGCCCGTTCATCGTACTGGCACCGGGCGTGCGGTCGCTGAGCCAGTCGCAGAGCATTGGCAAGGTGAACTACAACGGCCTGCTGCTGAAGTTCCAGCGACGCTTCGCGAACAACTTCTCGTTCCTGAACTCCTACACGTTCGGGAAGTCGATGGACTACGCCTCCGACAACGAGGCTGGCATCACCAACACGTACGATCTCGAGTACAACTGGGGCCCGTCTGACTACGACGTTCGCCACACGTTCTCCTCGAGCTGGGTTTACGAAGTGCCGTGGGCACGGGAAGCGCTCTACGGCGGCTGGCAGTTGAGCGGCATCCTGTACTTGCGTGGAGGACTGCCCTTGACGGTCACGCAGGCGCAGGGGGTTCAGTCGACAGGAACGGGGAACCGCCCAAATCGCATCTGCGATGGATCGCTGGCGAATCCCACGATCGACAAGTGGTTCGACACGTCCTGCTTCATCTCGCCGACCGACGTGACGGGCACGTACGGCGACTCCGGCCGCGGCATCATTCGCGGACCCGGTTCGTTCAACATCGACACGTCGCTCATCAAGAATACGAAGTTCGGACGCTACGACACCGAATTCCGCATCGAGGCGTTCAACGTGCTGAACCACCCGCAGTTTGCCAACCCCAACACGACAATTGGCAACGCGGCCGTGGGGACCATCTCCGCAATGCTGTCGAATCCCGCGTGCTCGCTGTGCGGCACGACGGAACGACAAGTACAGCTCGCGCTGAAAGTGAAGTTCTGATCGAGAGAGGGTTCTCGGGTTCGAACTAGAACTCGGGAACCTGGAGAACCCCGAGAACCTCGGGAACCCTCTCAGGTCGCACTGAGCGCATGGTCGACTGGGAAG
>JBKOZS010000263.1:0-20642 GCA_046726015.1 Acidobacteriota bacterium
GGCGAAGGCCGTCACATCCGGCACCTCGACGTATAGCAACCCTCCCGTCGGGAGAATCGACCTCAAATGGTCGAACGCGCTGTCGAGATCGCGGAGATGCTCGAGCACGCCCACCACAATGACCAGGTCGAAGTGCTCGCCGGTTTCAGCAATGCCGCCGAGCGTCATCGTGCGGACGTCGATCGAGTAGAGTCGCGCGGCCGTCGCCGCGCACGCCGGGGAGGGGTCCAGCCCCGTCACGTTGGGGAACCCGCGTTCCCGCAGGTTGGCCAGCAGGCGGCCGCTCGCACAACCGACGTCGAGGATGCGCATGTCGGGTGACGGCAGGCGCGGCGCGATGACGTCCGCTATGAGTGCGAGCCGCCGCTGATCGTACTCAGACTCGGCGCCGCCACGTTGCGAGTACTCGTACTTCGACATGTCGCGGTAGTACTGATCGAAGACGTTTTGTTCGGGTATGCCGTCCGCGTATCCGCACCCGCACTGCTCGCACACCGCGACGTCGTAGCCGGTCACTGGCGTGGCCTGGTCGACGGCCGCAAATTCCTGGTGAAAGAACACGCGCCGCTCATGGCTGCCGCACACCGGGCACTCGCGCGGAGCGGGACGAACCGTCATGACGTCGTCCCCCGCCCTCCGCCCTCCGTCCTCCGCCCTCCGTTCCACGTGAGGCGCGTGCGGGGCACGGCATAGCAGACGAGATCCCATCCTTCCTCGTTGTGCGGCCGCAGGAAGAACGCGTAATCCTTGCGCCACTCGTGCAAGAGCAGGGGGATCTTCCAGAGGTGATTCTGCAGGTGATACACGCAGACGGCGAGCACCGGCGCGTGCTGGTCGATGGTCTTGCGTGCGCCCTCCAGCGCATCGATTTCGAAACCTTCAATATCGAGCTTGATGAACGTCGGCTGCGCTCCGTTGACGAGCGCGTCGAGCGTCTCGGCATTGACGGCAATCGTGCCAGCCGACGGAGCCACGTGCGTGGCACTCGAGGCCGTGCCCGTGGCGTCGAGGTGAAGCATGCTGTGTTTTGACGCGAGCGCGTTCTGCCGGCACTCGACCTTCGCACGCGCGACAGGCGAGAGCGATGCCACCACTGCTTGCAGCTTCGCAAAATTCACCGGATCGGGTTCGATCGCGAGGATATGACCGAAACGCTCGCCGTACTTGTTCGACACGACCCGGATGGAGTCGCCATCGTACGCGCCGCCGTCAACGATCCACTCCTGGTCCGACCAGGCGAACAGATCGTCAGGGAAGTACTGCGGATGTTCGACGGGATGCGACAGGCCGTCGAAGTCCGCGCACAGGCGAAACCGCACCTGGCGAAGGTACTCGGCGCGCGACGCTTCGTCTTCCCACACATCGAAGGCGCGGGCGACGTCGGCACGTTCCTCGAGCAGCCTGGACGGCAGGTCCTGCAGATAGAACGGCAGAAGCTCCTCGGCGTATTTCCAGAAGAGAGGCGGGAACGAACACACCACATCGCAACCAAGTGCGCGCAGCTGTTCTCGTGAATGCGCGAAGCGATGCGGGCTGTTGGCTCCCCAGATGGTGACGACGAAGACCGCGCGCGTCCCAAATTCCTTTGCCGCTGCTTCTGGAGAAAGCACGCGAACGCCGTCGACGAGCGTGCCCGGCCTGCTGGTCGCGTTGTCGGCAAACGCCAGCGGTTCGACGCCATTTCTGCGCAGACCCGCAAGCGTGCGGCGGCCGAGCCCGCCGGCGCCCATGAGAACGATGTCCCGCCCGCCCGAGAGCCGATCGAACTCCTGCCGCTCCGAGCGGCGCATCGCCGCCGGAGCGCGCGACAAGAGGGTGTCGAGCTCTCGTGCCATCGTTACCAAATCGTTTTTCCCCCGTCGACGACGAGGTTGGCGCCGGTGACGAACGCAGCGGCATCCGAGCACAGGTAGACCAGCGCCCCCTGGAACTCGTGCGGCTGCGCCATGCGGCCCATGGGAATCCGGGCGGCCGCCCGCTCCAGGAACGCCGCGGGCTGCCCGCTCTCGACACCGCCCAGCGAGATCGTGTTCACGCGCACACCCGCGTGTGCCCAGTAGGTGGCGAGATACAGCGTCAGTCCGTGCAGCCCTGCCTTCACCACCGAATACGTGACAGGCTTGACCGGTTGTTCCTCCGGCGCGGCCCCTTCGCGGTGATACAAGCGCTGATCGGGCGCGATGATGCCGTACTCCGACGAGATATTGATGATGACGCCCTTCCCCTGCTTCGCAAACGCGCCGCCGATGATCTTCGCGCACAGGAACGGGCCGGTGAGCCCAACGGCCAGGTCGGCGTTCCACTGATCCGTCGGGAACCGCTCGAGGCGTGAGAAGTCCTGGCCGGGCGCTTCGACCTTCGGGTTGTTGGCCGCGTTGTTGACGAGGATGTCCACGCGCCCAAACCGCGCAAGGACGTGCTTCAACAGTGCCTCGATCGACTCCGGCCGGGTCACGTCGCACCCGGCGCCCGTCGCGGGTACGCCGAATGCCGAGGCCACCGCTGACGCCCGCACCTCCGCGTCCGCCTGGCGGATGTCGGCAATCACGGGCACGCCGCCGGCGGATGCAATCGCTTCGGCATGACGCAGGCCGAGCAGGCCTGCGCCACCGGTGATGATCGCGACGCGCCCCTTCAGCGAAAAATCGGGTGCGGTGGTCATGCCATTTCGACGGCGTGACCGATGCGCATTGCGTTCTTTACGGCCACTGCCAGTCGCAAGACCGCGATGCCCTCATCGAGAGGCACCGCCGGCTGTGCGTGCCCGGTCACGCAGGCACTGAAATGTCTCGCCTCGTCCATGAACATCTGGTTGCGTTGATATCCCTCGAACGACGGGGCCGACACGCCATCGACATCGGTTGAGACGCGGCCGGCCAGCAGGTCGACCGTGACCGAGCCGCGTTCGCCAGTGACGTTGATCACGCGGCGCGGCGGCCGCGACGCGAACGTCTGCCGCACGCACACCGGCACCGCCTTTCCCTCGAGTCGCGCCTGCACCGTATCCTCGACATCGATCTCCAGCGTGCTCAGGTGACCTCCGCTCGCTGTGACGCCGCTCATCGGTCCAAACAACCACCAGGCGAGATCGTAATCGTGAATTTGCGTCAGCACGACGCCGCCCCCGAGATCGGCGCGTGCGGCGTACGACGTGCGGTAGTCCTCGTATGGATGCCAGTCGGGCAGATATTCCGCGTAATCGATCTCGGCCCGCGTGAGCCGGCCGAGCGTGTCCGACTGGAGCAAATCGCGAAGCCAGCGGACGCACGGGTGATACCGCCACTGGCACCCGACAAGCGCGACCAGGCGTCTCGAAGCGACCGTGTCGCGCAGGGCCTCGACGCCGTGGAGCGTATGCGAGACCGGCTTTTCAATGAACAGGTGACAGCCAGCGTCGGCGGCACGTTGCGCGATTTCAATGTGCTGGCTTGAAGGCGTGCACACGAAGACCGCGTCCGGGCGCGCGGCCAGCGCTTCGTCGAGATTCTCGAACACCGTCAGGTCGAGCTCGGCTTCGACGTTGCGCGAGCTGTCAGCCTGCAGTGACTCGGTGACGACGTGTCGCAGCCGCCGCCGGCGAAACGCGAGCAGCTCGACACCCTTCCCGTGCAGCGCGCGCAGGTTGCGCGCGTGCCGCTGGCCGATTGCACCGAGCCCGGCAATCAGGATGCGCACGTCATTCCTCGACCGGCGGGATGATCATGTTCGACAGGAATTCCTCGCGCGGGAGGAACGGCCACAGGTCCTCGAGCGGCTTTGACACCATCGAACCGTCCGCCTTCCGCATCGACGACAGGCTGGGCGCGCGAGGCTCCTCTCGCGGCGTCATGACCTCGATGACGAGCGGACCCGGTGCATCGAGAATCCCGCGCACCTGCGCGGCGAGATCACGGTCCGTATCGATCCTCGTATATGGAAGGCCATAGGCTTCCGCGACCTTTTGCAGCGGCGGCAGCGTCACGCCGCTCGTGGCATCGGCACCGGCGAGCCGCCCGAAGTAGCGGGACTGCGACGTGCGAATCGATGCGTATCCGTCGTTGTTCAGGACGAACAACTTGATTGGCAGATCGAGCCGGCGCGCGGTCTCGAGCTCCTGGATATTGAGCTGCAGCCCGCCGTCGCCGTCCACGCAGATCGTGCGCCGCCGGCCGTTCGCAAGGCAGGCGCCCACGAGCGCAGGCAGCCCATTGCCCATCGCGCCGAGCGCGGTGGTCAAGAACAGGCGCTGACCTTCCTTCAGCTTCACCGCCAGACAGAAGATCTCGATGCCCGCGCCCGAACTCCCCGACACAATCACATCATCGGGCGCCGAGGCTTCGGAGATGGCTTCGCCGAGCACGTAGGTGCTCACACCCCCGGGCTGATTGCGGTACTCGGGAAGCACGACAGGATATTTGGTCCTCCATTCGCGCCAGCGCGCATCCCACGCCGAACGACTGCATGTCTTGACGCTGCCGAGCTGACGCGTCATCTCGTTGATGAAGGCCTTCGCGTCGGCGTGCACCGGCACGTCGACGGTCCCCTTCATCTTTCGCAACTCAGTGGCGTCGATGTCGACCATGATCTTTTTCGCCGCACGCGCGAAATTCTGCGGCGCATAGCCGGTCACCACGAGATCGAGACGCGCGCCAATGGCGAGGAGCCAGTCGGAGTTCTGGAGCGTGAAATTCGCACCGCGTGGCGCCATGGGGCCGGGGCGGCCGACCATCAACGGATGGTCGTCCGGTACCATGTCGTGGGCCGGCCACGTGGTCAGCACCGGAAGTCCGAGCCGCTCGATCAGCCTGCGCATCTCGGCGCGTGCGCCGGCAAGCCGCACGCCGTTGCCAATCAGCACAACCGGGCGTTCAGCGGTATTGAGTAGCTCGATCGTCCGCTGCACGGCGGCGGCGAGGTCGTCGGCCGAGGCGAGTCCCGCGATGGCTGCTTCAGCCGGATCGAATGCGCGCAGCGACGTCTCGTCGATAGTCGTCCCCTGCACGTCGAGCGGTAAGTCGATCCATACGGGACCGGGGCGACCCGTGCGCGCCAGGTAGACCGCTTTCTCGAGGTGATAGCGGATGTCGGCCGGCTCCATGACGGTCACCGCGTACTTGGTGATCGGGGTCACGATGCCGACGATGTCCACCCCCTGGACGCCCATCTGCCGCACGCCGGAGTTCCCCTTCAGATCCGCCCGCTTCGCCTGGCCGGAGAGAACCAGCATCGGGGTCGAATCAAGCCACGCGCCCGCAACACCCGTGACAGCGTTCGTGCCGCCGGGCCCGGCCGTCACGAGACAGACGCCAAGATCGTCGGTAACCTTCGCGTACGACTCCGCCGCCATGGCCGCGGCCTGCTCGTGCTGCGTGCAAATGTATTCGATCCCTTTGCACGTCCCGAGCGAGTCATTGAGGTGCATGGCGCCGCCGCCGGTGAGCTCGAACACGTGCCTGACGCCGATGCTCGCGAGGTACCGGAACACCCAGTCGGAAACCTTCATTGTTTCGGCTTCTCGCCGCCAAGCGTTTCAAGGCTCGCGAAATCAACAAGGCGCCCTTCGGCGTCGACAACCGGCATCACCTGCGTTCGGCCGGGCAGGCGGGCACGCAGGTCCGCGGCGGACATCCCGAGAGTGCCGGCGACGAACTTGCGCGTCATCGCATGGCCCACCTCGTCGTGCAGGTTGATGCCACGGACGAAGGCGTGCCGGATGTCGCCGTCCGTGACGACGCCAACCACGCGCCGATCCCCGTCGAGCACAAACGCGATCCCCATCTTGTTCGTATCGATTACGCGCAGCGCCGTAAAGATCGTTGCATCGTCCATCACCGTGAGCGCGCGGAGATCCGGACGCCGCCGCCGCTCGGCGGGCCGGCCCAGGACGAGGCTGGCCCAATGGATTTCGGTGAGGCGCTCGAGCGCCGCACGGAACGCGAGGCCGTTCTCGTGGTGGCCCATCCAGATTTCCGGGATGATGGTGGGTTCCGACTCGAGCAGTACCGGTAGAAGCGCAACGAAGTTCACCGACCCGTCACCAATCTGCAGCCCCTCGCCCGACGTCCCCGCGCCGTCCGAAAGGTGGAGATGACGCACGAATGGCGCGACCGCCTTGCCGAACTCGACGAGATCGGCGCCGCTCTTCGCGCACTCGAGCGCGGCATGCGACGTGTCGAAGCAGAGCCCGAGGCCGGACTCCTTGCAGAGGAGGACCGTGTTTTCGGGATCGCAAATCACGTAACCGAACCAGCGTCCGCCGAAGTACCACGGGTAAGGAGGCAGGTTCTCCAGGAGCAGGTCGACGCCGCTGGTATCCAGTTTCCGCAAGGCTCCCAGCAAACGGTCGGTCGCTGCCTCGAGATCGTAGTTGCCCTGCCTGGGCGACATGCCGCCGACGTGCATGACGATCTTGGGTCCACGCGGAAACAGCTTCTCATCCCAGTCGAATTGCGGCGCCAAGTCGCGCGCGAGATCGATGGTTTTTTGTATGCGCTGCACGGACAGTTCGCGCTGCCCCCCGTCAGCCGAGCACAAGTCGATCAGCGTTTCGTGCGCGTACTCGGGTGCGTGCACGACGAACCCGAATGGCTTCCGCCCTCCGTCGTAAGCGGCCGCCCCCGCGTCGAGGTCGCGATCGCTGACGTGAAACTCCACGAACCGCATCCCCAGCGGCACGAAGGCTGTTTCCAACGGTGCGAAGTCGAGGAAGCGCGCGACGATGCCCCACGGCGCGCCGACGTCGATCGCGGTCGCGTCACGCCGGGCGACGGCGTCCTCCACGTCGGAGTGCAGGAACATCTCGTCGCGCGCAATCGATCGCGAGAGCCGTCGGCCAACCAGCTTGCCGACGAATTGCGGCGAGAGCCCGAGACCGGGACTTTTGCTGGTCAGCATCTCGCGGGTAATCGTCGTGTGCGCGGGAATGTCGGTCGCGGCCACGAGGCTCTTGGCGAGGACGCGGCGGTTCAGCGTTTCGCCACGCGTGATCCAGCGGTGCGGAACGCCGAGCGACACTTCGACCTCGCGCAGCGACCGCACTTGATCGGCGAACTGCTGCGGCTCGAGGCTGGCCTTATGGTCCGGGCCGCGCATCGTCCGATCCAGCGTCAGGTGACGCTCGACCATCCGCGCGCCCATCGCCACCGCAGCGAGCGAGATCGCGATCCCGTTGTCGTGACCGGAATAGCCAACGGGCCGGCCCGACCATTCGCGCAGGCGTTCCATGAAACGGAGATTGATCTCTTCCGGCGCGGCTGGATACGTGCTGACGCAGTGGAAGAGCGCGTACTCGGCTTCACACTGCTCGAGGAACGCCAGCGTACGGCGAACCTCTTCCTCCGTCGACATGCCGGTCGAGAGCAGTATTGGCCTCTCAGTCTTTGCGACGTACTCGATGAGCGGAAAGTTCGTCAGGTCGGGAGAACCAATCTTGTACGCCGCCAGCTCGCACGTTTCGAGAAAGTCGACGCTGGAGCGATCCCACGGCGTGCACAGCGCGGTGATCTCCTTCGAGCGGCAATATTCGAAGAGCTCACGGAACTCGTCGTCGGACAGCTCGAACTCGATCAGCATCGGGACGATGTACTGCAGCCCCTGCTCGCCGTGGCGCGGCTGATCGATGATCTCTTCGCGGTAGGTCTCCCGAAGCTTGCGTTTCTGGAACTTCACCGCGTCGGCACCCGCGGCAACCGCAGCATCGACGAGCTGCTTCGCAATGGCGAGATCGCCATTGTGGTTGATGCCGACTTCGGCAATCACGTAACACGGTTCGCCGGGGCCAATCCGCCGCGAGCCGACTTGCAGGACGCGCTCAGTTGTTGACATAAGTTGCCGTCACGCGTCCCCGATTCCACTCCACCGTACGCGTCAATGCCTCCTCCAGGTTCACCGTCATTGCGAGCCCGAGATCATGGCGCGCACGCGCCGTGCTGGGGACGTACCGATCTCCAGCCCCGCCCCGAACGGCACTCTTCGCTATTTGAACGGTGGGTTCAGGAGTGAACACGTGCGCGACGACGCGCGCGAGATCCGCGATCGATATCGCCGCTTCGGACCCGACATTGTACGGGCACAGCGGCTGTCCGCGCAGCAGGATCGTCCAGAGCCAGATCGCGAGGTCCGCGGCGTAGAGATAGGAGCGATAGGGAGCGCCATCTCCTGCGATGCGGATCGGGCCTCCGTGGAGCGCGTCGCGGATGAAGTTTCCAACGGCGAAGTGCACGTCGAGCGGCAGGTAAGGTCCAACGCAGGCGAAGCAGCGCGCAACCGTCGGCTGCAGTCGCGAATCCGCGTGCACGGCGCAGAGCATCTCCGCCGCGCGCTTCCCCTCGGCGTACGCGTGGGCGGGGTTCGCCGGATCGGGCGCGCCGACATAATCCTCGCCAACGTGCGCCAGGTCCGAAGGTTGGCGCCCGTAAACGGCCCCGGAGCTCGTCAGTAAGAAGCGGCGAGCGCCCACGTGGCGCGCAAACTCCAGCACGCGCCGCGTGCCGCCGACGATCGTGTCGAAGAGCACGGCACGATCGATGTGCGCGAGCGCCGAACTCGAATCGGTCGCGGCGTGAATCACGTGCGAGAACGCCTCGTCGCGCAACTCGACGGTGCGCACGTCTCCGGCGCGCAGCGTCACCGCCGGGTGTGACGCAAGGTGGGAGGCCTTTCGCTCGAAGGCACCCGGGTCTCTCGTCAACACGACGATGGACGCGTCGAGCCTGTGACGATCATTTGCCCACAGAAAGGTTTCGAGCAGCCAGCAACCGAAGAATCCCGTGCCGCCGGTGATGAAGAGGCGCGCACCGCGGAGGTCGTCCCACAATCCGCTGGTGTGTGTCAGCACGTGATCGAGGTCACGTGCGAGAGGATTTGGCATGGCTACGCGCCTACCACGTCTTCCACGGAGCGCGGCCGCCGTCCCACAGCGACTCAAGATAGCGCAGGTCGCGAAGCGTATCCATGCACTGCCAGAAATCCTCGTGGCGGTATGCGACGAGTTGCCCGTCGGCCGCCAACGCCTCCATGGGCGCGTGCTCCCACATCACATCGGATTCGATGTATTTCAGCGCCGCGGGTTCCACGATCGAGAACCCGCCGTTGATCCATCCCTCGTGCAGTGTGGACTTCTCCTTGAAGTGCCGAATGCGATCGCCATCGAATTCCAGCGCGCCGAACCGGGCCGGCGGCCGCACCGCGGTCAGCGTGACCAGTGCACCGCGTGAGCGATGAAATGCCAGCAAATCATCCAGCCGCACGTTGCCCACGCCGTCTCCGTAGGTGAGCATGAACGTGCCGTGCCCGATCAGCGGCTGCAGTTGCTTGAGTCGCCCGCCCGTCAACGTCGCTTCGCCGGTATCGACCAGATGGATCTTCCATGGCTCCCCGCCGTTGTTGAGCGGTGTGACATGCCCGTTCTGCAGGGAAATCGTCATGTCGCGGCCAATGGCGTGATAGTCCAGAAAGTAGCGCTTGATCTGATCGCCCTTGTAGCCCAGCGCGAGCACGAACTCGTTGAAGCCATACCGCGAGTAGTGCTTCATGATGTGCCACAGGATCGGACGGCCGCCGATTTCGACGAGCGGCTTGGGGCGCAATTCCGTGTGCTCGGCAAGCCGAGTGCCCGCGCCCCCGCACAGGATGACGACTGGAATCCGCTGATCACCCACGCCTGGCCTCCGCGTGCGGCGTGCCGTCGAGCGTCGCGAAATACCGGGTGTACCACTCGATGGTCGCGCGCAGGCTCGCGTCCAGCGTGAAGGCCGGCGACCATCCCAGCATCCGCTTCGCCTTGGTCGCGTCCAGATACTGGTCCCTGATTTCGTTCGACGCCTCGTTGCGCACGTCCGGCTTCAGATCGGAGCCCATGGCTTTGAGGATCTTGTCCACCAGTTCCAGCACAGTCATGCGATGTTCGTAGGAGAAGTTGAAGACGTCCCCGGCCAGCGCCGGATTCGCGGCGAGCCGTTCCGCCAGGAGTGCGTAGGCGCGGGCGCCATCCTCGACGTAAAGATAATCGCGCGTGTACTGCCCGTCCGACCGAATCACCGGCCGTTCGCCACGAATGATCGACCGGATTGTTCCGGGCACCAGCCGGTTCCAGTTCAGATCGCCGCCACCATAAAAGTTGCCGCAGCGTGTGACGCACACCGGGAGCTGATACGTCTTCGCGTACATCTGCGCGATCAGGTCCGCGCAGGATTTGCTGACATCATACGGATGGCGGCCAAGCACCGGCGCGTCCTCGGTGTAGGGCAGCACTTCCTGGTCGCCGTAGGCCTTGTCGGAGGAGGCGATGACGACCTGCTGCACGGTCGGGCTCCGGCGGCAGGCTTCGAGCAGCGCCCACGTGCCGCGAATATTGGTGTCGAGGGTCGACACAGGATTCCTGTTCGCCACACCCACCGTCGTCTGGGCCGCGAGGTGCAGGACGGTGGCAATTTCGTACTCGCCGACCGCGCGCTCCATCGCTTCCTGGTCGCGCACGTCGCCTCGAACCACTCGCACGTTCTCGATCAGTCCCGACGCCACGAGCTCCGAACGAGGAACCCAGTCGCGTATCAGGCACACGATATCCGCCCCGACATCGAGGAGGTGTCTCACAAGCCAGCCGCCAACGAGGCCGGTCGCTCCCGTGACAAACACCGGCCGGTCGCGCCAGAACGAGCGCGAGGCCGCCGATTCGCTATTCCCAGGCGTCAATGTGAATCGCCTCCGGAGAGATGTTGCGCGCGCGCAGGTCGTCGCCGATGCCTTGCAGCATCGGCGGTGGACCGGAAATGTAGTACGACGTGTCGAACGGCCGCCGGAGGCGAGGCCAGACGGCCGCCACCGAGACCCTGCCGGGAATGATCGCGGCACGATCGTCCACGCCGTCGTGCTCGACGAAATAGGAGACGTCGAGTGACGGCAACCGCTCGGCGCAGCGCTCGACGATGTCGCGATAGATCAACAGGCGGCTGGTGCGCGCGCCGTAGGCGAGCGTGATCGACTGATCCGATGAAGGTTTCACGTCTTCGAGAAACGCGGTGAATGCCGTGACTCCGGTGCCTCCGGCGAACAGCACGACGTCCGCGCGGCTGTCCACGACAAAGTCCCCGTAGGGCATCTTGATCCAGACCTGTCGCCCTTCGACCAGGTCGCGCTCCATGCGGACTGTGAACCGGCCATGGACGGCATAGGTAATCCGGACCGCATCCCGCTGTGCAGGTGAACTGGCAATCGAGAACACGCGGGACTCCGGCCAGAAGCCGGTCGGGTCGTATGGATCGAGCGCCAAGTGTAGAAACTGCCCCGCCCTGAAGCGCGGTACCGGACGTTCGGGCCTGAGTGTCAGAGTATAAACGCGCTCGCCATGAGCGACGACCTCGTCGACGAGACACGCGAGCTTCTGCGTCAGCGGCATGCCGTCATACAGCCGCCCCCGTCACGCGCTTCCCGCTCATGAAGTTCGCAAACACCCCGGCCATATGATCGAGGCGAGCGGCATCCAGCCCCGGATAAACACCTACGAAAAATGTATTGTTCATCACGGAATCGGTATTGGCGAGGCCGCGGACGACCCGGTGCGGAATGCGCTGAAATGCGGGATGGCGGAGCAGATTGCCGGCAAACAGGCTGCGGGTTTCCACGCGGTGCGCTTCCAGGAACCGGACCAGTTCTGCACGACTGAAGCCAGCATCCTCGCGGACGGTAATGGCGAAGCCAAACCACGACGGCTCCGAGTGGGCCAGCGCCTTCGGCAGCACCAGCCGATCTTCGTAGGGACGAAGGACCTCCATCAGGCGATCGAAGTTGGCGCGCCGCCGCGCAATGAACCCCTCCAGCTTCCCGAGCTGCGCGCAGCCAATCGCGGCCTGCATGTCGGTCACTTTCAGGTTGTAGCCGATGTGGCTGTAAACGTACTTGTGATCGAACCCAAACGGCAGCGTCCCGAACTGCTGGCTGAACCTCGTCCCGCAGGTGTTGTTCTCGCCGCCGGCGCAATAACAGTCTCGTCCCCAGTCGCGAAACGATCGCGCAATGCGCCCGAGATCATCGTCATTCGTGGCGACAGCGCCACCCTCTCCCATGGTGATGTGGTGCGCCGGATAGAACGAGAAGGTGGCGAGATGGCCGAACGTGCCGGTTAACCGTCCGCGATACCGTGAGCCCAGCGCGTCGCAGTTGTCCTCGACGACCCACAGGTCGTGCGTCCTTGCGAGATCGGTCACCACGTCCAGCTCGAAGGGCACGCCGAGGGTGTGGGCCATCATGATCGCGCGGGTTCTGGGTCCAATCGCCTCGCGCAATTGATCCGGATCGGCCGTGTAGTCTCCAAGGTTCACGTCGACGAACACCGGAATCAGGTTGTTTTGCAGGATCGGCGCAAGTGTCGTGGGGAACCCCGCGGCCACGGTGACCACTTCGTCACCAGGCTGGAGACGCCGGTCGCGAAGTTTCGGAGACGTCAGCGCCGTGAGCGCGACCAGGTTCGCCGACGATCCGGAATTCACCAGGAGGGCATCGGAGACGCCCAGGTAGTCCGCGAACTCGGACTCGAACCGTTCCGCATACCGATTCGCCGTCAGGAAGAAATCGAGGCTCGAGTCAACGAGGTTGCACAATTCCTCGGCGTCGAACACTCGCCCGGCGTAATGGGTGAGATCCACGTCGGGATTGAACGATCGATTCGAGAACTGCTCCCGGTAGTACTCGCGCACGAGGGACGCAATCTGTTCCCGGAGCATCTTGGGCGTGGACACGGGTCTCCCTTCACCCATCATTGTCATCGGGTACCGGCGCGCGGACGACACAACTCATCAATATCTTGTCGGCCGAAGCGGCGCCGGGGATTAGCCGCCAGAGATGGTCGGGACGATTTCCACAGTGTCGCCATCCGCCAGCCGCCGCTCGCGGGCGTGATGCAACAGCATCTCGTCGTTGACAGCGAAATTGAAGACCGAGTCGTCCAGCTGCTCGCGAAATCCCGGAATCCGTCGGTCAAGAACGTCTATCAGCTGCGCCACTGTTGCGACGTGATCTGTTACCTCGAGCGTGTCGGCATGCCCCACGCGCAGCGTCGATGGCAGTCGCACGATGATCATGCGCCTACGATCCTTTCTAGCTCGTTCCGCCACGCTCGCTGCGGAAGGCCCGATCCGTCAAGACCGGAGATCTCATAGAAACGCGTGAGCATGCGATCGAACTCGCCACGGTCGATTTTCTCTCCCGCGTAGGCGCCCACGGTGATGGGTTCGTCGAACCAGCGGTCCGGGAGGGTGTCGTGCTCGCGGCGGACGCCAAGACGGTAGTTGATCATCCGCTCGACCCCCATGACGTTGTGACCGATCGTGTCGAGCTGGTCCGGCGTCACGTCGAGGCCCGTGACGTTGCCAATCTGGTTAGCGAACTCCTCGAGGCCGGGGAGCGACGGGCTGTTGAACAGCTTCGTGGTGAACCGGCACATGCCCACGGAGTCGCCGATGGCATACACGTTCTCGCAGACGCGGACCGCGCGCTCCTTGCCGTCGTAGCTGTTTGGCGCCGCGCTGACAGGGCCGCCATAGAGGCGCGATTTGAACGCGGGGTCGTCGTTGATGCGCGCGTTGATCTCCAGCGTCACGCGGTTGCGCAGGTGATCCATGCCGCGGGTCGCGACGGCAAGTCCAAGGGCGAACGCCTTCAGGATGCGCGCGTCGTGAGGATCGCTCTGCATCAGACCCTTCACGGCCATCCGGTATTTCAGCGCGTCCGCCGGATAACGTCCGCGCTCCACCGCGCGCGTGCCGTCTGCGAGCGTGTTGCCGAATCCATCGCGCGTCGCCATCTTGAACAGTAGCTGTTCGACCGCCTCCGCGTTGCCCCAGGTCAGGTCCAGACCGTCCGTTTGCGATCGCGTGACGAGGCCGCGCTGGAAGAGTTCCATCGCCCACGCAATCGTCGATCCGGTCGACGCGGTGTCGAGGCCGAGGTCGTTGCAGATGTTGTTCAAGCGGATGACCGGCTCTATTCGATCGATGCCGACGTTCGGACCGAACTTGCCGAGCGTCACGTACTCGGGGCCATCGCCGCGACCGTACTTATCCGCGGAATCCGTCGTCAGATCGTTGAGCGGACGGCAGTTCACCGGACAGCGAAAACATCCAGCCATGCCCGGGCGATACGGCGTGATGTGTTCCGCATCTAACCGATCGGTCCACGTCGTTTCCTGGTGGTTCTTCGTCCCCATCGCGCCAAGCATCCGGCTTGGCTTGTAGAGAAACGGCGTGCCGGTCGTCTTGAGCGCGTGCTTGACGACGGAGGTGTCGAGCAGTTTCTGGGCGATCGTGCGGTTGTAACCCTTGTACGGCTGCGCGGTCTCGAAATCGCGCGTCTGACCCTGCACGACGACGGCCTTCAGCTTGAGCGATCCCATTTTCGCGCCCGGCCCGCCGCGCGCGTAGCAGGCCTTCGGCCCCGCCATGATCGCGCTCGTCAGCACGAGATTCTCCCCGGCGCGCGTGATGTTCACCATCGCGAGATCGCGCGTCCACGTTCCGCCGAAGTCGTTGGGAATCCGCTCGCGCAGGTCGATGTTGTCGAGGCCCACATAAGGCGTGGCATCGACAAACGCCAGTTGACCGTCACGAATGTGCAGTAGCGTCCACGACGCCGATTCGCCGAACAGCACGAGATGATCGATGCCGTTCATGCGGATGAACGACGGAAAGTAGTCCCCCGCGTTCGAGTCCATCAGCACGCCGGATTCGGGAGACCACGATGTCGCGTTGCCCCGCGCGGCGCTGGGGACGATCCCGGTCAGAACGCCGGACCCGAAGATCAGGGGAACGTCCGGGTGAAGCGGATGCAGCGACTCGTCGAGCAGCCGGTGCAGGTAGAACATGTTCGCCCCGCGCCCGGCCAGCAGACCGTGCACGACCCGCATGGGCGTGTAACCGCGCTGCGCGGTGCGTTGCTCCAGGTCGATGAAGAGCGTGGCTCCCTGGGTGGGATACTGCGGGGCCTGGGGCAGCTCCGAGACCAGCCGTGCGACCCGGTCACGGGTGGACATAGGAATCAGTATAGAAGCAGTCGGTGCCGGGTGCGGGTGCTAAGTGCAAGGTGCCCAGTGCCGCGTCCCGGGTGGCCGTCAGGTGCTACGTGCAAGGTGCCCAGTGCCGCGTCCCGGGTGCGTCAGGTGCTACGTGCAAGGTGCCCAGTGCCGCGTCCCGGGGGTGCGTCAGGTGCTACGTGCAAGGTGCTCCGTGCTTCCCGCCGCCTGCGCGGCACCTGGCCCCGGGCACTTTGCACCCGTCACCGCACTGAGCACCCGGCACTTCGCACTTTGCACGTAGCACCGATAGGGTAAGATTTCTGCCTACTATCCAGGAGGGGGACGGATTTGATGAAGCGATTCGTGTGTACCGCCGCGGTTGCGGCGCTGGTTGGCCTTGGTGCGTGCGGAAAATCGGAGGAAGCCAAGCAGGCGGAGGAAACCGCCAGGCAGGCCGAACAGACAGCCAAAGCCGCGGAGCAGACGGCGGAGCAGGCGGCGAAGGGACTCGAGCAGATGGCAAAAGGACTCGGCGCGCTCGCCTCGGGCGGGAACGGCGATCAGAAGCCCGTCGACCCCGTCAGCTTCCGCGATATGCAGGCGCTCTTTCCCGAGCTCGATGGATGGACGAAGGAGAAACCAACCGGTGAACGGATGACCCAGCCGTTTGCTTATTCACAGGCACAGGTGCGTTACAGCAAGGGAGAGTCGAACGTCGAACTGAAGATCGTCGACTCCGGATTCAACCAGCTCCTGCTCACGCCATACGCGGTGTTCATGCAGGCGGGTTACGAGAAGGAAACGTCGACCGGTTACGAGAAGTTTGTCGAGGTCGCAAAGCAACCTGGATGGGAGAAGTTCAACACGGAGGGCAAGGACGGCGAGCTCAACGCGGTCGTCGGCAAGCGGTTCCTGGTGACGATCGAGGGCAACGAGATCGCCGACACGAAAGTGCTTCACGAGGTCGCGGAGAAGATCGACATGGGGAAGCTCGCTGCGCTGAAATAGCGAGGTAACGTAATGAAGCTCCCTGGAATCACCGCAATGATGTTGGCCGCAGCACTCACTCCCCAACTGCCTGGCGATCGGCCGGCGCCCAACCCGCGGTCGACGCGTTCGGTGGTGATGGCGAAGAACGGCGCGATTGCCACCAGCCAGCCGCTGGCGACCGCCGCGGGCCTGCGGGTGCTGCAGAACGGCGGCAATGCCATCGACGCGGCCGTCACGGCCGCGGCGGTCCTCGCCGTGGTCGAGCCGACGATGAACAGCGCCGGCGGCGATCTGTTCGCGCTGCTGTATGACGCGAAGTCGAAGCGTGTTCGGGGATTGAATTCCAGCGGACGCGCGCCGGCTGCCGCGACCCCGGAGGAATTCCAGAAGCGAAAGCTCGATCGCATCCCGCTCCGCGGCGAACTCTCCGTCAGCGTGCCGGGGGTCGTCGACGGCTGGAGCGAGCTCCTCGCGAAGCACGGCACGATCACGCTCGCGCAGGCGCTCGAGCCCGCCATTCGCTACGCGCGCGAGGGCTTTGCCGTCACCGAAATCGTCGCGTGGCAGTGGCGTGAAGTGGAGGACGTGCTCGCGGGGGATCCGAAAGCCGCGTCGATCTTCCTGCCCGGTGGCAAGGCGCCTGTTGCGGGTGACATCTTCAAGAACCCCGCGCTCGCTTCGTCGCTCGAGCAGATCGCCAAAGGAGGTCGCGACGTCTTCTATCGCGGTGCACTTGGAAAGGCCATTGCCGACGACCTGCAGCGCCGGGGTGGCTTGATTCGCGCCGAGGATCTCGCCGCGCATCACGCCGACTGGGTCGAGCCGCTGTCGACGACGTATCGCGGATACCAGGTGAATGAGCTGCCGCCGAACACCCAGGGGATCGTTCCGCTCGAGATGCTCAACATTCTCGAGGGCTACGACCTGCGCGCGCTCGGGCACAACACCGCGGCCTACCTGCACCTGCTGGTCGAGGCCAAGCGCATTGCCTTTGCCGATCGCGACGCGTGGATTGGCGATCCGGGAACGACTCCGAAGGTGGCGCTCGATCGAATGCTGTCGAAGGAGTACGCCGCACAGCGACGCCGCGAAATCAATCCCGATACGGCCGCTCGCGACGTGAAGGCGATGACGCTCGATGGCCGCACGTCCCCTGATGCGGGCGAACATCCGAAAGGGATGGGCGATACGGTCTATCTCACGGCGGCGGACGGCCAGGGCAACGTCATCTCGCTGATCCAGTCGATCTTCGAAATCTTCGGCTCAGGACTCGTCGCCGGTGATACCGGCATCGTGTTGCAGAACCGCGGCAGCCTCTTTTCGCTGACGCCCGGACATCCCAATCAGCTCGCGCCGGGGAAGCGCCCGTTCCACACGCTCATTCCCGCGATGGTGATCAAGGACAACCAGCCGTTCCTGTCGTACGGGGTGATGGGAGGCGACATGCAGGCACAGGGACACGTGCAGGTGCTGCTGAACCTGGTGGACTTCGGCATGAACATCCAGGAAGCGGGAGAAGCGGCGCGCTTCCGTCACTCGTCGGCAGGCCTCGCGCTCGAGTCCGCAATTTCAGCGGAGACGCGCTTCCGCCTCACCGCGCGCGGGCATAAGCTCACCGAGACCCCCGGAGTGTTTGGCGGGTTCCAGGGGATCCTGATCGATCCCAGGACGCGCCTGTTGATGGCAGGGTCGGATCCGCGGAAGGACGGCATGGCTGCCGGGTGGTAAGACTCAAGGCGTGCATGCCCTGAGCCTTGAGCCCTGAGCCTTGAGCCTTGAGCCGCCCTGAGCCTTGAGCCATCAGCCGTTATGCCCGTTCTCCTCTCGGAAAACGATGTTCGCGCTGTACTGTCGATGGACGATCTCATCGACACGATGCAGTCGGCGCTCGTGCAGTTCTCCACCGGCAAGGTCCAGCAGCCGCTGCGCACTGTTGTCGTCATTGGCGGCAAAAGCTTTTATGGGGTGATGCCGGCCGCTATTTCCCGGCCGGCGGCACTTGGAACCAAGCTCGTCACCGTCTACGAATCGAACGCCGCGCGCGGACTGCCCACGCATCTCGCCACAATCGTGCTGCTCGATCCCGAAACGGGCGAGCTGATCGCGATTCTCGACGGCCGCTACATCACGGAAGCCCGGACCGCTGCCGTGTCGGCCGTGTCGGCCAAACATCTTGCTCGTCCCGATGCGCGCGTGCTGGCGATCGTGGGATCCGGCGTGCAGGCCCGCAGTCACATCGACGCGCTGATTCGGGTACGCAGGTTCTCCGAGATCCGCGTGTGGGGACGTGACGCCGGACGCTTGTTTTCTCTTGTCGAGGAGATGCTGCCGCGAGTGGGAGCGCGGCTGGTTCCGGTGGAGTCGCCGCGTGACGCCGTGCGCGACGCGGACGTCGTGGCGCTCGTCACCGCGGCGCGTCAACCGGTCGTCGAGCGCGCCTGGATTGCGCCGGGCACGCACATCTGCGCCGTCGGCGCGTGCCGTCCCGATCAGCGCGAAATGGACACCGCGCTCGTGCGTGATGCGCGCCTCTTCGTCGACTCGCGCACCGGCGCGGTGGCCGAAGCGGGAGACATCGTGATTCCGATCGAGGAAGGGGCGATCACCGCGTCACATATCACCGGAGAACTTGGCGAGGTCATCGACGGACGCGTGCCGGGCCGCACCAGTCCCGAAGAGATGACGATCTTCAAATCGCTTGGAATGGCTGTCGAGGATGTTGCCGCGGCGCGCCTCGCCTGGGAGCGGGCATCGGAGCGCGGGCTGGGGAGGGGCTTCGTGCTCTGAGAGGGTTCTCGGGTTCCCAAGGTTCTCACGGTTCTAGAGGTTCTGGTTCTCCAGTTCTCGAGGTTCTCGAACCAGAACCTGGAACCTGTAGAACCAGAACCGGGAACTCTCGCCTCGGGAACCTATTTCTTCCTGCGCTCCGCCCAGCGCTTCTTCATCATTTCGGAAATACGCTTGCGCGCTTCGGCGGACATCCTGCGGCGGCGGCGCTTGCGGCCAGGCTGCGTCACCCCGGGCTCATCGAACGATGCGACAGCCACAGGTCCACGCGCCGGCTGCCCGCCGCCGGGCAGCCGGGAGCGGAGTTGCGCGGCCTGGGCGCTCAGCGCGCTGAGGCGCTGCTTGGTCTGCATGATTTCCCGTTCGAGCCCCCCAAGCGCCCAGCCAATCATCTCGGCGCCCTTGATTAATACCTGTTCCGGATTCTTCCGGGGCCTGCCTCTGGGCATTCAATCCTCCGTCAATAATCAGCGTTCCGGCCTCCTAGACCTGAAGCCTCGCTATCATAGTCTGATGGCGCGGTACGGGCCAACGGTCAGGGCGCTTGCGACCCTGGGGACGTTAGTACTCTCCTTCCCTATAGTAGTTTGGGCCCAGCCGAAAAACGATCTCCGGCAGCGCGCGTCCGAGCTCACCTACAACCTCGACCACGACGAGGCGATCAGGCTGCTGCGGCAGGCGATAGAGAAGGATCCGTCCGATCCGGCGAACTATCGGGCGCTGGCGTCGACAATCTGGCTCAACATCCTGTTCCGCCGCGGCGCGGTCACCGTCGATCACTACCTTGGTAGTTTTTCGCGATCGTCTGTCGAACTGAAGAAGCCGCCCCCGGAGCTCGAAGCAGAGTTCAAAAGCGCGCTTGCGAAGTCGATTGAACTGGCAGAGCAACGCGTGGCTGCCGCCCCGAAGGATGCGCAGGCGCGTTACGATCTCGGCACCGCACTGGGATTGCGCGCGTCGTACATAGCATCGGTGGAAGGCAAGCTGCTCGCCGGGGTGAATGCCGCGCGCAGGAGTTACGACGAGCAGGAGCGCGTCATGTCGCTCGACCCGTCGCGTAAGGACGCGGGCCTGATCGTTGGTACTTACCGGTACATCATTTCGACCCTCTCGTTGCCGATGCGATGGATGGCCTATGTCGCCGGGTTCGGGGGTGGCAAGGACCGCGGCATCCGGATGGTCGAGGACTCCATGGCGGCGGGCGGCGACGATCGAACCGACGCGGCGTTTGCGCTCGTATTGCTGTATAACCGCGAGCGCCGGTATGCGGATGCCCTGCGCGTCCTGGGTGACCTCAGGCGGCGGTATCCCCGAAATCGCCTGGTGTTGCTCGAAGCCGGGGCGACGGCGACGCGCGGAAACCGCCCGGCTGACGCGGACGCGCTGCTGACGGAAGGCATCACGATGCTCGCCCGCGACACGCGGCCGCGGATCCCCGGGGAAGATGGCCTGTGGCACTACAAGCGCGGGGCGGCGCGCGTGCTGCTGAAAAAGCGGGAAGAGGCGCGCGCGGATCTGGGTGTGGCTCTCCAGCCGGACTCGGCCGGCTGGGTGCGAGGGCGCGCGCACCTCGAGCTGGCGAAGCTGGCGCTGCAGGAGAACAATCCCGCAGCGGCACGCCGCGAGGCGGATCTTGCCGCCGGCGAGTGCGAAAAGGACAACGATCCAATCTGCGTCGAGCAGGCGAAACGCCTCGGCAAGTGACCGAGAGCAGACAAGAAACCGTAGGCGCGGGCCCCGCGAGCGACGAGCCGGGGTGTGGGGCGGAGCCCCACGTGAGAAAGAGGAGCGGAGCGGGGCAGGGGCCCCGCGAGTGACCGAGAGCAGACAAGAAACCGTAGGCGCGCACGGCGCGCCTGCGAGGAGCGGAGCGGGGCAGGGG
>JBKOZS010000264.1:0-25634 GCA_046726015.1 Acidobacteriota bacterium
GTTTCAGGGAATCGGCGCCATGCAACTGCGCCAGCTTGTCGATCAGCGTGCGCAGCGCCCGTGCATCTGCCGCGTTCTCGACGCGCAGCGTTCCGTTTTCGGCAGCGGACAGCAACGCCTCGAGGTCCTTTGGCAAATCAACCGGGAGTCCTTGCGCCAGCGGCCTGGGCATGGTCGTTCGGACCCGGGCAGCCGCATCCTTATTATTAATAGCGAGCCCAGGCCGTGGGAACGACGGCAGAACCAGCGGCAACACGAGCGCTCCGATGCCTATCGCGCTCGTAACCAGTTGCGCGCGGCGATGTGGAACAGCCGGATACACAGCCGGCCAGTCGATGGATTCGATGCGATCGGCCGCGCGGCTGACGTGAAACTCCGTCCACGAATCGCGCGTGTCGCGGGCAGCGAACCAATTCGCGCTCCGTAACTCACCGTCAAGACCGGCGTCGGCGTCGATCGTGGCAGCCGCCGTGTCGGAGACGGTCCGAGCAGGCCACGCGATGAACGCATAGGTGATCAACGCACAGAAAGCGATGCCGAGTACGAGCAACGGCAACAGCGTAGACCATCCGCTCGCAGCACCAATCAGACCCGCACACAGGCTGAGCGCTGCGGCATACGGCGCGATACGCCACGCGCGACGCCGGCGTTCGCGTGAGCGGCGTACGGCGTCCGCTGCCGCAACCCCAGCGCAAACGCGCGCGCTCGCCGACTCGAACGCGGGCCTGGAATCCGGCATCACGTCTCTTACGATATCTCAAAGGCGAGGTTCGCCAGACGGACCGACGCAATCCAGTCACGCCGGGCGGAACGGACAGAATCAGGCCCGCTACTCGTCCCACCGCGATCGACACGTCGGGGCTTCCGTCGGATAATGCCCGTTTTCTGGAGGGACGACGATGCCCGATGGAAACGACCGCGGCCGGTTCGTGTGGTACGACCTCATGACGAGCGATCCCGCAAAGGCGCAACCCTTCTAGCAAAAGGCGGCGGGCTGGGGGACGCAGCAATTCAAAGCGAAAGGCCGTACACGATGTGGACGGTGAACGGCAGGGCCATCGACGGGGTCATGGACCTTCCGCCTGGCGTGGCTCCGCCGCACTGGATTGCAAGGGTGGGGCGTTCCGCCGTCCACTCCCGGCGGGCCCGTACTAGTATATTTATATGATATCCTACATGCATGCGGAGAGCGATTTCGGTCACGATCGATGAGGACAACCTGCTGTGGCTCAAGGCGCAGGCCGCGGCGACATCCGGCGGCAGCGTGAGCGGCGTCCTGGACCGTCTCGTTCGCGATGCCAGGCTGGAGGGTCGGACAGAGGCGGTCCGGTCGGTGGTCGGTACTATCGATCTGCCGCAGGGAGATCTTGACCATGCAGATGCGTACGTGCGGTCGCTGTTCGATCGTTCGCTTCGCCGGCCGATGCTCGTGAAGGAAGACCCGCCGCGGGCAGCGCGGGCGTTGCGCACGCGGAGCAAGAAGCGGCGTGGCTGACGTCGACGCGGCCGTCACCGACACGCACGCGCTGCTCTACCATGCCTCCAAGAGCTCGCGTCTCGGCAAGCGCGCGGCCGCGCACTTTTCGGCATGCGAAGATCGAACGGCGCTCTTGTACGTCCCTGCGGCCGTCATCTGGGAAACGGCGCTGCTCGCGCGGAGCGGCAACGTGAACCTGCGGAGAACGCCTCGCGGGTTTTTCGAGGATCTTTTCAGCAACCCCGCGTATCAGCCTTATGACCTGTCGGCGTCGCAGATCTACGACGCCGACGGGCTCCGCTTCAATCGCGATCCGTTCGACGCGCTGATTTGCGCGGCGGCCCGCGATCTCGGCGTGCCACTGCTGACCCGCGACAATGACATCGCAACGTCGGGCACCGTTCGTACAATCTGGTAGCGCGCGTCCATGATTGAGCATCACACTGGGAACGTGGCGTGCGGCCGCGAGCCCCTCGTCGAGGCGGTATTGAACTTTGTCACACAGGGGCATGCGGCGGAGGCCGGAGAGATCCGCGCCAGCCTCGAGCAGGCGATCGATGCCGCGGGATCTGGCGCCATCGAGTCCCTCAGCCAGCACCTGGCGTCTGCCGGCGCCGACTGGAACTACTATCCGCGCGATCCATTGGCCAGGCGCATTCACCACCTGCTCGCGCCACGCGTGTTGCGGCACGAGCCGGAGATCCTCGGCCGCGAACATCTGCACGCGGCCGCGAACAAGCCGCTCGTCATTTTTGCTAACCACCTTTCGTACTCCGACGCCAACGTCATCGAAGTCCTCCTTCAGCAGGTCGGCGCAGGAAGACTTGCCGACCGCCTGACCGTCGTCGCCGGTCCGAAGGTGTATTCCAGCGTGCGGCGCCGATTCTCGAGCCTCTGCTTCGGCACGATCAAGGTGCCGCAAAGCACGGCGCGGTCGAGCGACGAAGCCGTCATGAGCCCGCGTGACGTGGCGCGCACTGCACGTCGTTCAATCCAGATCGCCCACGAACGGCTCCGCCTCGGCGAGGCTCTCCTGGTATTTCCCGAGGGTTCGCGGAGTCGATCGGGACGGATGCAGCCGCTGCTCTCTGCAGTCGCCCGGTATCTCGATGCACCGAATGCCTGGGTGATGCCGGTCGGAATCACCGGCACCGAGGGACTGTTCCCGGTCGATGAGGAGTTGCTCAAGCCGGTGCGGGTGGCGCTGCGCATCGGAAAGCCGATGCCGGCCAGTTCGCTCGCGGAGCACGCGCCGCGCGATCGCCGCCTGATGATGGACGTCATCGGATTTGCGATCGCGGATCTGCTTCCAGCCGAATATCGCGGTGTGTATGGCGACGTCTCGTGTGGCGACGGGCACGCCCGTCGCCTCGCCTACGAGTTGTTCCACTGAGTGCGGTCCACCCGACGCATCTGGCGGTGGACGTTCGGCATCGTCGGATGCGCGACGCTGACGCTTGGTCTCTGGGCCTTCTGGCTCGAGCCTGCGAGTCTCACCGTCGCCGAGGAACGTGTGGCGATTCACTGGCCGTCAGCCCGCCCGTTGCGGATCGCGGTCCTGACCGACCTTCACGTTGGATCACCGTTCAACGGCATCGCTAAACTCCGGCGGACCGTCGAGCGGACGAACGCCGCGCAACCCGACATCATCTGCATCCTCGGCGATCTCGTCATCCAGGGCGTGATCGGCGGACGTTTCGTCGCGCCAGAAACGATTGCCAGCGAGCTGAAGCCCCTTCACGCCTCGAATGGCATCTTCGCCGTCCTCGGCAATCACGACGCCTGGCTCGATCACGATCGCGTGCAGGGGGCGCTCGCGCGGAACGGCGTTCGCGTGATCGAAGATACGGGTGCACGAATCGACACGGCGGCCGGTCCCGTCTGGATTGCGGGCATCAGCGATCTCTGGACCGGGCGTCACGACATCACGGCTGCGCTGTCCGGCGTCAAAGACGATGGCGCCCCGGTGATCCTGCTGACGCACAACCCGGACGTATTCCCGCTCGTCCCGAATCGTGTTGCGCTTACCATCGCCGGACATACGCACGGCGGGCAGGTCCGCTTCCCGTTCGTCGGGGGACCGGTGGTGCCGTCGCAATTCGGACAGCGCTTTGCCGCCGGGCACGTCGTGGAAGGGCGCCGACATCTCTACGTTGCTACGGGGGTGGGCACCAGCATTGTGCCGGTGCGCTTCCGCGTGCCACCTGCTGTGAGCATTCTCACGCTGGTCTCTGAGTCCACACCGTCATCGAACTAGCGCGGGAGTGTCCCCATCGAATTCATCTTCGAGTTGCTGCTTCAATTGATTCTGGAGATCTTCGGCCAGATCATCTTCGAAATCGCCGCGTCGTTTGGTTGGGAATCGCTGAAGGACTCCCTCCGCCGGGAACGCGAGGCCACACCGTTTTTGGCAGGTGTGGGGCAGCTTCTCATGGGCGCCGCGGCTGGGGGTCTGAGCCTGGTCGTGTTCGGCGCCAGACTGACGCGGCCGGCGGTGTTTCCCGGCATTAGCCTGATTGCCAGTCCGATCGGTACTGGCCTCGCCATGCATTGGCTCGGCGAATTGTGGCGCTCACGTGGCGAGGATCGTCCGGCGATGTTCACATTCCGCGGCGGCGCAACGTTCGCTTTTGGAATGGCCTTGGTGCGTTTCCTCTACTTTGAACGCCCGTGGTGATTATGAGCCTATGCGTTCATACCATTTGAGTTGTAGTTCGACACAATAAAAAGAGTAATGGCCTGTGGCAAGTGTGGGAAAACGCGGCCTCTCTGCGCGTTTTTCCAAGGACCTGTGGGCGCGTCTGCGCGTCCACAGGTCCGGCACCTTCCACAGGCCCTCCGGTGAAGGCCGTTCGTTACACCTCCCACCGGTGCGAAAACTTCGACCGACTTCAGTCAGCCTTCAGCGTAACCAGCGGATCGGCGTGCACAGCGCGGCGCGCCGGCACGTAGCAGCTGAATGCCGAGATGACCAGCACGAACAGCCCCACGACAACAAACGTCAGCGGATCGCTGGCGCTGATGCCGAACAGGAGGGCCCGCAGCAGCCGTGTGAAGAGAAGCGCGGCGACGATGCCCAGGGCGATACCAGCGAGGGCGAGCGTGACGCCTTCGCGGAAGACCAGGTGCAGGATGTCCGATGGCCGGGCGCCCAGCGCCATCCGCACGCCGAATTCGCGGGTGCGCTGCCCGATTGAAAAGCTCATGACGCCGTACAGGCCCGCCGCGGCGAGCAGCAACGCGGCGAGTCCGAAACCGGTGAGCAGCATCATCGTGAAACGGCGTCCGACCAGCGTGCGCGCGACGAGTTCGTCGAGCGTCGCCGTGCGATAGAACGCCTGCTGCGGGTCGACCGCCCAGACGCGCTCCTTCAGCGTGTGCATCGTCGCGGGAGAGCCCGCGGTCGTCCGCACGACCAAGGTCATCGAGCCGAAGGGCACCTGCGGGTGGGCCAGGAACAGTTCCGAGCGCGCCGGCCGGTCGAGACCGTCGTGACGCGCGTCGCCGACGACACCGACGATCTCCGCCTCGTAAGCCTTCCCGGTGAAGCGGATGTTGACACGCGCGCCGACGGGATTCTCGCCGGGCCAGAACTTGCGCACGGCACTCCTCGTCACGATCGCGACCGTGCGGCTGGTCGACGAGTCCGGTCGATCGAACAGGCGACCACGCTCCAGCGGAATGTTCATGGCGCGAAAGTAATCGCCCGCGACGATCGTGGTGTAAATCAGCGCATCATCACCCGCTGGCGGCGTAGGCCTGCCGGCGATCGCGATCGCCGACCGGATGTTGATATTGGCTTCGATGAACGGCATGGCCGATACGGCCCCCGCCGCCTCGACTCCGGGAAGCGAGCGCATGCCATCGAGAACCTGTTCGAAGAACACCGCCCGCTTCGCCGCGGTGGTGTTTCGATCCCATGCAAAGACCTGCAGCGCGAAGACACGATCGCGCGCGAATCCGGGATCGACACGCTGGATTTCGTGCAGGCTCCTGACCAGCAGCCCGGCGCCGACGGCCAGCAACAACGCGAGCGAGACCTCGACGATGACGAGCGCGGCACGAAGCGGGCCGGTGGCGCCAGCTGTGTTCGCCTGCCTGAGGGCGCGCGCGGCAGCCGGCCGCGACAACTGAAGCGCCGGCGCGAGACCCGCGGCAACGGCAGACACGAGCGTGACGCCGAAGGCAATCGCGGCGACCCGAAGGTCCAACGCGATCAGATCGGCGCCTGCGACGTCGATGGGACGCAGGCTCGAGATGACGCTGAGACTCACCCGTGCCAGCAGCACGCCCGCGGCGCCGCCGAGGAATGCCAGCAGCAGGCTTTCCACGAGCATCTGGCGGATAAGGCGGCCGCGCCCGGCGCCGAGCGCCTGCCGTACGGCAAACTCTCGGCCGCGCACCGCACCACGCGCGAGCATCAGGTTGGCGACGTTGGCGCACGAAACCATCAGCACCAGCGCCGCCGCGCCAAGGAGCAGAGGCAGCACGCTTCGCAGGCTGCCCGCGAGGTGATCGCGAATCGGCACCACGTCGCTCACGATGTTGGCGTTGCTTTGCGGGTACTGGGTCGCGAGATACGCGGACAGCGTTTCGAGCTCGGAGCGAGCCTGCGGCAGCGACACGCCAGCCCTCAGCCGCGCCACCACATTCCAGTATCCGGTGCCCCTGATGCGCGCTTCGTAGTCCTCGAAGTACTTCGGGAGATAGACGCGCGGCTCGCGGCGTTGTTCGAAGAGCCGCAACTCGATCCCGGGCGGCATGATGCCGACGACCGTATACGGCTGGTTATCGAGACGAATCGCACGGCCGACAATTGAAGGATCGGCGCCGAAGCGTTCTTCCCAGAGACCATACGAGAGGACGGCGACTCGATCGTTGCCGCGCGTGAACTCCGGCGGGAGGAAGGTGCGGCCGTGCAGCATGGGCACACCGAGCACGTCGAAGAACCGGTTCGTGACGCGCACCGCCTGAAAGACCTCCGGCTCTCCTCCTGGTGCGGTGAAGTCAAGACTCCAGGGTTCTACGGCCGCCGCTGCGGCAAACGACGACGAGTGGCTAATCCAATCGATGGCATTGCCGGGTGCAACATCCTCGCGCCCGATGCCGGTCGTGCGATGGCGCTCCCAGAGCGTGACGACGCGGTCCGCGTCGGGCAGCGGCAATCGACGAAACATCAGCGCGTCCGTCAGCGCGACGAGCGCGGTTGTCGCACCGATGCCTGTGGCAAGGACCAACAGGGCGACGAGCGTAAATGACGGAGACTTGACGAGCAGGCGGAGGCCGTAGGTCGTGTCGTGAACCGCGTCGGCATCGAGCGTGACCTGGCGGCGCAGCCACGCAGCATCAACCACCGCGCCGAATGACCTGCGCACCAGGCTCAGTTGTTCTCCGCGTGAAAGCTGATGGTGCCGCTGGTTCGACCAGCGGTGCCGCAACTCCGCTTCCCACTCGCGACGCCACGCGTCGCGTTCGCCGACTGGGGCAAGGCGCGCCGCCGCTCGCACGACGACGAGACATGCGCGCAGGGCGAAGGGCTCGCGGGTGCGGGAGGTCATGACTGCGAGGGACGCGGCTTGAGACCGCGCGCGCGGCGGAGGGTTCGGGGGATGCGATACCGAGTGCGCGCGGTTGCCAGGAGTGCCTCACCCGCGGCGGTCAACTCGTAGTATCGCCGTGGCGGCCGCTGCTCTTCTCGCGCGATGGCCGCTGCCTCCCAGTCGGCGCTGACGAGCCCCTCGCGCTCCAGGCGCCGGAGAATCGGATACACCGTGCCGCTCGGCAGGCCTGTCGCATCCATGACGTCGAACCCATGATGATGGCCGCGCGCCAGTGCATGGAGCACGAGGGTCGTCGGGAGGGTCAGGTTCACTGTTGAAGTCTACATATGTAGAGTTCGAAGTCAAGGGACCGCGCGGCAGGCTTCGATGGCCGCGCTGTGCCGAGGTCCGAGGCCCGATGCGCGAGGTGCGATGCGCGATGCGCGCGAGGTCCGAGGTCCGAGGTCCGAATCGTATGTGCTCAGTCCACCCTCAGCGCCGCGACGGGCTCGATCTTTGTCGCCCGGCGGGCCGGCAGATAGCTGGCGCCCAGCGCGATGAGCGCGAGGACGGCAACGGCGCCAAATAGGGTGAGGGGATCGTAGGGGCGCACGCCAAAGAGCAGCGATGCCGCGGCGCGGCCACCCATCAACGCGAGCACGATGCCCGCGGCGACACCAATCGTCAGCATCAGCCCCGTTTCGCGAAAGATCAGCCGCGCGATGTCGAAGCCGCGCGCGCCAAGCGCCATGCGAATGCCAATCTCGTTCGTGCGTCGCGCCACCGTGTAGGCGACCAGGCCATAGAGCCCCACGATCGTCAGGATGGCCGCAAGCGCGCCAAAGCCCCCCGACAGCGTCGCCAGGAGACGCTCGCGCAGCAGCGTGTCGCGAATATCACTCGTCATCACGCTATACGTGACGCCGATGCGCGGATCGGCCTCCGCGAGCGCGCGCGTGACCCCGGCGGTCGCCGCCTCGGCAGGCAGCGCCGATCGCACGAGCAATTGCATGTAAGCGCCGCCGGGCGTCTGCGTGTCCGCCAGGAACGCGACAGGCGCGACCTCCTCTTTCAGATCGGCGTAGGTCGAGTTCTTCACGACGCCAATGACCTCGAACGTCTTCTCCGGGCTCGACGGCGTCGCTTGCCTCGTGAACCTCGCGCCAACGGCCGGCCGAGCGGTCAGGAACTTCGCGGCAAAGGCTTCGCTGATGATGGCGACTGGAGTGGACTGCGGGGTATCGCGATCATCGAAGTCGCGGCCGCCGACGAGCGGAATTCCGAGCGCCGCGAAGTAGCCCGGTCCCGCGACGTTGAACAGCGAGTTGAACTGGCGGGGCCGATCCCCCTCGGGCCACACGTCGTTGCCCATCGCGTCGCCGCCGAGCGGCACGATCCTGACAGTCGCGGCCGCCTGCACGCCGGGCAGCGCCCTGACGCGATCCACGAGGTCACGACGAAAGGCGATGCGGCGATCGGCCGGCACATCGAGGCGACGGAACGTGATGCCCGCGACGACCACGCCCTTTGGATTGAAACCGGGATTCGCGGTCGTCAGGTTGTGCAGCGTGCGGGCAAAAAGCAGCGAGCCGAACAGCAGCACAACCGAGAGCGCAATCTGCGCCACGACCAGGCTGCGCCTGAGACCCATCACCTCGCGGCCGGAGGTCGCGCTCCGGGCGCTCGCCCGCAACACCGCGCTCGCGCTGACGCGCGTGACGTTCATCGCCGGCGCGACCCCGAAAAGCACGCACGTCAGGAACGAAAGACCGGCGGTGAATCCAAGCACGCGCCAGTCGAGACCGAGCGGAACCGCGTTGGCGTCCAACTGCGTATCGAGCAACGTGACAAAGGATTCACTGAGCGCGTGCGCGAGCAGCAGGCCGAGTCCCCCGCCAATCGCGGCGAGCAAGAGGCTCTCCGTCAGCAGCTGACGGATCACACGGCCGCGCCCCGCGCCAAGACTGAGGCGCACCGCAATTTCCCGCTGACGCGCCGTCGCACGCGCGAGCAGCAGGTTCGCGAGATTCGCGCACGCGATCACCAGGACCAGCCCCGCCGTCCCGAGAAGCAGCCAGAGCGGTGACGCATACGTTTCACGCAACTGGGAGAGACCCGAGTCCCCCTCGTACGCAGCCAGTTTGAAGTTCAGGTATTTGCCGACGCTTTCCGAGGGATACGCTGGCGGGAGCGTTGTGCGGAACAGATCCGCGGAAATCGCCTGCAGGTGCGCCGACGCCCGCTCGACCGACCATCCCGGCTTCAGTCGGCCGAACACGCTGAGCCACCAGTTCGTGCCGACCGGTAACCGCCCTTTCCCATCGTCGCTGAACAGCGGATCCGCGCACACCGGCAGCGCGACGTCGAACGTGCGTCCGACTTCGAGTCCGTGGAACGCGGCCGGTGCGACGCCAACGATCTCCGCCGTGCGGGAGCTGAGCGTGAGCGTCTGCCCGATGACGGCGGGACTTCCTCCGTACGCGCGCTGCCAGAACGCGTAACTCAAAACGAGTCGCGGCGCGCAGCCGGCCCGATCGTCGTCGGCCGTCAGCACGCGGCCGATCACGGGGCGCACGCCGAGCGCACCGAAGAAATCTCCGGTCACCCAAAGTCCCTGCGCGACCCGCACTTCTCCGCCGTTCGTCAGGTTGAACCTGTCGGCGCCCCACGCGAAAATGCCGGAGAAAGCCTGCTGGCGCGCCTGGATCTCCTGCCAGATCGGATAGGTCACTGCCGGCCGCCACGTCTCGAAGTTGCCGCGCGCGCCATCCATGTCGACGATGTGGACGTCGGCGAGCGAGGAGGGATCGGCAATTGGAAGCGACTTGAGACGAACCGCGTCGATGACCTGGAACAGTGCGGCGTTGGCGCCAATGCCAAGCGCCAGCGAAACGATCGCCACGAGTGCGAAGCTGCGGTTGCGGCGAAACACGCGCGCCGCGTAACGGAGATCCTGCGTCAGAGTGTCGATCCACCGCCCGCCCCAGACGTCGCGGGTGGCCTCCTGTATCTGCGACACGTTTCCAAGCTCGCGGCGCGCATCGGCGGCCGCCTGGTCGGGGCGCATGCCGCGTTCGATGCGGTCGTCTGTCGCCATCCGCAGATGCGACGCGATCTCCTCGCGCAATTCCTCGTCGCGGCGCCGTCGTGTTGGACTCATGCTTCGCCTCGCTGGCTTTTCGCGAGCACGCCGGCCATCGCGTCGACCAGCATCTCCCACCGTGAGCGCTCGGACGCCAGCTGCCGGCGGCCGGCGGCGGTCAAGCGGTAGACGCGCGTGCGCTGCTTGTTTGCGGACACTTTCCACGTCGCGGCGATCCATTTCTGCCGCTCGAGCCGATGGAGTGCCGGATAGAGCGACCCGGTGTCGACCTGGAGCACGTCGCTCGACCCTGCGCGGATCGCCTGCGCGATCCCGTAACCGTGCCGCGGGCCCCACTGGAGCGTCTGCAGGATGAGGAGGTCGAGCGTGCCCTGGAGCAGCTCGATACGGTTGTGGTAGCGCCTGGCCTTCGGCATAGGGTGTAGGGATCCTACACCCTAGGATGGAGGATGTCTACATCCTTCACACGACGTGAGTTGAGGGCGCGGCCCGACGCGCCCCACGGCTAGTGCGAGTGTGCCATCGGCTTCTTCGGACGGTAGCGCAGGAATACGTGGAACGACGCGGGCGCGCCGTAGTTGTCGAGCAGGTTCTCGGGCACGTGATAGACGGTGGCATCCGCGCCGAGCCCGAAATTGCCGACGCGCGATTGCACCACTTCGAAGACGTAGCCGCCCGTCAGCGTGCCCACGCGCGAGAGCGGATGAAAGTGCACGAAGCCCTGCGGATGCCGGCCGCCCGGGCTCAGGATGTCCTTCGTCGTCAACTCGACGCGCGTGTAGACCGAATGACGCGCGGCCGGCCTCACCGTCGCCTCGAACAGGTACGCATCAAGCACGCCGTGGATCTCGCGATTCTGTCCCCACAGGAGCAGCGCGGCCACGCGATCGTCCATGCTCGTGTAGCCAATCGACGCCGAAATTCGCGTCACATCGGAGAACGGTTCGATGTATTCCGGGGTCGTCAGATGAGCGGCGCTCACCTGTGCCTCCCATTCACGCCGTGTCCAGGTCAATCGGCCCGCGTACGAATCGAGGGCGCCCAGGTCGATGTCCTTGCGGTTTTCGTCGGGTTCCTCGCCGCGAAACCACGATCCCTCGAGAGTGAACCCGTTTCGTTGAACGCCTCCCGTGATCACGCCATGGGTGATGTGCGTGGCATCGAACTGGTGGTGCCCGAGCGGCGTTGTCGGATTGTCAATCGAGGACGGGCGGTGCATGAAGACGGTCGGACCGATGGCGGGGGAACCCACCGGCGCGAGTTCCACGAACAGGTGCGCGGATCCAACCGGGCGCGTCCAGCGTGCGCTCAGCGACATGAACAGATCGTGCGGATGCTGGTAATCGATGAGCGGCGCTTGCTGGTACGTCTCGCCGGTTTGAAACACTTGCGGCGATCCGAGCGCCTGGATCGTGAACGGCTCGAACGAGAACATGGACTCGAGCCGCAGTCGCCCGCCAGCCCAGGGCCGTTCCCCTCCTCCCATGAGCCAGTTCTGCGATTCAACGCGTTGAAAGTCGGTGAACTTGCGGTGTTGATAGTTCCACCCGAGGAAGACATTCGCGTCCCACGACCAGCTCCACGCGGACGCAGTCACCGCGGAACCATGCTGGTGTTCCGACTGGGCGAGGAGAACCGTGGCGGTCAGCAGCCAGGCCGTCAGCACGTGTCGATTTGTCTCCGTTTAACCTCTGCGGGCGCCCGGCTGGTTCGGTGCGTTCGGCGAACTCCCGCCGCCGCAGGCTGTTGTGCTGACCAGACCGCCAAGGCACGCCCGTCGTCGTTTCACGACACGATGGTACCGCAGAATTTACGGGTGTCTTTTTCCTGCGCCGAGTGCAGAATAGCGCCTCAGAGGGCCAGGTGCGAGAGTGGCACGTGCTGCGCGCCGGAGGAACCGCACTGCAGGCCGGCTTGATCGGGGCTGTCCTGGTCGCCGGGCGGGTATACGCTCAGACACCTGCGGGCCCGGGCGCGCTGTCGGACATGCCCCTTCCCGGCGGCATCCGCGCGGCGCTGACGCTCCTCGACGATCCCGTCTCCCCCGACCGCAGCCAGTTCCTGATTGAAGTCATCCGCCGCACCTACCGGTCGTCGGTCGTCACCAAGGAAGATGCGCGCGAAGCGGCGATTCGTCCCTTGCTGACGCGGCTCGACGAGGCGGGACGTGCCGAAGCAGGCGATCCCTCCACAGACATGCTGCCGTTGCCGCTCACGGCGCCGATTTGGATCGATGCCGTGTTCGACGGTCATGCGACGCCGCGGACGCTCGCCGCAGCGATCCTCGAATCGCGCGGCGCCTCGCTGCTCTACTCCGGCCTGCTCTTGCTCGACGAGGAGACACGCGCGTGGTTCGCCGGTCAGCCGGACCTGCTCAAAGATCTTTCCACGCGACATTCCGCCGGCTTCCTGACGGCGGCGGCCGGGTTACGCCTCGCCGGCGGTATCGTGCAGGTGCCGGGCGGAAAGGATGCCGAACCGGCGTGGACGGCGCTCGTCGGGCGCAACGTGACGGAACCCGAAGCGTTCGTGCGGTCGCTCGTGTCGCAGCGTGATGGCATGCTCGCGTATTTCTTCGCGAGCGTTTCGCAGTTATCGCCGGCGCAGCTTCGCAGCATCCTCGACCTCGACTCGCCCGACAGCGGCCGTCGCGTCGAGGCCGCCCGCCGAATGTTCAGCGTCTACGAACGCCTGGCCCCAGGCTGGAAGATTGAAGAACGCACGTTCTGGCGGCCGGCGCTCGATCCCGGATTACTCATCGCCGATCTGCCGGCTGACGATCAGAACCGGCCGATCGTCACCGGAAGCCGGCAATTCTGGAGCCTCGTGTTTGCCGAGACCTATCCGCCTCGCGAAAAACGGGGTCGTCTCTCCGAGGAAGACTCGGCGGCCGAGGGCGACGCGGCGGACTTCGGGTGGTTGTGCGAGCGCGTGTTCCAGGGAGACCAGGCCGAGCGACGCCGCCGCTACGAGATGGTCCTTTTTACCTCGCGCGTGCTCAAGCGGCTGACACCCGATACGTCGCGCCAGGGCATTGAAGCCGTCCGCGCGGCCGGAACCTACCCGGCACTGGTGGCCGCGCTCGAGCGAGCCCGGCTGATGGACCTTGGCGTCTATGCGACGGCCGCCGCTCGCGCCTCGCGCCTGTCATCAATTAATGATGATGTCCGCGCCGTTCGCGCGCTGGCGCAATTCCAGGGCGCGCTCGTCGTTCTCACCCGCGCGGTGCTCCGTGGAAGCCTTGGCGCCGATACCCTCGCGCCGCTCGTTCGATCGCTCTCCGCGATCGAAACGAACGACCGCGGCGACTACGAAGGACGTGTCGTGCGGTGGCTTGATGCGGATGTGCTTCCACGGGTCGAGGCGCCGCCGACGGCTGCCGACGGATACCGCGAGAGCCTCGCCGCCGCGGCCGGTCCTGTCGAGCGCGACGTGTTGCGCCTGCTTGCCGGCGCGGGACCACGCGGCGAGGCGCACGTCATCGACTGGGAAGGCACCAAATACCGCGTCGATGTCGCCGCGGCGGAAATGGTGCGCATGTCGCAGTTGATTGGCGAGAATCCGCGTCCGTATCTCTCGTCCGCGCGCGCCGTCGCGGAGATGGCCGATGCGTTTGGTGCCGCGGGACTCACGCGCGATGACCTGAGCCGGGAAGCGGAGTCGATGGACCGCGTCGTACGGGCCGTCGCGTGGGACCGGTGCCGCGACGTCGCGGAAAACGTTCAGCGCGTGGCGCGTGGCGGCGATGTTGCCGGCGCGGCACGCCTCGCTCCCGCTCTGCGGCTGCTCGCCGACGATCTCCTCGCGCGCGGGTTGAAGGAGTTCGTGTATGCCGCGGCCATGGGCCAGCCCGACCGCGCGCCGATTTCCGCTGATGCCGCAGCCAGCCGCCATGATTTCGGATTACAGTCGGTGATCACGCGGCACACCGGCCCGTGGCGTATGCCGATCGCAGGCGGCGACCCGGTGCGCGGATGGCGCGTCACGGGATCGCTGCTCGGCCTTGACGTCCGGCTGAGCGAGTTCGCGCTCACGCGCCTGTCATCGAAGCCACCGAGGCGCCGTCCGACGTTGAACGACGAGGATCGACGCGCATTTGTTGAAAGCGTGGCGCTGATCGATGCGGCGGTCCTGACCGACGAGGACCGCGACACGATCGTGGCGGCGATTCGAAAGGGACGAGCGCGTGTCGCCGCGTTGCGGACGGCGAGCGATGCGGCGGCACTTGCCGAGGACATCAGCCTGAGCTCCGGTCGCCGGGTGTTGCTGCCGTGGGTCATGACGCACGAGCCCGCGCGCGTTGCGACGTTCTTCTCACTGAGCGAGTTGTTGTGGCTCGGGCTGGGCGACGCGCCGATTGCCCCGACGCTGCATGCGTGGGGCGCACCCGGTGAAGGCCGGCTCGGTTGCCTGTGCCTGCAACTGATGAATCACCGTCCGTGGGAGTCGCTGGCGGGACGCTGGGGTTCTGCGATCTTTGCCAGTGCGTTCCCGGACTTGAACCTGCGGCTCGCGGAGCTGCTCGCCGATATGCAGATGCCGGCGACGCTGCTGGCGCCCGTGCTCGCGGCGGCGACGCTGGATTTCGTCAACTCCGTGAGCAGCCGCGACGAGGACGACCGCCGCGGCCTGGTGGAGTTCGTGCAGACGCTCACGCCCGAACGGCTCGAGCAGTATCTTGCGTTGCTGACGACCGATGGTCCGCTCGTGCCGGTGAGCGGGACCGCGGAACGGACGGAACACCCCGGAGTGTCGCGATGAAAAGAGCGGGCGTCTACACGCTGACCGTGCTGGCGGGCATCTCCATCGTCAGCGCCCAGGGACCGGAGATTCGAATCTCGTCGCCGCAGCGCGACACGATCATCAGCGGCCAGACATGGCTCGAGGCGACGATCATGCCGCGGGTCGACGTGCAATCGGTGAACTTCTTCGTGGACGGGCGACTGGTCTGCACCGTGGAACGGCCGCCGTTCGGCTGTAACTGGTCCTCGGGCGATGTGGTGCGCGGCCATCACGTGCGCGTGGTCGCCACGCTCCCCGACGGCCGGCGGCTCATCGACAACGTGCGCACGAAGGATCTCGGGTTCACCGAGCGCGTCCGCACCGAAGCGGTACTCGTGCCGGTCATCGTGACGAACAGCGGCCAGTTCGTGCGCGGGTTGCAGCGCCAGGACTTCGAGGTGTTCGAAGACGGCGTGGAGCAGCGCGTCGCGAGCATGGTCAGCGAGGACGCGCCGCTCGACCTCGTGCTCGCCATCGACATCAGTGGCAGCATGGAGCGCGCGCTGCCGGAGGTGAAGGCGGCCGTCACGCAGCTGCTCGCGAAGCTGCGCCTCGGCGACGCCGCGACGCTCGTCGGGTTCAACGACACGATGTTCCTGCTGGCCGAACGCGAGAAGGATCAGCGCGCGCGCGAGGCGGCCGTCGAGCTGTTGACGTCATGGGGGGGCACCGCCCTATACGATGCGACCGTGCGCGCGCTCGATCTCGTCAGCCGCGAGTGGGGCCGTAAAGGGGTCGTCATCTTCTCGGACGGCGACGATCGCAACAGCCTCACGCAGCGCGAGACCGCGATGGCGCGCGTGCAGTCGAGCGATGCGATGCTCTACACGATCGGCTTTGGCGGCGGCGCCACCGTCCCGCAGTTGCGCAAGAGCCTCGAGAGCTACGCGCACTCCACCGGCGGCCGGGCGTTTTTTCCGCGCCAGGTCAAGGAACTCGACACCGTGTTCGACGACATCGTCGGCGAGCTCGCGAACCAGTACGTGCTCTCGTATTCGTCGACGAATGCGAAGCAGGACAACAGCTGGCGCAACATCAAGGTCCAGGTGCGCAACGGCAAATATGAGGTCAGGGCCCGACGAGGCTACCGCGCGAACGGACCGCAGCGCGCGGGGAGGTGAGTGATGAGAGTCCCGAGCATGGTCACGGCATCGCTCCTGCTGCTGGGGGGCGCTCCGCTGCTGTCTGCCCAACAGGCGCCGGCCGAACCGCCGCCGCAGTTCCGCAGCGGCGTCGAAGTGGTCAACGTCGACGTCAGCGTCCTGGACAAGCAGGGCCTCCCGATTCGGGGCCTCTCGGCGTCCGACTTCACGGTCACCGTTGCCGGCGAGCCGCGCCGGGTGGTGACGGCGGAGTACGTCGATGCGATGGCGGCGCCAAAGGAACAGTCGGCGCCCATCGACGAGTCGGTCGTCAGCACAAACGAGGGGGGCGGCGGCGGCCGCATGTTCGTGTTCATCGTCGATCAGAGCACGCTCGAGCCTGGAATGGCACGGCATGTGTCGACGGCAGCGTCGGGCTTCTTCTCGCGGCTGACGTATTCGGACCGATCGGCGCTGATGCTGTTGCCGGTCGGTCCCAACGTCCCGTTCACGTGGGCGCACGACCGCGTGCGCGAAGGACTGCAGAAGGTCACCGGCCTGGCAGGGCCGGCGAGCCTGTGGGAGTACGGCAGCTTGAGCGAAGCGCGTGATATCGCCAATCGCAACCTGATCGCGGTGCGCTCCGTCGCCGAGCGCGAATGCCGGTCGTCGATCTTCGCGGGTGGCGGCGGCGGCATTGCACCGGGAGGTGGCGGAGCCGTCGGCGGGCCGGGCGGATCACCGTCGCCCTCGCCCGCGCCGTCGGGCGGTGGTGGCGGCACACCGCCGGGTGGCGGTGACTCGGGTGGCGCCGGGTCCGCGCCCACTGGAGGATCGGGCGGCAGCGGCTCTGCACCCGCGCCGACGCCGCGTGCGTCGAGCCCGTTCGGCGGCTTTGCCGCTGATGCGTGCATGCGCGGAATCCAGATGCAGGCCGAAGCCGCGTGGCGTGACGCCCAGATGACGTCGCTCTCCAGTGTCGCGGCGCTGCGCCAGATGCTCACCGCGCTCGGACGCGTGCGCGGCGACAAGACCGTGATTCTCATTTCCGGCGGATGGCCGATGGACGAACGGGAGGAGATGTCCGTGATCTCCACCGTGGCCGCCGAGGCTGCCGCCGCGCGTGCGACGCTGTTCACGATGTTCGTGCCGCCCGCGATGTTCTCCGCCGATCGGCGCGGCATCAGCAACTCGCCCGCGCGCGATCAATACATGCGTTCCGGTCCGCTCGAGACGCTGGCGGGGATGACCGGCGGCGGCACCTTCCGCGTTGACGTCAACGCGGAAACCACGTTCGAGCGCCTCCGACGTGAACTCTCGGGCTTTTACCGCATCGGCGTTCAGAAGGAACCGCTCGATGGCACCGCGAAGGCCCGTCGCATGAAGGTCCAGGTGACGAAAGGCGGAACGATGGTGCGTGCGCGCGATCTCTTCGACGTCCGCACGTATGAGGATCGCGACTGGGCCGCGCGGCTCGCGTCGGCGCTCGATTCACCGGTGCTCGCGACCGGCGTTGGCCTTCGCATGACCAGCTACGTTGCCGCCGATCCTGAGAGCTCTTCGAACCTGAAGCTGGTGCTCACGGGCGAAGCGTCGCGGATGCAGTCCGGCGAGGCCAGCTTCCAGTTGCTGGTGCGCGATCTCGACGGCCGAAAGATCGTCACGACGGAGCAGCCGCTTTCCGAGACCGCGGCCAACGGCGTGCTGCCATTTTCGACCAACATCACCGTCCCACCGGGCACGTACATCGTTCGCTTCGCGCTGATGGACAGTACGGGACACGTGGGCGCGGTCGAGCGTCGCATCGATGCACGTGGCACGGCGCTCGGGCCGATCACCGCGACCGGTCCCTTGCTCGTCCGCGTGCCGGCGCGCGCGACCGGTGACCCGCGGCTGGCGCTCGACGGTGTGCGGCAGGACGAACGGCTCGCGCTCGAACTCGATCTCGAAGGCGACTCCTCGCGCCTTTCCAACGCGGTCGTGAAATTCGAAATCGCCGCGAAGGCGGATGGCCCGGCGCTGGTGAGCGCAGACGCGGCGGTTTCTGCCGGTTCCCGCACCGGCTCGTACCTCGCGCAGGCGGTCGCGGACATGCGGGTCCTGCCGCCGGGGGACTACATGGTGCGCGCGAAAGTGCGATCGGGGAACGAACCACTCGGCGAAATGCGCAGGCCGTTCTCCGTCACTGGTGCGCCGCGGCTCGCCGCTGAAGTCGCGGGCGGCGCGGGCTCGAGCGGCTCGGTCGGCATGCCCGCATCGCTCGCGGCACGCCTGGTGGGCGCGGTTCCCCCATTCGCGATCGATCAGGTCCTGGCCCCGCCGGTGCTCGATGCCTACCTCACCCGCGTCAAGGCGCGACCGGACGCCAACTCGCCTGTCGTGCGCGATCTCCTCGATCGGGCCGACACCGTCGAGATCAGTGATTTGAAAGTGTCCGATGCCGAGGCGGCACAGGCGCCGATTGCCTCGTTCCTGCAGGGGCTGAACCTGCTGTCGCAGAACAAACTCGATCCGGCAGCCAACGCCTTCCGAAATGCGATGCGTGCGTCTCCGGATTTCTCTCCCGCGATGGTGTATCTCGGTGCGTGTTACGCCGCCGCCGGCAACGACAAGGAAGCGGCAGGCGCCTGGCGCACGGCGTTGATCAGAGAAGGCGACGCCGTCCCCCTGCACATCCTGCTCGCTGACGCATTCCTGCGGCAGGGGCGCGGCGATCTCGCGCTGCAGACGCTGCAGGACGCGCGCACACGCTGGCCGGACAACACCGGCGTCAAGCGTCGCTATGTCATGGCCACGTTGCAGGCCGGCAAATACGCCGACGGTCTGCAGGCGGTCGACGAACTCGTCGACACGCACCTCGAGGACGAACCGTCGCTGGCGCTGGGACTGCTCGTCCTCTATGAAGGGATCATGAATAATCGTCCGGTGCAGAGTGTCGAACAGGATCGCGTGCGCATGACGCGATACGCCGACGCGTATCGGGCGAAGGGAGGCCCGTCGCTGGCGCTGGTCGAGACGTGGGTCTCGGCTGCGAATCGAAAGCAGTGATCGATGCGGCGTGACATCCAGGTCGCTCTCAGGAGCCTGGTGGCGCACCCGGCGTTTGCCTCGGTGTCCATCCTGTCGCTGGCGCTGGGCATCATGGCCACTACGGCCATTTACAGCGTCCTGCACGCGGTCGTCATCGATCCATTTCCGTACAAGGACGTCGATCGATTGATGAGCGTGCGGGTTTCGAGCCCGACGCCCGGCGGAGGGGGGCGGACCGGCTACTCGATCGATCAATTCCTCGAGATCGCGGAGCGGAGCACGATCTTCGAAGGGGTCATCGCGTCGACGATCAGCGACGTGTTCTGGACCGGCGTCGGCGATCCGCAACGCCTCCGCGGCAATCACGGCACGTTCAACACGTTCCAGGTGATGGGCGTGCCGGCGCTCATTGGACGCACGACGTCGCCAGAGGATGCGCGCCCGGGTGCGCCGCCGGTCGTTGTCCTCGGGTACCGGTTCTGGCAGCGGCAGTTCGGCGGCGATCCGTCGGTGCTCGGCCTCCAGCTTCGGCTCAACGACACGATTCGAACCGTCATCGGCGTCATGCCCAAGCGCTTCATGTGGCGCGGCGCGGACGTCTATGTGCCGCTCGCCTTCGAGCGTGGCAAGACAATCGAAGGCGTTCGCAACGTCCATCTGCTCGGGCGATTGAAACCGGGCATCACGGCTGCCCAGGCGACAGTCGATCTCACGCCGATCATCTCGGACTTGAAGGCACGCGAACCGGACCAGTTTCCGGATCAGTGGCGCGTCAATCTCCTGTCATTCAAAGAGACGTTTCCGAGCGACATCCGCCGGGATCTGTGGGTTCTCTTTGGCGCGGTGGCGCTGCTGCTCTTCATCGCGTGCGCCAACGTTTCGAATCTCATGCTCTCGAGAGCCGCGGCGCGCCAGAGAGAAATGACGGTACGCGCTGCTCTTGGCGCCAGCCGATGGCGTCTCGTGCGGCAACTGCTGACGGAGAGCCTGATGCTCGCGCTCGCCGGGGGGCTGCTCGGCATCGCGCTCGCCTATGCTGGTCTCCCCGCGATACTGGCGATCGTTCCTCCCGGAACAATTCCAGATGAATCGGAGATCGCGCTGAATCGGTCCGTCTTGATCTTCACGCTCGCGGTGTCAGTGCTGACCAGCGTCTTCTGTGGTCTTGCGCCCGCGCTGCACAGCAGCAGACGCGATCTCGCCGGCGCCATGCGCGAAGCAAGCCGCAGCCTCGCGGGAGGCGGGCAGGCATGGCTGCGCAAGTCGCTGGTCGTCGGCGAAGTGGCGCTATCGCTGATGTTGCTCGCGGGCTCCAGCCTGCTCGTGCGCACGTACGTCGCGATCCAGGATGTCGATCTCGGCTTTCGCCCGGATCGCGTGTTGACGATGCGCGTGCCGCTGCCGCCGCGGAGTTACGCCGAGCCCGCGCGGCGCGTCGCCTTCTTCCAGGACGTGCTGGGGCGAGTAAGTCACCTGCCCGGCGTCACGGCGGTGGGCTTGAACACGGGCCTTCACCCATTCGGCAATTGGTGGGCGAGGGTGGAGATCGCCGGCGCGCCGCCGAACCAGGAGTTCGTCGCGGTCCATCAGATCAACGCGGGCTATACCAACGCGCTTGGCATTCGTCTCGCGTCCGGCCGTTTCTTCACCGACGCCGACATCAACAGCACGACGCCGGTCGCGCTCGTCAACGAGCGGTTCGTGCGGACGCGCCTCGAACAGCGCCCGCCGCTTGGCCAGGTGGTCCGCATCCCGCGCTTGAAACAGCCGCCGTTTGCAATCAAGGACGACGCGTTTCAGATTGTCGGCGTGGTGCACGACGCGCTGAACCGCGGCGTCGACGAGCCGGCAATGCCGGAGATCTATGTGCCGTTCACGGCGCTCGGCGTGGCGAATCTCCTCGCCGTCCGCACCGAAAACGACCCGTCGACGATCGCACGCGCAGTCGTCAGCCAGATCTATGCCGTCGATCCGAACCAGCCAGTGATGGAGGTCAAGGCGCTCGACGCGGTGCTGCGTGAACAGGAACTCGCGACGCCTCGCTTTAATCTCACGTTGCTGTCGGTGTTCGCCGCGATCGGGCTGGCGCTCGCGATCGTGGGCGTGTACGGGGTGATGTCGAACGTGGTCGCGCAGCAACGCCAGGAGATCGGCGTGCGGATGGCCCTGGGCGCGACCGCCGGTCAGATTGCGCGCATGATCATCGGCCGCGGTTCGCGGCTGCTCCTCCTGGGCATCGTCCTGGGCCTGGCCGGAAGCATCTTCGTCGCGCAGTGGCTCGCAAAGCAGGTGTGGAACGTCTCCCCCTTCGATCCAATCGCCTTCAGCATCGTCTCGCTGGTCCTGCTGATCGCCGGCCTGCAAGCCTGCGTGTGGCCGGCGCGCCGCGCGGCGCGCATCGATCCCCACATAGCTCTCCGTCAGGACTAGAGGCCCACGCCACCAATCGACGCGTGCGCGGTTCTGCTTACGGCTTCGTGAGTTCGCGGTAGTTGGTCAGCGTGATCCCGCGGCGCGTGATCACGTCCCTCACCTTCGGGCTCGTCCACGCTTCGAGCACCGCGCTGCGATCGGCCGCCACCCACTCATACCCCGCGTGCCCATACGCGCGCATCTCGGGATCGTCAGTCGCGGCGTGATCAATGTGCTCCCACACGCCCGGGCCGAGTGTTTCGAGCTGGGCAGCCAGCTTGTCAGCCTTCACGGCGCCGCTGTCCTTGGCGTCGTAGACGCCGCGTAGCCACTGGATCTTGAGGTCGAAGGGCACGACGAGCCCGTATTCCTTGCTCAGCCGCCCGACCAGCGCGCCGACGTCGGGCGACAGCGACGTGAAGAGCATATGCGGCCAGGTGTAGGTGGCCTGCGGCAGGTGCCGTTTCGCGGTCGTGAGTTGCGCGCGCAGCTCACGCTCGATCTCGTCGATCTTCCAGCTGCTCTCCTTGACGCTCGTGTTCGGCGGGAAACCCGGGCGCGGGATCACGGTTGGAAAAAAATAGCCGTCCGCATCGACAATCGACGGCACCGACGTGAGCGGCCGCCACTTCACGTTCTCCCACTCGCTCGTAATCGCGAGGTGGACACCCACGTCGAGCCCCGGATTGTCGTTGATCAGGCGGGCGGCCTCGGGGAACCACGGGCCGGGGACAATGACGTTGGTCGTCGTGAGAACGCCGCGCTTGAAGGCATCGATGGTGGCCACGTTGATGCCGTGCCCTGCACCCATATCGTCACCCTTGACGATCAGCAGGATCCGGGTGTCGGGCGTCTGAAGCGTGATGAGCCCCGCCAGGATGACGAGCGCGATTCGCATGGGTGCCTAGTCTATCGCGCGCGCATTACCGTCGCGCTCACCCGCCTCGTCAGGCGAGGTACGCCCTCAATCAGGACGCTGGGGTGCCCGCATGAAGGCGGCGCAGTGAGCTCGAGCGATAGTTCTGCTCCAGGAAGTCGACGCCGTCGGCGGTAATGAGCAGCCGCGAATTGTCGTCGCGTGTCACGAACTTCTTGGCCGACAGATACCAGATCGTAAATTGCAGGTGTTCGCGCGCCCGACCGAGCAGCGACTCGAGATCCCCCGCAAAAATCGCGGGCTCCTCCGGTTCCAGCCGACGCTTGGTGTAGAGCGCTTCGAGGAGCGTGAGCCGGACCGATTGCTCGAGCTCGAAGTCGTTCTCGGCTTTCGCGCCTGCGGTCACCAGACGCCAGCGATCCTTGCGGTGCTGCTGATACGAAACGTCGTACCGCGCCCGCTGTTCCGGGTCGCTGATGACGGTATACGCCTGGTGAATCTCGCGGAACCGCGCGTCGTTTCCGCTCTCAGCGTTGTCTGGATGAAAACGCTGCGCGAGGAAGCGGTAAACACGATGAACCGTCTCCGGGTCGGCAGTCGGACTGACCTGGAGGAGCTCGTAATAATCGACGTTATCTTGGGCCGGCATGTCTGGGTGTCCGGGCATTATCGGCGGTAGCCGCGCCAAAGGCAATCATTCGACTCACTTCGGTCATCCGGACAGGGACTTCGACTCGCGTCGCCCGATCGGGGCCGGGTCGATAGTTGTAAGCTCTGGCAGGATATGGCCACCAACGGGATGGATCGACGGGATGTTCTCAAGCTCGGCGGACTTGCGTCGCTGACGCCCTTCTCGTCTCTCGCGGAGAGCCCGATGCAGACTTCCTCGCCGCCCCGACCGGCCAGGCGGCGCGCTGAGCTCTATGGGTTGCTCGGACAACTGCCCGGGCGCACGCGTGCGATCGGCAGCAAGAAGCGCTCGGAAGAAGAGCGCGACGGCTACGTTCTCGAGACGTGGGAGCTCGATCTCAACGGGATCGAGCCGGTGCCTGCGTATCTTGCGCGTCCGCGTTCCGTGGCGGGGCGCGCGCCGGCGGTGCTCTTCAACCACTCGCACGGCGGCGGATACAAGATTGGCAAGCAGGAGTTCATCGAGGGGCGAAGCTACCTGCAGCCGGTCCCGTATGCGAAGGTCCTGACCGACCTCGGCTGTGTCAGCCTCTGCATCGATCACTGGGTGTTCGGCGAGCGCAGCCACACCACCGAGGCCGACATGTTCAAGGCGATGCTGTGGCGCGGCCAGGTACTGTGGGGGATGATGGTGTACGACAGCCTGCGCGCGCTTGATGTCCTGATCGCGCGGCCGGACGTCGATCCGCGGCGCATCGGCACGCTCGGTATGTCGATGGGCAGCACCATGGCGTGGTGGCTCGCCGCGCTCGACCCGCGCATCAAGGTCACGGTCGACATCAACTGCCTGACGGATTTCCACACGCTGCTCGAGAAGAAGGGGCTGTCGCTTCATGGCCTCTACTACTACGTGCCCGGGCTGCTCAATCGGTTCACGACTGCCGGGATCAACGCGCTCATCGCGCCGCGCGCGCACCTCGGCCTCGCCGGGCTGCAGGACAAGCTGACGCCGGTCGCGGGACTCGACATCATCGATCGCGAGCTGCAACGGGTCTACGCGGCGGCGGGACATCCCGAGCGGTGGAAGCTCCTGCGCTACGACGTCGAACACGTCGAAACGCCGGAGGGACGCCAGGAGATCATCGCGTTCCTGCAGCGTTTCCTGTGACGCGGGCGTCTCACTGGCGCTCGCTCGCGCCGCTGATCGCCGCTGCCGTCATCTGGATGGCACCTCACGGAGCGTTCAGCGCGCGTGCGTGGGGCCTGCTCTGCCTCTACGTCGCGGCGGTGACGGCGCTCATCACCCGGCCACTCCCGTCCGGCGCCGTGGTGTTGATTGCGTCGACGGCCGGCACCCTGCTCGGACTGTTCAGCGTGCAAGACGCGCTGTCGGGATTCGCCAATGTCACGGTCTGGCTGATCGTCGCGGCGTTTCTCTTTTCCCGCGCGCTGGTCAAGACGCGGCTCGGCGAGCGCATTGCCTACAACATCGTGCAGCGCATCGGCCGCAGCCCGCTGCGGCTTGGCTACGCGATCGTACTGGCCGATCTCGCGATGGCGCCGATGACGCCATCGAACACGGCGCGCGCGGGCGGGATCCTCTTTCCCATCACGCTCAACGTCGCGCGCGCCTTTGGATCGGAGCCCGGGCCCACGGCATCGCGCATTGGCGCGTTCCTGATGAAAACGCTGTATCAGGGGGACCTCGTCGTATCGGCGATGTTCCTCACCGCAACCGCGCCGAATCCCCTCGTCGCCGAGTTTGCGCAGCAAGGGGCGGGCACGAGGGTTTCCTGGCTGACGTGGGCGCTGGCCGCGTCGGTTCCAGGCGTGGTTGCGCTTGTGCTGGTGCCGTATCTCGTCTACCGCCTCTGTCCGCCCGATCTTCACGACACCGGGACCGCTCGGGCGCTCGCGACCGATCGCCTCGAGTTGATGGGCCCGATGGCCCGCAGCGAGCGCACGATGCTCGTGATCTTCGTGGTTGTGCTCCTGCTCTGGCTGACCGGTGAATGGCACGGACTGTCTGCGACCGCCGTGGCCTCCGCCGGGTTGAGCCTGTTGCTGCTCACGCGAGTGCTCGACTGGCAAGATCTCCTCGACGAGAAAGGTGCGTGGGACGCGTTGATCTGGTTTGGCGGGCTCGTGATGCTCGCGGGACAGTTCGAGAAAGCCGGGTTCCCCCAGGCCTTCGCACAGTCAGCCGCGGGGCTCGTGGGCGGCTGGCCGTGGTGGTGGGCGCTCGCCGCGCTCACGGTGATCTACGTTTACGCGCATTACGCGTTTGCCAGCCTCGTCGCACACGTCACGGCGATGTTTCCGGCGTTCTTCGCGGTTGCCATCGGGCTTGGCGCGCCGCCGCTGGTGGCAGCATTGGCGTTTGGCGTTTTCTCAAGCCTGAATGCGGCAACAACGCACTACGGCACCGGGCCGGCGCCGATTGTGTTCGGAGCCGGCTACGTGAGCCAGGCGCGATGGTGGCGCATCGGGTTCATCCTGTCCCTCGTGCATCTCGCGATATGGTTGCCGCTGGGGTTTCTGTGGTGGAAAGTGATCGGTTTATGGTGAGTCGATGAAGACCTATCGCGTCGCCGTGATTCCTGGTGATGGCATTGGCAAAGAGGTGACGCCCGCCGCAATGCGCGTGCTCGACGCCGCCGGCGGCCGCTTTGATCTGCGCTTCGAGTGGACGTCGTTCCCC
>JBKOZS010000265.1:0-14654 GCA_046726015.1 Acidobacteriota bacterium
GAGCGGGGCACGGGGCCCCCGCGAGCGAGCGTGTAGGGGAGTTCGAGGGGCGAAGCCCCTCGACCTGAGAAGAAAGGTGCGGCAGGGACTGCGCTATGATCACGACGTCGCATGCGCCGACTCTTGCGCCCGTTTGTTGATGCGGCCGCGTTTGCCGGTTTCGACATTCGTCGCGCCGCGGCGCTCCGGCGGTTGCCCCGCTTCATCCGCCAGGTGGCCGAGTACCGCCGCGGCGCGGACGGTCGCTTTCCGCTCAGGCTCGGGAACGTCGAGCCCATCCTGACCGACTTCACCGCCCAGGCAGGGATCGCGCGCGGTCATTACTTCCACCAGGATCTGTGGGCTGCCCGCCGTATTTTCGCGCAGCGTCCGCGGCACCACATCGATATCGGGTCGCGGATCGACGGCTTTGTTGCGCACGTGCTCACCTTCATGCCCGTGACCGTCGTCGACATCCGCGCGCTCGAATCGAACGTCGAGGGATTGACGTTCGTTCGCGGCGACATGTGCCATCTCGATTCGTTCCCGGCCGGATCGATCGAGTCGCTCTCGTGCCTGCACGCGATTGAGCATGTGGGCCTGGGACGGTACGGGGATCCGGTCGAGCCGCGCGGATGGCACGAGGCGATGCGCGAGCTGGTACGTGTGCTTGCACCTGGCGGCCGGCTCTATCTTGGCACTCCGGTCGGACGAGAACGAGTGTGCTTCAACAGCCAGCGCATTTTTTCACCCCGCACGATCCTCGAGACCCTGTCCGACCTCCACCTCGTCTCATTCCTGGCGGTCGACGATGACGATCGGCTCGTGGAGAATGCGGCTCCTGACACGTTCGCGGATGCCCGCAACGCGTGCGGCCTCTTCGAGTTCACGAAACTGTGAGCGTTACGGATAAACCCACGGCAGCCACGGGGACAGGCGAGGGACGCTGGCTCACCAGGCGATCGTTCTTCAGGGGTCTCGCAGGCGTCGGCCTCGGTGTCGCGACCGGGGCAATCGTGCATGGGTCGTTGTACGAGCGGCATCGGCTTCAGTTGACGCGCGCGGCATTCCCAATCGCTGGCCTGCCGGAGGCGCTTCTCGGACTCCGGATCGGCCTCATCACGGACATCCATCGGAGCCAGACGGTCTCGCACGAGCACGTCACCACTGCCGTCAGCCTGCTGATGGCGGAACGTCCCGACCTCATCGTCCTTGGTGGCGACTACGTGACATGGGGCGATCGACATTACGTTGAGCCGGCGGCCGATTCACTCGCCGGGCTGTCAGCGCCGCTCGGCGTAATCGCGGTTCTCGGCAATCACGATGACGATCGCGACATGCCCGCGGCGCTCGCCGCAAAAGGGTTCCTCGTCCTTCGCGATGCGCACACGCGCCTCACCGTGCGGGGAGAGCCGATGGATTTCATTGGCATCAGGTACTGGACGCACAAGGTGCAAGACATCGCGCGGCTGGCTCGTGGGACGGTGCCACACGCAATTCTTCTCGCACACACGCCGAAGCGTTTGCTCGAGGCGCAGCAGCTCGCGATACCAGCCGTCCTCAGCGGTCACACTCATGGCGGGCAAATCGTGCTGCCTGGATTGGGCGCGATTGCGGCGCGCGAGTTTCCCGTTGTCGCTGGTTTCGAGCGGCGCGAAGGCACGTCAATCTTCGTCAGCCGCGGTGTCGGCACGGTGTACGTCCCGGTGCGGATCAACTGTCCACCGGACGTGGCGGTGCTGACGCTGACAACGCCCACGTCCAGCTGACGACGCGCGACTACTGGTCTTGCGTCGTGAAACGGCGTCCCTCTACCTTGTGCTTGCCGTCGAGCACAATCCGAACGGCTTCGGGATAGAGGCGGTGTTCCTCGACGAGAATCCGCGCGGCCAGCATGTCCGGCGTGTCGTCGTCGAGAACGGCTACTGACGACTGCAACACGATCGGCCCTCCATCGAGCTCGCCGGTGACGAGATGCACCGTCGCGCCGGCCACCTTCACCCCGTATTCCCACGCCTGTTTCTGCGCGTCGACGCCGGGAAATGCTGGCAGCAGCGATGGGTGAATGTTGAGGATCGCATTCGGGAAGGCGTCGAGAAATGTCGGACCGAGCAGCCGCATGAACCCGGCAAGGCAGACGAGAGAGACGTTGCGGGCGCGGAGCTCGCGCACGAGCGCCTCTTCGAACAGCGCGCGTGAGGGGAAGCCGCGGTGATCGATGACCATCGCGTCCACGCCCGCGGCACGTGCGCGCTCGAGTCCCTGGGCGTCTGTGCGGTTGGAGATCACCACCGCAATTGTCGCGTCGAGACGTCCTTCGGCAATCGCGTCGATCAGCGCCTGGAGGTTCGAACCTCGCCCCGAAATAAGTACCGCAATTCGTCGACTGGGGTCAGACCCCATGCGCATTCCTTCCTGGGGTCAGACCCCGGACGCTGCGTTAGATGATTTGCGGCGCCTGTCACGTGTCCACGCACGTCCTCACGCGGAGCTCGCAGAGAACTTTAGATCAAAAACCAATTAGTCCTCCGCGTGCTCTGCGTGCGATCGTGCGTGACAGTGAACGCCGTCGATAACTGATCTCTATCGAGTGAACCAGTGCGCGGTCTTGGCAAATGAGTTACCAGGTCCTTCCGAATTGCGGCGCCTGTCACGTGTCCACGCTCGTTTTCACGCGGAGCTCGCAGAGAACTTTAGATCAAAAACCAATTAGCCTCCGCGTGCTCTGCGCGCTCTGCGTGCGATCGTGCGTGACAGTGAACGACGTGTGCATGCTGCGGGTCAGACCCCAAATCACGCCGCATCGACGCAGTTGGGGGTCAGACCCCAGGGCGTCAGTCGCGGCACGCAATCGGGGTCAGACCCCGGTTCTTCACCACGGCCACGGAGCCAAAAGACTGCAGGGTCTCCATCATTGGCCGCACCTCGCGCGGGATTGACGGCATGTCTTCGACGATCGCGAACGGCTGGCCGCGCCCCTCGATCCACTTGCCGACAGTGTCGCGGAACTCGAAGGTCTCCTCGCGCATGCGCGGAGAGACCCGCGCGTTCCCAAGGACGTCGAGGTGCAGCCAGTAGCCGGTCAGCCAGTGCCTGGAAAAATAATCCACGCAGCCGGCTGGCAGATGATCGCGCGTCCAGAGACCGGCGGCATAGCTCGACTCGGTGATTGGACTGCGCAGTCGCTCCCGTGGAACCCGTTCCCAGGCGATCGGCACCGCAATCGCAAGCGGTACGACGGCAGAAGCCGCTCGAAACAGCCCGTTGCGACTGGGCACGAGCGCGGCCAGCCGTGACAGCACCAGTGCTGCCAGCACCGCGCAGGGAAGCACGAGCAGGTACACCATCTTGTAAGGAAGATAGAGGCTACCGGATCCGGCCAGCCGATTAAGCACCGCGAGCCCGAATGCCTGGAGCAACACTGCCGCGGCGACGATCACAACCGAGCGAGCACGAACATCGCCAATAGCCAATAACGCGCCCAACAGGGCAAGCGCGATGAACACGACACTCACGACCTCCAGTGATGGGATCGTGACAACGCCGGCGCTGCCGAGGATTGATGCGCCTCCCCGATGCATGATCAGGTGCAGGCCACCGATGATCGCGATCGGAGCGAACGCGATGAGCATGTCGCCGACGCCTTCACTGATAGCCGGGCGTCGCAGCACAATCGTCAGCGCAAGTGCGAGCATCGCCGCGGGCACCCACACCGGCCAGGCGAGAAACGCGCCGATCGCGCAAATCGAGAAGAGGACCAACCATACGCGAGCGCCGCTCCGTGCCCACAGCACGGTCGCGAGCAGCATCCCGGCGGCAAACATTTCCGAAACGACCTGGGCGTAGAACCCAAACTTCAGCAGCGAGCCAAAAAAATACTCCGCAGGAACGATCACGAGCACGGCCGCTGCTGCCGCGTGAAGCGGCGAACGCGACTCGGGCATGGCGCGCACGGCGGTCAGGAACAGGAGCGCACATTTCAGCGCCGCGCACAACGCCATCACCGGATAGACCACGCGCAACGCATCCACGCGGAGCCACATGGCGAACGCCGCCGCAAGCACGTGACTCCCCGGCGTGTAGTGCATCATCTCGCCGAGATACGGTTCCATACCGGGATCCTTTACGAGCTGAAGCGTGCGCTGGATGACGTGAACGAGCAGCAGGTGATGCACGATGTCGGGACCATCGGCAACCGGCAGCAGCGAGGGTGAAGCGAGCCAGAGAAGGTAACCGCAAACCAGGGCGGTGATCAGGAGGAAGATCGAAACTTCAAGCAGCTGACGTCTCGTTCCGCCTGACGGCGACGCTCTCTGGACCACGTGAAACGTGATGGCGCCGCCAGTGATGGCCCCGATGGCAAGGACCGAAGGCGCGAGTGGAAGTCGCACGGCATCGAGCAGATACCCGACGGCCATCACTGAGGCGGCACCAGCCAGCAGCCCCGCCGCCAGCGACTCCGCCGCCAGACGAACGCCGGCCTGGTGCACCCGGTCCTCAGGCGGACACGTAACGCACGCGGGGCTCAGTGCCGGCGACCACTTCTCCAATGATCCTTGCCGCCGGCTCCCCTGCGTCGCGGAGCGCCGCGAGCGTCGGATCCGCGTCCGACGGCGCCACGACAAGGATCAATCCCACGCCCATGTTGAACGTGCGCAGCATGTCCTCCTGCGGCACGGCGCCAGCCGACCCAAGCCAGCGGAAGATCGGCGGCACGTTCCAGGAGCCAAGGCGGACGAGGGCTTCGGTGCCCGCGGGAAACACGCGCGGCAGGTTGTCGGTGATACCGCCGCCAGTGATGTGCGCCATGGCCTTGACGACGCGTTTCGGCAGGAGCGGACGAATCAGCGGCAGGTAGGAGCGATGTGGCGCGAGCAGCGCCTCGCCCACGGTCGTGCCCAGCTCAGGGACACGATCGCGGACATCGAGTCTCAGTCGTTCGAACACAATCCGGCGCGCCAGCGAGTATCCGTTGGTGTGCAGGCCTGAGGATGGAATGCCGATCAAGACGTCACGCGGCGCGACAGTCCGGCCGTCGATCAGCAGGTCGCGCTCGACCGCGCCTACGATGAACCCGGCCACGTCGTATTCACCGTCGACATAGAACCCGGGCATCTCAGCGGTCTCGCCACCAAGCAATGCACAGCCGTTCTCGCGGCACGCGCGCGACAGCCCGTCGACGATCTGCACCGCGACATCGGGCTCGAGCCGCCCGGCCGCGAGGTAGTCGAGAAAGAACAGCGGCTCGGCCCCCTGCACGAGGATGTCGTTCACGCAGTGATTCACGAGATCCACACCGATGGTGTGGTGGATCCCGGTCATGAACGCGATGCGCAGCTTGGTGCCGACGCCATCGGCGCTCGCCACGAGCACCGGGTCGCGGCGGGGCTGCGCGCCGAGGTGGAAGAGACCACCGAACGAACCGAGGTCGGATAGCACGCCCGGCGTGGCGGTCCCGCGTGCCAGGCCGCGAATGCGCCGAACCACCTCGTTGCCGGCGTCAATATCGACACCCGACTGCTTATAGTCCACCGTCAGAACTCCAGCGTCTGGATCAGCGCGTCGGTGACGCGGCGTTCCGTGGACCCGGCCGCCGCCTGCCAGTAGGTGCGGCGCACGGTCGCGAAGAAGCGCTCCTCTTCGTAGTCCTCTTCGAGCATATCGAAGGCGTCGCGGAGCAGGAGGCCGCTGTCCTCGAGATCCGTGCGAGACGCGAGGACTTTCAGCAGCAGTGGCGTACTGCGCAGGGCGACAGTGCCGAGGGCGAGCGCGACCGGTGCGCGTCCAGGATCCTTCGCGGAGACGCCAAGATCGATGAGCGTGCCGGCCGCATCCTGTCGTCCTGACGCGGCCAGTGCGCCAAGACCCCGCGCTGAGCTGCGCACCAGGTCCTGGAACCCGATGTTCCGCATCGCAAAGATCAACGTGTCGATGACGAACTTCTGGTGCGACCCACAGTTGGTGCCGAGCAGGCAAATCGCCGCGGCAATGGTTGGCTGGCGAACGCGCGGCGCGGTCTCCTGCAGCGCGGCGAGAACCGGCAGCGCCCGCTGATCGCCAATCTTGCCGAGCGCGAGCACGGCATCCTCCTGCAGCGGACCATCGAGCTTGGCGACCGTCATGATGGGCGTCAAGGCGTAGGCGGCTCGATAGTCGCCGAGCGCCTCGATGACCGCCCCGCGGAAGAGGTCCTGGCCGCTCATCACCAGCGATGTGAGCGCCGTACGCGCCCTGGGATCGTCGCCGTATGCCGCAAGAGCGCGCGTGAGTGCCGGACGGACGAACTCGCCGTCCTCCTTGTCGAGTGCCTTGAGGAGGCGCTCCGCCATTCCGCGTTCGACGTTGTGGCCGAAATATGCGTAGGCCACCGTGCGCAGACGATCGTTGGGGTCGTCCAGCGCCGCGGCCATCACGTCGCGCGCGCGGGGATCGTTGAACCCCGACAGCAGCACGAGCGCGCGAAATCGTACGAACCCGTCGGTGTGGCTCGACGCGGCCTCGGTCAATGCGGGTACGGCCTGCGCAGCCGGCGCGCGGCGCACGACGCGTCCCGCCTCGGTGCGCGTCGCCGCCTCGAACTTGCCGAGATTGTCGATCGCTGTTTTGAGTTGTGCGGGGGAAACCTGTCCGCGGCCCTGCCACGCCGGCGCGGCTGCCAGCATCAGCGAGAGCACCAGGAGCGAAGCCGCTCGCATCTTCCTATTCGACAGCCTTCAGCGCAAGCTGCAGGTAGGCCTTCTCGTCCCGCGGGAACGCCACTGGATACACGCCGGTGTAGCACGACGTGCAGTACGACTTGCCATCCGGCCTCACGGCGCGCAGCAGGCCATCGAGACTGAGGTACGCCAGGCTATCGGCCTCGATGAAGTCACGAATCTGATCGAGTTCCTGCGTCGCGGCAATGAGCTCCGATCGGCTCGGCGTGTCGACGCCATAGAAGCATGGCGAGATCGTCGGCGGGCAACTAATCCGCACGTGGACTTCTTTGGCGCCTGCGGCGCGGACCATCTTGACGATCTTCCGGCTCGTAGTCCCCCGCACGACCGAATCGTCGACGAGGACCACTCGCTTCCCCTCGAGCACGCTGCGCACGGGATTCAGCTTGATGCGCACGCTGAAATGACGGATCGCCTGCTGCGGCTGAATGAACGTGCGGCCCACGTAGTGATTGCGGATCAGGCCCATCTGCATGGGAATACCTGACGCCTCGGCGAAGCCCGTTGCCGCGCAGACGCCCGAGTCGGGAATCGGCGAAACGACGTCTGCCTCGACCGGGGATTCCTTCGCAAGGATTCGTCCGAGTTCCGTGCGGACCTCGTTCACGCTCTTGCCGAAGACATAGCTGTCGGGCCTGGCGAAGTACACGTGCTCGAACACGCAGTGCGAGAGCTGCGCTGGCGGGAATGGTTTGAGGGAACGCAGGCCGCCGTCGCTGATGACCAGGAGCTCGCCCGGCTCCACGTCGCGCACGTAGGTCGCGCCGATCAAGTCCAATGCGCACGTCTCGGAGCACACGATGTAGGCATCGCCGAGACGGCCGAGCGCCAGCGGCCGGAACCCGTGGGGATCGCGCGCGGCGATCAATCGATCCTTCGTGAGCAGGACGAACGAAAAAGCGCCGCTGACCTGTCCGATCGATTCGACCAGCGCATCCTCGACGGTATGCTCGCGGGAACGCGCATACAGGTGAAGGACGACCTCGGTGTCGCTGGACGTCTGGAAAATCGATCCGTCGCGGACGAGCCGATCGCGCAGCTCGCGCGCATTCACCAGGTTGCCGTTGTGTGCGATCGCGATTTGCCCGTGCGCGCAGTCGATCAGGATCGGCTGCGCATTCTGCAGCCGGCTCTCGCCGGCCGTGGAGTACCGGGTATGGCCGATCGCAATGTGCCCCGGGAGCGTCTCGAGCGCCCGCTCGTCGAACGCGTCGGCGACGTGCCCCATCGCGCGCGACAGGCGCATCTTCTCGCCGTCTGCGGTCGCGATCCCGGCGCTCTCCTGCCCACGATGCTGGAGCGCGTAGAGGCCGAGATACGCCAGGTTGGCGGCCTCGGGATGACCGAAGATGCCAAACACGCCGCACTCGTCTTTCAATTTATCCAGTTGCTCGCGCTCTTCGAGCGCTCGCGTAGTTGCGGCGCCTGAGGCGCTACCTTGCGGCAGTCCGTGCTCGCGCTCTTCGAGCGCTCGCGTACTTGCGGCTCCTGGGGCGCTACCTTGCGGCATCTTGTGTTCATCCCTCATGCTGCAACCCGTTTGAAGTACTTCTCGAGCGCCGTCGCCCAGACGTTTTCCGCGTCAGCCACCGCGACATCGATCACTCGATTCCCATTCACGCTGATCTGCAGTCGCGATTCCCCGACACGTCCGATGCGGCGCGCCGGCACGCCGGCCGCTGCCGCGCGTTTCAGGAGTTCCTGTTCGTCACCCGCGCTCACCGATACGACAATCCGCGAGGCGCTCTCGCTGAAGAGCGCCGTGTCCGCGCTCGCGCCTTCCAGTTCGATCGTGGCCCCCAGGCCACCCGTGTCGAAGCAGCTCTCCGCCAGCGTAACGCTGATGCCACCATCCGAGCAGTCGTGCGCGGATTGCAGAAGGCCCGCGGTCGCGGCCTGCGAGACCACGCTCTGCAGCGCCCGCTCGCGCGCGAGATCCAGTTCGGGCGCGTCGCCGCGGACGAGGCCGTGAACGGTTCGCAGGTATTCGCTGCCCCCGAGTTCCCCGCGATCGTCGCCGAGGAGAACAATCGCATCCCCATCACGCTTGAACGTCCGCGTGATGACGCGCGTCGCGTCGTCGATCACGCCAACGACGCCGATGATCGGTGTGGGATAGATCGCCTTACCATCGGTCTCGTTGTAGAGACTGACATTGCCGCCGGTGATCGGGATGTCCAGCGCGCGGCAGGCCTCGGCGAGCCCTTCGACGCACTCCACGAACTGCCACATGATCTCCGGACGCTCGGGGTTGCCGAAATTCAGGCAGTTCGTACCGCCGACAGGCACAGCTCCTGCGCAGACGACATTGCGGGCCGCCTCCGCCAGCGCCAGCATCGCGCCGCGCCGCGGGTTCAGGTAGCAGTAACGGCCGTTGCCGTCGGTGGAAATCGCCAGCGCGCGGTTGGTCTCCTTGACGCGGACCACGCCCGCGCTCATGCCCGCGAGCGCGATGGTGTTGGTACGCACCATCGTGTCGTACTGCCGGTAGACCCATCGCTTGCTCGCGACCGTTGGCGAACCAAGGATCGTCAGCAGCGCGTCTTTCGGGTCGATGCGGCCGAGCGACCCCGCGTCGATCGTGTTCACATGCTCCAGGTACGCCGGGCGCTTCGTCGGCCGATCGTAAACGGGTGCTTCATCGACCAGCGCGGTGTTGGGAATCTCCGCGACAACCTGGCCGCGATCTTTGACCCGCATCAGGCCGTCCGTCGTCACCTCGCCGATGTGCGAGGCATGCAGATCCCACTTCTCGAAAATCCGTTCGACCTCCGCCTCGCGTCCCTTCTTGACGACCAGGAGCATGCGCTCCTGCGATTCGGAGAGCATGATTTCGTACGGAGTCATACCCGTTTCACGCTGCGGCACGTGGTGAACGTCGATCTCGACACCGGCGCCGCCACGCGCGCCCATCTCGCACGTCGAGCAGGTCAGCCCGGCGGCCCCCATGTCCTGCACGCCAATCAGCGCATCCGTCTTCATCAACTCGAGACAGGCCTCGAGCAGCAGTTTCTCCATGAACGGATCGCCGACCTGCACGGCGGGACGTTTCTCCGCCGACCTATCATCGAACTCCGCCGACGCCATCGTCGCACCATGGATGCCGTCACGACCGGTCTTGGCGCCGACGTAATAGACGGGATTCCCCGCGCCGGATGCGGTTCCCTTCACGAGCGCTTCGGCTCTGGCGATCCCGAGGCACAGCACGTTGACGAGCGGGTTGCCCGCATACGGCTCTTCGAACGCGATCTCGCCGCCGACGGTCGGGATGCCGATGCTGTTGCCGTAGCCGCCGATCCCCGCAACGACTCCCTCGACGATGCGCCGGGTGCGTGCGCCGTGCGGGCCGTCCAGCGGGCCGAACCGCAGTGCGTTCAGGAGTGCAATCGGGCGCGCGCCCATGGTAAAGATATCGCGGATGATGCCGCCGACACCGGTCGCTGCTCCCTGGTAGGGCTCGATGAACGACGGGTGGTTGTGCGATTCGATCTTGAAGACGGCGGCAAGCCCGTCGCCGATGTCCACCGCTCCGGCGTTCTCGCCGGGGCCCTGCAGAACGCGCGGCCCCCGCGTGGGCAGCTTCTTGAGGTGCAGGCGCGAGCTCTTGTAGCTGCAGTGCTCGGACCACATCACCGAAAAGATGCCAAGCTCGGTGACGGTCGGCTCACGCCCGAGCAAGCGCACGATTCGATCGTGTTCGTCGCGTGTAAGGCCGTGTCGTTCCAGAACCGCCTGATCGATCGTCATGCCCCGCGCACCGCTCCTTCGCGCGAAAGCGCCGTGACGACCGATTCCAGCATCACCAGGCCGTCGGCGCTCCCCAGTGGGCCTTCGCACGCACGTTCGGGGTGCGGCATGAGCCCGACAACGTTACGTGCTTCGCTGCAGATGCCGGCGATGTTGTTGACCGATCCATTGGGGTTGGCGGCCTCGGTCGCCTCGCCGCGCTCGTCGCAGTAGCGGAAAATCACGCGGCGATCCGCCTCGAGTGCCTTCAGCACCTCGGGATCTGCGTAGTAGTTCCCTTCGCCATGCGCAATCGGCAGCCGCAGCCGCTGACCGCGCGAGGCACCCAGCGTGAACGGGGTGTCCGTCTGCTCGACGCGGACGATGACGTGCTCGCAGCGATACTTGAGGTCGCGGTTGCGCAGCATTGCGCCCGGCAGCAGCCCCGCCTCGAGCAGGATCTGGAAGCCGTTGCAGATGCCAAGCACCGGGCCGCCCTTTCGCGCGAACTCCACGACCGAAGACATGACGGGCGAGAAGCGCGCGATGGCGCCGGTGCGCAGGTAGTCGCCGTGGGCGAAACCGCCCGGAAGGATCACCGCGTCGGCCCCCTTCAGGCTCGTCTCCTTGTGCCACACGAACTCGGCGTCCTGGCCCAGCACGTGCTTGGTCGCGTGATAGGCGTCGTGGTCGCAGTTGGATCCCGGAAAGACGACGACGGCGAACTTCATTATTCACTCCGCTCGGTGGGGCCCCTGCCCCACCTCGCTGCGCGCTCGCGGTCGCTCGGGCCCCAACGCTTCACGTTGGGTCCCCTTGCGACTTCCCTCCGGCGCTCGCTTGCGGCCGCAGGCGCTGAGCAATTGTTAATGCTTTCTACACAATCTCAACGCGATAGCTTTCGATCACCGGGTTGGCCAGCACCTTGTCGGCCACTTCGGCCGCCAGCGCACGCGCCTGATCCTGCGAGCCGGCGTTCACTTCGAGCTCGAAGAACTTGCCCTGCCGCACGTCGCCCACGCCGGCATAGCCGAGCGAGTGCAGTGCTTCTGCGATGGTTCGTCCCTGCGGGTCGAACACCGAGGGTTTCAGTGTGACGTAAACGCGAGCTTTCATGATCCTCCGGGATGCCGGGTCTGAAGACCCGCCCTACTTCGCGGCGCGTCTGAAGACGCGCCCTACACCGTTACAGGAACGCCGGCAAACACACGCGCGAACACTGTGTCGACGTTGCGCAGCTGATCGTTGAGATCGAAAGCCCTGTCGATCTCGGCGCGCGACAGGACCTGCATCACGTCAGCGTCGGCGAGCAGGAGATCCTTGAAGTCGCGCTTCTCGTGGAACGAGCGCATCGCGTTTCGCTGGACCCACTCGTACGCCTGCTCGCGCGAGATGCCACGCCGCGCGAGCTCGAGCAGCACCGTGCCCGAAAACACCACGCCACGCGACCGCTCGAGGTTTTCCTTCATCCGATCCGGATACACCACCATCCCGCGCACGATTCGCGTGAATCGCCGCAGCATGTGATCGAGCGCAATGAAACTGTCCGGCAGGATGACGCGCTCGACCGATGAATGCGAGATGTCGCGCTCGTGCCAGAGCGCAATGTTTTCGTACGCCGCCATCGCGTTGGCGCGCAGCAGCCGCGCAAGGCCAACGATCTGCTCACAGCCGATCGGGTTCCGCTTGTGAGGCATGGCCGACGAGCCCTTCTGGCCTTTGCCGAACGGCTCCTCGACCTCGCCAATTTCTGTTTTCTGTAATCCGCGGATCTCGAGCGCGAACTTTTCGAGCGACGCCGCGGTAATGGCGAGCGCCGAGAGGAGTTCCGCGTGACGGTCGCGCTGAATCACCTGTGACGAGACCGGCGCCGGCTGAAGACCGAGCCGCTCGCAGACGCGTGCCTCGATGGCAGGATCGAGATGCGCGAAGGTCCCGACCGCGCCGGAAATCTTGCCAACCGAAATCACGTCGCGCGCGCGCAGCACGCGATCCAGGTCGCGCTGCAGCTCGGCGTACCAGAGAGCGAGCTTGAGGCCGAACGTCATCGGTTCGGCGTGGACGCCGTGCGTGCGTCCAATCATCGGCGTCCGGCGATGCTCCTCCGCGCGGTCCCGCACCGCCTCCATCGCGGCCGCGATGTCCTTGACGATCAGCGCGCAGGCGTCGCGCATCTGCAGGGCAAGCGCCGTATCGAGCACGTCCGACGAGGTCAGGCCGAAGTGCAGCCAGCGGGCGGCAGGTCCGACGCGTTCGGCAACGGCCGTCGTAAATGCAATCACATCGTGCTGCGTCGTCTGCTCGATTTCCTCGATCCTCGCGATATCGAACGACGCCTTCGCGCGCAGTTCACGCGCGGCGTCTGCCGGCACGATGCCGGCTTCGGCCATCACGTCGGTTGCCGCAAGCTCCACCTGCAGCCACGCATCGTAGCGGCGCTGATCGCTCCAGATCGCGCCCATTTCGGGATTGGTATATCTCTGAATCATTTCAGTACGGATCTACACGAGATCCAGCCGCGCCCGCGTCAGCTCCGCGGGGGAAGGCCCGAGCACGGTCGCGGCGAGCGACCCGTTGGCGAACAGGTCGCGAGCCACGCGCTGCACGTCGACTGACGACACGCGCTCGACGCCCGCGAGCGTCTCGTCGAGGCCGAAGTGCCGATCGAAATAGATCTCCTGCCGCGCGAGATGCGACATGCGGCTGGCTGTGTTCTCGAGGCTCAGCATCAGGCTGCCCTTGAGATGATCCTTGGCCCTCCGCAACTCTGCGTCCGGCACCAGCGTGTTCTTCATGATGCGCAGCTCTTCGACACAGAGATCCACGACTTCGCCGACCGCCTCGTTCGCGCACCCGGCGTAAATCGTGATGTTGCCCGTGTCGCGATACGCGCTCAAACCGCTGAAGACCGCGTACGCGAGACCACGCTTTTCGCGGACGTTCTGAAACAACCGCGAGCTCATCGATCCACCGAGAACGGTGTTCATGATGTAGCTGACGTAACGATCGTCATGGTTCTGCGGGTAGCTGCCCGTGCCGAGGCACACGTGGCTCTGCTCAAGCTCCTTGGACCTGACGACAACCTGCGGCACGACGCGCGGCACAGCGTCGGAGTACTGTTCCCCGGAACGAGGCAGGTTCTCGAACGCTCGACCAATCAGCTCGCGCACTTGCGCATGCTGAATGTTGCCCGCGGCGGAAACGATGAGATTCGGCGCCGTATACGCCGAACGGAAGTATTGGCGCAGAATGTCCGGCTCGAACGACTCCACCGTTTCCTTCGTCCCGAGGATCGGCCGGCCGAGCGGATGTCCTTCCCAGAAGTGCTGCGTGAACAGCTCGTGAACGAGATCGTCAGGCGTGTCCTCGACCATCTTGATCTCTTCGAGGATGACCTTCTTCTCGCGCTCGAGCTCATCGTCCGCAAAGCTCGGATTCATGACGATGTCGGAGAGCAGATCGACGGCAAGCGGCAGGTGCTCGTCGAGCACCTTGATGTAGTAGCTCGCATACTCCTTCGCCGTGAACGCATCGAGCTGCCCGCCGATCGAATCGATCGCCTGGGCGATGTCTTCGGCCGTGCGCGACGCGGTGCCCTTGAAGAGCATGTGCTCGACGAAGTGCGCGATGCCGCCCTGCGCGTCGGTCTCGTGGCGTGAGCCGCGCATCAGCCACACGCCGATACTGACCGACCGGACGTGCGGCATCGACTCGGTGATGAGACGAAGACCGGTATCCAGGACCTCGCGTGTGACCATTCGTTTATGAGAGCCGCTGCCGCGCCAGGTCTACGGACCTGCGCAAGTGCTTGTAGGGAAAGGAATTACGGAAGACGTTCAAAGAACGAATTTTATCACGTGCTCCCGCTGTCGCGCAACACGTCGCTGACGGAAAAGCCGTGCTGGACCGGGATAGTACAATAAGGATTCGGTCATTGCGAACACGCCAGGCCTAAAGAACGAACACGCTCGGATCGACAGAAGAACACGCCGGGCCTTGATACGAGCACGCTGGGTCGAAAGACGGACACGCCGGGTCTAGAGACCCGACCTACGACGATGATTGAGTGCCGCCACGACATCGCCGAGATGGAGCTTGCCGAGCTCGAGCAGGCGCTGGAAACGCTGGGACGCCCGCGTTTCCACGGGCGGCAGCTTTTTCAGTGGCTGCACAAGCGCGGCGTGACCGCTTTCGGTGAAATCACCGACCTGGGGCGAGAGCTCAGGTCAACGC